>NZ_JBIBYN010000002.1:33313-189496 GCF_043083325.1 Streptomyces sp. NPDC014734 | reverse complement strand
ACGTGGACACGTGGACACGTGGAGTCGAGGGGCGAGGGGCGAGGGTCGAGGGGCGAGGCGCGGCGGGGGCGCGGAGGGGCCCGGAGGGTGAGTTTCTCAGGGAATTCACAGATTCGGGAAAGAACCCTCTCAGAGGGGCCTCACAGGGTTGAGGCATGACGACGACCTTGCCCCAGGGGCGTACCGAACTGTCGAGGGCGGACCGTGCCCCCGTCCGTGTGCTGGTGGTGGACGACGAGGCCTCGCTCACCGAGCTGCTCTCCATGGCCCTGCGCTACGAGGGCTGGGAGGTGCGCAGCGCCGGGGACGGTGCCGCGGCGGTACGGATGGCGCGCGGCTTCCGGCCGGACGTGGTGATCCTCGACGTGATGTTGCCGGACACTGACGGGTTCGCCGTGCTCGGCAGGCTGCGGCGGGAACTGTCCGAGGTTCCCGTGCTGTTCCTCACCGCCCGCGACGCCGTGGAGGACCGGATCGCCGGACTCACCGCGGGTGGCGACGACTACGTCACCAAGCCGTTCAGCCTGGAGGAGGTCGTGGCCCGCCTGCGCGGGCTGATCCGGCGGTCCGGTGCGGCGGCCGGACGAGGTGAGTCGTCGCTCGTCGTCGGTGACCTCGTCCTGGACGAGGACAGTCACGAGGTGAGCCGGGGCGGCACGTCCATCCACCTCACGGCCACCGAATTCGAATTGCTGCGGTTTCTGATGCGCAATCCGCGGAGGGTGCTGAGCAAGGCGCAGATCCTCGACCGGGTGTGGAACTACGACTTCGGAGGACAGGCGAACGTCGTCGAGCTGTACATCTCCTATCTGCGCAAGAAGATCGACGTCGGCCGGTCGCCGATGATCCACACCCGGCGCGGCGCGGGGTATCTCATCAAGCCCGGTGAGTAGCGACCAGATGCGCAGCGGCCCGTCGAGCAGCGGCCGGGTCAGCAGGGGTTCGGTGCGCAGCGGCCCGCTGGGCAGGGGTTCTGCGCGCAGCGGCCGGGTGGGCAGGGGCGGGTCGGCGGGCCGGGGCTCCGACCGGGAGCGCGGCCGGGAGCGCGGGGGCGGTGGTCGGTGGCGCGGGCCGTGGACGCTGCGTACCCGGCTCGTGGTGTCGGCGGTGGTGCTGATCGCCGTGGTCGCCGCGGTCATCGGCTCGGTCACCACCATCGCGTACCGCAGCTACATGTACGGCAAGCTCGACGACCAACTGCACGCCGTCGCCATGCGGGCCGCGAAGCCGCCCGGCGGTGGGCCGATGCTGCCGGGCGGCATTCCGCCGGGCAGCGATCCGCTGGCCTTCGTCGACGCGCGAGGGCTGCCGGTCGGGGCCTTCGGCGCGGTGGTCTCGGACGGCTCGATCACCGTGTCGCGAGTGGTCGTGGAGAGCGTCGTCGCACCGGTCCCGGGAGCCGAGGGGAACGGGCAACCGATGACCGCAGCCCAGACGAGCGCACTGACGGCCGCGGACATCCGCGAGGGCGACGGGGCACGGAACGTCGACCTTCCGGGACTCGGCGTCGGCAGGGTGGAGGCCGTCGCGGGCCCGCGCGGGACGACGATCCTGGTCGGCTACCCCGCCGCAGAGGTCGACAGCGCCCTCACCACCCTGATCGTCGTCGAGGTGTGTGTCACCGGTGCCGGGCTCGTCGCGGCGGGAATCGCGGGCACCGCCATGGTGGGGGTCGCGCTGCGTCCGCTGCGCCGGATCGTCGCCACGGCCGCCCAGGTGTCCGAACTTCCGCTGCACAGCGGCGAGGTGGCGCTGCTGGAACGCGTCCCGGAGACGGAGGCCGATCCGCGCACCGAGGTCGGACGGGTGGGGGCGGCACTCAACAAGTTGCTGGGTCACGTCGGTTCGGCCCTGGAGGCGCGGCAGGAGAGCGAGACACGGGTGCGGCAGTTCGTCGCGGACGCCAGCCATGAGCTGCGCACCCCCCTGGCCTCGATCCGCGGCTACGCCGAACTGACCCGGCGCGGTGGCGAGGAGACCGGACCCGACACCCGGCACGCCCTGGGGCGGATCGAATCCGAGGCGGAGCGGATGACCGGGATGGTGGAGGACCTGTTGCTCCTCGCCCGCCTGGACGCCGGACGTCCGCTGAGCCATGAGCCCACCGATCTCTCACCGGTCGTCGTCGACGCGGTGAGCGACGCCCGCGCCGCCGGGCGGCGACAGCACCACTGGCGGCTGGAACTGCCGGACGAGCCAGTGATCGTGTATGGGGACCCGACCCGGCTCCATCAGGTACTGGTCAATCTGCTGGCGAATGCCCGTACACACACCCCGCCCGGCACCACGGTCACCGTGCGTGTGCGTGTGCGTGTGAGCGTGCGTGCCGAGAGCCGTGGCACGGCCGGCCGCAGTGGCCCCGCGGCCGGTGGTTCGGTGGTCGACGGCCGCGCGGGGGGTGGTCCGGTGCCCGGTGGTCCCACGGTGACGCTGGAGGTCCAGGACGACGGGCCGGGGATTCCGCCCAGATTGCTGCCGCATGTCTTCGAGCGGTTCGCGCGGGGTGATGAGTCCCGCTCCCGTGCCGCCGGTTCGACCGGGCTCGGCCTCGCCATCGTGCAGGCCGTCGTCGCCGCGCACGGCGGGCGGGTGGAGGTCACGTCGGTCCCGGGGCGGACGGTGTTCGCCGTGCATCTGCCCACAGGGACGACTGCTCCTCCTGAACCGCAGGCTGACCCGCAGGTTTCCTCCGTTCCTGCCACCCCTTCTGTCCCGCAGACTTTTCCCGTTCCTGCCGTTCCTGCCGTTCCTGCCGTTCCTGCCGTTCCTCCCGTTCCTGCCGTTCCTCCCGTTCCTGCTGTTCCTGCTGTTCCTTCTGCCCCGCGGACTTTTCCCGTTCCCGTCGATCTACCCGACCCGCCGGACTCACAGCGGGTGGACAGGTCCAGCACATCGACGTGACAGCGGAGTTGGCGAGTGTCGACAGCATGCGAATCGACATTCCTCCCGGCACCCTGCCGGCCCGGGACCATCTGCTCGCCGCGCCCGTCGCATCGGCCACGTCCGCCGGAGCGGGGGCCGCGGCGGGCGTGCCCGTCCTCGATGTGGTGGTACCCGTCCACAACGAGGAGAAGGACCTCGAACCTTCCGTGCTGCGCCTGCACGACCACCTGGTGCGCACCTTCCCGTACGCCTTCCGGATCACGATCGCGGACAACGCGAGCACCGACCGCACACCGCGGGTGGCGGCCCGGCTGGCGGCGCGGTTGCCCCGGGTCCGGTCCCACCGGCTGGAGCAGAAGGGCCGGGGGCGGGCGCTGCACACCGTGTGGTCGCGGTCGGACGCACCAGTCCTGGCGTACATGGACGTCGACCTGTCGACCGACCTCAACGCGTTGCTACCGCTGGTCGCCCCGCTCATCTCGGGTCACTCGGATCTCGCGATCGGCTCCCGGCTGGCCGGTGGCTCGCGGGTGGTGCGCGGATCGAAGCGCGAGTTCATCTCGCGCGCCTACAACCTCATCCTGCGCTCCTCGCTGGCCGCCCGGTTCAGCGACGCGCAGTGCGGGTTCAAGGCGATCCGGCGGGAAGTCGCGCAGCGGCTGCTGCCGATGGTGGAGGACACGGGGTGGTTCTTCGACACCGAGATGCTGGTGCTCGCCGAGCGGGCCGGGCTGCGCATCCACGAGGTGCCGGTCGACTGGGTCGACGACCCGGACTCGACCGTCCGCATCGTGCGGACCGCGACCGAGGATCTGAAAGGCGTGTGGCGGGTGGGGCGGGCGCTGGCGGTCGGCGCGCTGCCGCTGGACCGGTTGGCGAGACCGTTCGGGGACGATCCGCGTGACCGGGAGCTGAACGGGGTGCCGGGAGGTCTGGCCAGGCAGCTCGTCGGGTTCTGTGTCGTCGGCGTGCTCTCCACGCTCCTCTACCTCGCCCTGTACTCCCTGTTCCGGCTGGGCGTCGGCCCGCAGATCGCGAACGTCGGTGCGCTGCTGGTGTCCGCCGTCGCCAACACCGCGGCCAACCGGAGGCTGACGTTCGGCGTGCGGGGCCGGGGCGGGGCGGTACGTCATCAGGCTCAGGGGCTGGTCGTCTTCGCCATCGGTCTCGCCCTGACCAGTGGCTCGCTGGCCGCACTGGGCGCGGCATCCGGATCGCCCTCGCACGGTACGGAACTCGCCGTACTGATCGCGGCGAATCTCGCTGCGACGGTGCTGCGTTTTCTGCTCTTCCGCGCCTGGGTCTTCCCGGACCGGACCCCGCAGGAGCGTTCCGCGGATCTCCGCGCCGACGGAACCGGCCAAACGGAGGGGACCGACAGAACCGCCGGTGCTGCCGGTGCTGCCGGTGCTGCCGGGATTGTCGAAACCGCCGGCACCGCCGGTGCTGCCGAGACCTTCGAGTCCGCCGGAGCAACCGGAACCGATCGTGAACCGAGGGAGGAGGCCCGATGACCTCACCGCAGTCCGGTCACCAGGACCACATCCGACATCACGTGGGCCCTCCCGCGCCGGGAGACACCCCTGCCCGCCCGATCCGGTCCATGGCGCATCGCGTCCGGCGGGGCAGGCCCGAGGACCCGCGCTGGGCGCGGCCCGCGTTCCTCGCCATGCTGCTGGTCATCGCGCTCGCGTACTTCTGGAACCTCAGCGCATCCGGCTACGCCAACTCCTTCTACTCCGCGGCGGTCCAGGCGGGCAGCCGGAGCTGGAAGGCGTTCTTCTTCGGCTCGCTGGACGCGGCCAACGCCATCACGGTGGACAAGCCACCCGCCGCACTCTGGCCCATGGCCCTGTCGGTGCGGATCTTCGGCCTCGGGTCGTGGGCGATCCTGGCCCCGCAGGTACTGATGGCGGTGGCCACGGCCGGGGTGCTGTACGGGGCCGTGCGCCGCCGCTTCAGCGCCGCGGCCGGCCTCATCACCATGGCGGTCTTCGCACTCACGCCCGTCGCCGCGCTGATGTTCCGCTTCAACAACCCGGACGCACTGCTGGCGTTGCTGATGGTCGTCACCGTCTACTGCGTGCTGCGCGCCATGGAGCACGGCCGGACCGCGTGGCTGGTATGGGCGGGCGCCGCGGTCGGCGCGGCCTTTCTGACGAAGACCCTTCAGGCGTTTCTGATCCTTCCGCCGCTGGCCGTGCTGTACGCGGTGTTCGCGCCGGTGCGTCTGCGCAGGAGGTTCGGCCAACTGGGCCTGGCGGCACTCGCGGTGATCGTCACGGGCGGCTGGTGGGTGGCGGTCGTCGAACTGTGGCCGGCGTCCTCACGTCCGTACATCGGCGGTTCCCAGAACAACTCCTTCCTGGAACTGACCTTCGGCTACAACGGCCTCGGCAGGATCAACGGCGACGAGACCGGCAGCGTCGGAGGGGGTGGCGGCCCGGGTGGCGGCGGCGGCCAGTGGGGAGAGACAGGGCTCGGCCGGATGTTCAACGCCGAGATCGGTGGTCAGATCTCCTGGCTGCTGCCCGCCGCGTTGATCCTGCTCGCGGCGGGCGTCTGGCTGACCTGGCGGGCGGCCCGCACCGACACGGCCCGCGCGGCGTTCCTTGCCTGGGGCGGCTCGCTGCTGATGACGTTGGTCGTCTTCAGCTTCATGGCCGGCATCTTCCACCAGTACTACACGGTCGCGCTGGCGCCGTACATCGCGGCGCTCGTCGGCATGGGCGTCACGGTTCTGTGGGAGGAGCGGGCCAGGTGGTGGGCGCGTGGGACGCTCGCCGGCGCCGTGGCGGTCACCGCGCTCTGGTCGTACGTCCTGCTGGGGCGCACACCGGACCATCTGCCATGGCTGCGTTGGGCCGTGCTGCTCGGCGGTACGGCCGGAGCGGCGGGCCTGCTGCTCGCCTCGCGCCCCGGGCGCCGACCGGTGCTCGTCGCGGTGGGGCTGAGCCTCGCGGCGTCGCTGGCCGGTCCGACGGCGTACACCGTCAGTACGTTGAACACCGGACATCAGGGGTCGATCGTCACGGCCGGTCCGTCCGGCGCCGGATTCATGGGCGGTCCCGGTGGTGGCGGACGCGGTGGCCGTGGTGGTCCCCGCGACGGCGACGACGGCGCGGGCGGAATGCGGCCTCCGGGACAGGGCGGCGGACAGGGCGGAGGCATGGGGCAGCCCCCGACCGGCGGCGGCCAGTGGGGCGGAGGTCAGCAGAACGGTGGTCAGCAGAACGGTGGTCAGCAGGGCGGGACTCAGCAGGGAGGGACTCAGCAGGGCGGCATGCCCATGCCGCCGGGTACCGGAACTCCTCCTGGTACCAACCCCGGCGCCGGTTCGCCCCCCGGCACCGGCACCGGCATCGATCCCGTATATGGATACGTCACCCGCCCGGGTGGTCCCGGCGGCATGGGTGGGCTGCTGAACGGGGCTTCCGTCGGCGCCGAGGCCGAGAAACTCCTTGAGGAGGACGCCGAGGACTACACCTGGGCCGCTGCCACCATCGGTGCGCAGAACGCGGCGGGCTACCAACTGGCCACCGGAGAACCGGTGATGGCGATCGGCGGATTCAACGGCAGCGACCCGTTCCCGACGCTCTCGCGGTTCAAGAAGTACGTCGAGGACGGCGCGATCCACTACTTCATCGCGAGTGGCATGGGAGGCATGGGAGGGGGCGGCAACGGGACCTCTTCTCAGATCTCCTCATGGGTGGAGCAGAACTTCGAGAAGGTCACCGCGGGCGACGCCACGTTCTACGACCTGACCGAGCCGAAGAGCGACGGGAACGCCTGAAGGCCGCCCCGTCCGGATCACGCCGGGCTCGTGGGATCCGGCGTGATCCGACGTGGTCCGGCGTGGTCCGGCGTGATCCGACGTGGTCCGACGTGGTCCGGCGTGGTCCGGCGTGGTCCGGCGTGGTCCGGACGAAAGGCCCTGGTCGTCCTGCCCTGTGGACGGGGAACGCACATCGGGCGGCACGTCAGGCGGTATGTCAGATGGTGCGGCGGACGGTACGTCGCGCGGCGTGGCGGATGCCGCCAGCAGTTCAGCGTCGCGGCAGCAGATCGGCGACGACCGGACGGTGGTCCGAGGCGGATGTCTCGGCCACCGCCGCATCGCGTACCCGTACCGGCGCCCGCATGAATGTCGTACGCGGCCACGCGCAGCGCGACCTCGTGGTCCCCGTGCTCTCTCTGCTCCCGTTGGTCCCTGTGCTCCCTGTGCTCCCTGTGGCCCCTGTGGCCCCTGTGCTCTCTTTGGTCCCTGCGGCCCGTGCTCCCTTCCGGCGGCCGATGCTGGAGAGGTGAGAACGGGCCCCGACAGGGCTGCCGCGAGGGCCGCTTCCACCGTACGACGACGCAGTGACATACCACTCCAGCCCTTGTCGGATCACGCGCGATCGCAGCGGACCGCATCCGGATCACCTGTTGGACCGGCGTCGAGCACGACACCGCGCGGAAATGGGTTGTACGCCGTATGGGGCGCCTATACGGTGTACGAGTCATTCTCCTGTACGGCGTATAAGGAATCTGGAGTCCGCATGACGGCGACCGCCGCCGAGCAGAACCACCTCTCGCCGCCGAGCCACCCGCAACGCTGGCTGATCCTCGGCGTCATCTGTCTCGCCCAGCTCACGGTGTTGCTCGACAACACCGTTCTCAACGTCGCGATCCCCTCCCTCACCCGGGAGCTGCACGCCTCCACCGCCGATGTGCAGTGGATGATCAACGCCTACTCGCTCGTGCAGTCGGGCCTGCTCCTCACAGCAGGCAGCTCCGCCGACCGCTTCGGCCGCAAGAGGATGCTGATCGCCGGGCTGGCCCTGTTCGGTGTCGGCTCGCTGGCGGCCGGACTGTCCCAGTCGTCCGGACAACTGATCGCCGCCCGGGCGGGTATGGGCATCGGCGGTGCGCTGCTGATGACGACGACCCTCGCCGTCATCGTGCAGATCTTCGACGACAGCGAAAGGGTCAAGGCGATCGGAATCTGGTCGATCGTGAGCTCGCTCGGCTTCGCCGTCGGGCCACTGATCGGCGGGGTGATGCTCAACCACTTCTGGTGGGGCGCGATCTTCCTGATCAACATCCCCGTCGCGCTCATCGGCCTGATCGCCGTGGCCCGGCTCGTCCCGGAGTCCAGGAACTCCACCGGAGACCGCCCCGACCTGCTCGGCGCACTGCTCTCGACGATCGGCATGGCGTCCGTGGTCTACGCGATCATCTCCGGCCCGGAGCACGGCTGGACATCGGGCCGGGTCCTGCTGACCGCTGTCGTGGGGGTCGTCGTGCTCTGCGGATTCGTGCTGTGGGAGCTGCGCATTCCGAACCCGATGCTCGACATGCACTTCTTCCGGAACCAGAAGTTCATCGGGGCGGTCGCCGGTGCGATCCTCGTGGCCTTCGGGATGGGCGGCTCGCTGTTCCTGCTCACCCAGCAGCTCCAGTTCGTCCTCGGCTACGAGCCGCTGGAGGCCGGTCTGCGCACCGCCCCGCTGGCCCTCAGCGTCGTCGTCCTCAACCTCTCCGGATTCGGCGCCCGGCTGGTGCCCAAGCTGGGTACCCCCGTGACCATCGCGTCCGGAATGAGCCTGCTGGCCGCAGGCCTCGCCGCGATCGCGCTGCTCGGTGGCGACGGCTACGGAGGCATGCTGCTCGGCCTCGTCGTGATGGGCGCGGGCATCGCACTCGCCGGGCCTGCCATGGCCAACGCGATCATGAGCGCGATCCCGCCGGAGAAGGCGGGCGTGGGCGCCGGGGTGAACGGCACGCTCGCCGAGTTCGGCAACGGTCTCGGAGTCGCCGTCCTCGGCGCGGTGCTGGGCTCGCGCTTCACGGCGCTCGTACCCGCGGCCGTGGGCGCCGCCTCGCTGCCCGCCGCGCTCGCATCGGCCACCGACGCCGGCGAGCGGGCGCGGATCACCGACGCGTTCGCCTCCGGACTGGAGACCAGCCAATTGGCCGGGGCGGTGGCCGTACTCGCGGGCGGCCTGCTGGCCGCGGCGCTGCTGCGCCGCGCGGAGCGGACGGAAACCCCCGGGGCGGACTCGGCCGGGTCCGTGACAGCGGCATAGCATCGGGACGGGGCGCGCCGGACCGAACGAATCCGCTTCCTGCGCAGAGATGCGCGGGAGCCGCGCACGGGCAGCGCACGGGTACGGACGGACCGGTCGGCCCCGCCGGCGAGACGAGGAGAGTGCGCCATGGTGTCCGCGGCCGACCGTGTGAAGAACCCCGCCAGGACCAGTGTGTGGCTGGATCAGCGGGCACCGTCGCGCAGCCGTAAACAGGATCAGCCGACCGGCCTCGACCGGGAACGGATCATCGCTACCTCGGTACGGCTGCTGGACGCGGAGGGCCTCGGCAAGTTCTCCATGCGCCGTCTCGCGGCAGAGCTGGGCGTCACGGCGATGTCCCTCTACTGGTACGTGGACTCCAAGGACGATCTGCTGGAGCTGGCCCTCGACTCGGTCTACAGCGAGATCCGGCCCCCTCGTGAGGACGCGCACTGGCACGACCGCCTGCGCGAACTGGCCGGCGAGTACCGGGATCTGCTCGTCCGGCACATCTGGGTGTCGCCGCTCGCGGGGCACTTCCTCAACATCGGCCCTCACGCGATGCTGGTGTCCTACGCCATCCAGGACGTGATCCGGGCGACGGAGCTGCCCGCGGACCGCCAGGCCGGAGCGATCGCAGCGGTCTTCCAGTTCGTGTACGGGTTCGGCACCATCGAGGGCCACTTCGCACAACGCTGCGCGGACGCGGGAATGAGCCAGGAGGAGTACTACCGGCAGGCCGCGGGCGCGGTCGGTGAGCAGCCGCAGTACGGCCCGATGATCGAGCGTACGCAGGAGCTGATGGACGCCCGCGGCGGTGACACGCTTGAGGAGATGCGCGACTGGGACTTCACCTACGCCCTGGACCTGATGGTCGCCGGTATCGAGGCGATGCGCGACCGCGACCGGGAACAGGTACGCGACCGGGAAAAAGACCGTGACCGGGAACAGGACCGGAGTCGGTAGGGGAGGCGGCTTCCCGTTCCGGTTTCCCGTCCCGGTTTCCCGTCCCCGGCTTCCCGGCCCGGATTCCCGCCCCCGGCTGCCGGGAGGGGGCAGGGGCGGGGTCGTACGAAGTCCGGCAACTCGTGGAGCACCGCTGCCGTGTCCGCGGACTACGACGGCAACGACTCACCCTGTACGGCCTGGATGTCGAGCTCCACCCGCAGGGTCGTCCCGATCGCCGAGATGCCCGCCTGCACCACCTGGTTGTAGTTCATCGCGAAGTCCTCGCGCCGCAACTCCGCCGTCGCGCTGAACGCCGCGCGCACGCCGCCCCACGGGTCCGGTCCCGTGCCCAGGTAGCTCAGGTCCAGGTCGACCGGGCGCTCGACGCCGTGCATCGACAGCACGCCGTGGACGGTCCAGCGGTCCGGGCCGACCGGGGTGAGCCCGTTGGAGCGGTAGGTGATTTCCGGGAAGCGGTCCGAGTCCAGGAAGTCGGGGGAGCGCAGGTGCTTGTCGCGCATGCCGTTGCCGGTGTCGATGGTGGCCGCGCCGATCACCGCGTCGACCCGGGAGCGGTGGACCTCCTCCGCGATCTCGATCCGGCCGCTGAACTCGGTGAACCTGCCTCGCACGCTGGAGATCCCCAGGTGTTGCGCGACGGCGGCGACCGAGGAGTGGGCCGGGTCCAGCGACCAGGCACCCGGCGGCGGCAGTTGCACACCGCCCTGGCGGGCCAGCACCACCGTGCCGGCCTCGACCCGGCCGCTCGCCGTGACGAGCGCCGTGGAGGCGGCGGGGGCGTACCCGACCGCGGTGACGATCACCGTGTACGCGCCGGCCGCCAGCGGGGTGTCGGTCCGCACCGAACCGTCCTCGTCGGCGGTGGCCCGCAGCACCTGCGCGCCGGTCATGTCGGTGACCGTCACGACCGCGTGCTGGACCGCCCAGCCGTCCCGCGTCCGTACCTGTGCGCGAAGTCCCATCCCGTTCTCTCTCCTTGCTCGATGACTCGCTCGATGACTGGCTCGATGACTGACTGGCCTGATGGCTGCCCTGATGACCGGCTGGCCTGATGATCGGCTGCCCTGATGACCGGCTGCCCTGATGACCGGCTCGATGACTTGCTCGGCGACCCGGTGACCATGAGTCGGGCCCCGGGGCGGGACCGGCAGGCCGTCCCCTGCCTGCCGGCCCCGCCACCGGGGCCCATTTCCACCGGCCGGTACAGCGTCTCCGCTCGAAACGCCGACCCGCCAGGGGTCTGTGGTGAGAGTGTCCGGCAGGGGATGCGGCGGTTCAATGCCGCCCCCTGCCGAAAGCGCTCCTACTCGCCGGGGTGGGCGAGCTCGATGTCGTGGCCATCGACGCCTCGACCGGTCACGGTCAGCGCGCCCGCCACCGGCGGATAGCCGGTCGCGACGACCGAGTACTCGCCCGAGTCCAGGTCGGTGAAGGCATACGCCCCGTCCTCCCCGGTCGTCGACGTGGCGATCACGTTGCCCGCCGCGTCGACCAGGGTGACCCGGGCGTCGGCCAGCGGACGCCGGGCGGAACCGGCCCGCACGACGCCCTGGACCAGGGCGCCGGACTGGAGGGCGGCCTCGATCCGGGTGACACCCTGGGCGCCGATCTCCACGGGCAGCGCCAGCGGACGGTACCCGGTGGCGTTCACCGCGACGGTCACCGGACCGGGGACCAGCTCGCCGAAGGCGAACTCGCCGGTCGCCCCGGACGTGCCGGTCGCCAGTACGTCACCGCGCACATCGGTCACGATCACCATGGCGTCCTCGACCGGAGCGGCCGTCTCGGCGGTCCGCACGATTCCGGCCAGGCCGCTCGTGCCGGAGAGCAGGATGTCGTACGACAGCGGCTCCTCACCGACGACCACGGTCGACGCCTGCGGCTGGAAGCCGTCGGCGGACGCGATCAGCACGTAGCTGCCGGAGCCCGGCGCGTCCAGCGTGTAGCCGCCGTCGGCCTGGGCGACGGAGCGTCCCAGCTGTCGGCCGGCCAGCGAGATCAGCGTGACGGCGGCCCGGGCGACGGGTGCGCCCTCCGCGCCGCGCACCACACCACGGACGGGAGTGCCCTCGACGGTGGCGACCGGGGCGACCGGGGTCACCGGGGCGTCGGCCGGGGCGGTCCGGGCGCCCGGCACCGCTGCTGTCGCGGCGGCGACGGCCGTGGTCGCGGCAACGGCTGCCGGGACGTCGGCCTGCTCCGGGGCCGGGTCAGCGGCGCCGGTCTCGTCCGTGACCGGCGTGGCGTTCGCGGCGTTCGACTTGAGCGCGACCTCCTTGATGAAGATCGTGATCAGGAAGGCGATCAGCGCGGCCGGCGCGGCGTACAGGAAGACATCGCCGACGCCGTGCCCGTAGGCGCTCTCCACGATCGTGCGGAACGGCGCGGGCAGCTTGTCCAGGTCGGGGATGCCCCCGCCGCCGGTGCCGCCGTGGCCCATGGCCGCGCCCTCCGGGCCGAGGGCGGCGACGCCGTCCTTGACGTAGTGGGTGACACGGTTCGCCATGACTGCGCCCAGCGCCGAGACGCCGATCGCACCACCGAGGGAACGGAAGAAGGTGACGACGGAACTTGCCGAGCCGAGGTCGGACGGGGCGACCTGGTTCTGCGTGGCGAGCACCAGGTTCTGCATCATCATGCCGATGCCGAGACCCATCACGGCCATGTAGACGGCGATGTGCCAGTAGGCGGTGTCGTAACGGATGGTGCCGAGCATCCCGAGCCCGGCGGTGACCAGGAAGCCACCGCTGACCAGCCAGGCCTTCCAGCGGCCGGTCTTGGTGATGATCTGGCCGGAGACCGTCGAGGAGATGAACAGGCCGGCGATCATCGGGATCGTCATGACGCCGGACATCGTCGGCGACTTGCCGCGTGCGAGCTGGAAGTACTGGCTGAAGAAGACGGTGCCCGCGAACATCGCGATACCGACGAACAGCGAGGCCAGCGAGGCCAGCGTGATGGTGCGGTTGCGGAAGAGGCGCAGCGGGATGATCGGCTCGCTGGCCCTGGACTCGACGAGGACGAAGATCGCGGCGAGCGCGGCGGAGCCGACGACCATCACCGCGGTCTGCCAGGACAGCCAGTCGTACTTGTCGCCCGCGAAGGTCACCCAGATGAGCAGCAGCGACACGGCGGCGCTGATGAAGAACGCGCCCCACCAGTCGACCTTGACCTCACGCTTCACGACCGGGAGCTTCAGTGTCTTCTGGAGCACGATCAGCGCGATGACGGCGAACGGCACACCGACGTAGAAGCACCAGCGCCAGCCCATCCAGCTGGTGTCGGTGATGACACCACCGAGCAGCGGACCACCGACGGTGGCGACGGCGAACACCGCACCGATGTATCCGCTGTAGCGACCGCGCTCACGGGGGGCGATCATCGCCGCCATCACGATCTGCGCGAGGGCGGAGAGACCGCCGACGCCTATGCCCTGGACGACGCGGCAGGCGATCAGCATGCCGCTGCTGGTCGACATACCGGCGACGACCGAGCCGGCGACGTAGATGACCAGGGCTATCTGGACCAGCAGCTTCTTGCTGAACAGGTCGGAGAGCTTGCCCCACAGGGGGGTGGTGGCGGTCATCGCCAGCAGCGAGGCCGTGACGACCCAGGTGTAGGCGCTCTGGCCGCCGCCGAGGTCGGAGATGATCTGCGGAAGGGCGTTGGAGACGACCGTCGACGACAGGATCGCTACAAACATGCCGAGCATGAGCCCGGCGAGTGCTTCCATGATCTGCCGGTGTGTCATCGGCGCGCCGGACGAGGGATCGGGTGATCCCCCGTGCTTGGCGTGGCCGCCCCGCACACCGGTCGGTGTGGTCGTAGCCATAGAGTTCCTTGTCTTTGCTTCTGTTACACGGGTGTACGGGAGTGCGAGTCGGTGTCGCTGCCGGAAGGCCGCGAACGGCATTCGCCGCTGTGCTTTCCGGGGGCGCACCCGCCCGGGCCACGACAGGAGAAACTGTCGCGCAGCCGGGCCAGGAGCGTGTTGAGCCGGCCGACGTCGTCGTCGGACCAGTCGGAGAGGTTGTGGGCGAACATCTCGGTGACGCGACGGTTCAGATCGCCGAGCACGTCATGTCCGGCGGGGGTCAGCCGCAGGATGCGGGACCGCTTGTCCGTCGGGTCCGAGGACCGTTCCAGCCATCCGTGGTCCGCCACGTGGGCGACATGACGGCTGGTAACGGACATATCGACGTCCAGTAGCTCGGCCAGCCTGCTGATCCGCATCTCGCCGTGCTGCCCGAGCAGGGCCAGTACGGCGGCGGATCCGGCAGGGCATTCGGCGGGGAGGATGCGGGCGAGACCCCGCTTGACGGCCCCCACCGCGCTGAGCTGCCGGGCCAGTTCTTCGTACTGACTCCGTGCGGCCACGGGCCCCCCAGACATCTCGCGGGTACATCTTGTTGCTTAGGGCAACCATAGAAGCCGTTGGTTGCTACAGGCAAACGAAAGAAGGCTTGCAGAAGTAAAGGAACGCAAAAGGCCGCGTAGGGCTCCGGTCAAAGGCCCAGCGTGTGGGGTGCGCTTTCGAACGGGTGTGTCTCCTGCCACAGCCGATGTCACGACCGCGGCCACAGCCGATGTCACGACCGCGGCCACAGCGGGTGCCATGACCGCGGCCACAGTGGGTGCCACGACCGGAGTCGTAGCGGGTGCCATGACCGCGGCCACAACGGGTGCCATGGCCGATGTCGCAGCCGGGTGGTCCCGGCTGTCCGTTCCGGACCGGGTTGCGAGGCGTGTTCCACGAGCCTTCCGCGACCGGCCGGAGGGTGATCGTCCGACGTCAGGTCGCTTCGGTGACCCGGGGGTTGGGCCATAACGCCGAGTTCGCTAGGGTCCTGGCACATGGCACACAACCCCCACGCCCCCCAGGGCCCCGAGGGCAACCACGACCCGGCCGGCAGCACCCAGATGTTCCGCGCCTTCATCGACGAGGGCGAGCCGCAGCGGCGGCAGCAGACCGCCGCCCCGTCCGGACCGAAGACCGGGGTGATCATCACCGTCGTCGCGGTACTCGTCGTCCTCGGGGCGGTCGCCTGGCTCGCGCTCGGCTGACCGGCGCACAGTTCTTCCGCGCCCTTCCACGCCCGGCCTCCCGCACTTCCGGCCCCGACCCGTCCCCCGCCCCCATCCCATCCGCGCGTCCATCTCGGCAGCGCGCCCCATCTCATCGGCGCAGCCGTTGCGGCGCTGCCGCTTCGGCAGGGCCGCCTCAGTAGGGCCGCCTCAGTAGGGCCGCTTCAGTAGGACTGCTTCAGCACGGCGGTGACCTCCCGGGTCTCGACATGCATTCCCAGGGGCACCCGCCAGGCGTCCACGCAGACGGTGTACGTCGTCGTCCGCGCCGCTCCCGCGCCGATCGGCGTCGGCAGCGGCGCGGACGTCCGGACCGTCGCCCAGTCGACCCCCAGTCCGCCGATGACGTGCACGGCGAAGACGGCGCTCCCCTCGTACGCCGCCGACCCTCCGGTATTGCGGAATTCCACGGTCACCTTCTGGCACCGGCGCTCGTCGGCGGCGGCCCGCTCGGGGACACCGACCACCAGCACGGCCGGACCGGCAGGTGTCGACGGGCCGGGGTCCGCGGGCCCCGTGGGGACGCCGCCGGCACCACCGTCGGAAGCCCCCGTATCCCCACCGCTCGTGCCGCCGGGGCCGGAGCCGGCCGATCCGGAAGAGCCGGTCCCGGCCCCGCCCGGAGCACCCGCGCCCCCGGCACCCGTACTGTCCGTCCCGGCCCCGTGTCCACCGCCGGAAGCGCCGGAACCGCTGGGAGCACCGGAACCGCTGGGAGCACCGGGAGCACCGGACCTACCGGGAGTGCCGGGTAATGACCCGTGGCCTGCACCTTCCCCGCCGGTCCCGCCGGTCCCGCTGCTCCCGCCCTTCCCGCCGTCCTTGCCGCTCCCGTCCAACGGCAGCAGCGTCACCTTCCCCGACGGAGCCACCGCCCCGGAAGGCGTCCTTCCCGTTTCTGTTCCCGCCGCGCCCACGGCCACGTAGCCGCCGTCAGCCGTCCCGCCGCCACAGGCGGCCAGCGCGGTGCCCAGACACAGCACGGCCGCCGAGGCGGCGATCACGGTGCCCCGGCGGCCGGTCGAGTGGAGTATCTGACGTCGCATCGCGCCAGTTTGTCTGACGGTCTGTCAAATCGGAACCCTTGTGCCGTGGTACGGCGCTGCGTGCCGGTCGGTCAGTCGGCGATGAGCCCTTCCCTGAGCTGGGCGAGCGTGCGGGTCAGCAGGCGCGAGACGTGCATCTGCGAGATGCCGACCTCCTCGCCGATCTGCGACTGGGTCATGTTGGCGAAGAACCGCAGCATGATGATCTGCCGCTCGCGCGGCGGAAGCTTGGCCAGCAGCGGCTTGAGTGATTCGCGGTACTCGACGCCCTCCAGCGCCGAATCCTCGTAGCCCAGGCGGTCCGCGAGGGAGCCCTCGCCGCCGTCGTCCTCGGGCGAGGGCGAGTCCAGCGAGGACGCGGTGTACGCGTTGCCGACGGCCAGCCCGTCGACCACGTCCTCCTCGGAGACGCCGAGCTCCTTGGCCAGCTCCGACACGGTCGGCGAACGGTCGAGCCGCTGGGCGAGCTCGTCGCTGGTCTTGGTCAGTGCGAGCCGCAGTTCCTGGAGGCGACGCGGGACGCGCACCGACCACGAGGTGTCGCGGAAGAAGCGTTTGATCTCACCGACGACGGTCGGCATCGCGAACGTCGGGAACTCCACGCCGCGCTCGCAGTCGAACCGGTCGATCGCTTTGATCAGGCCGATCGTGCCGACCTGGACGATGTCCTCCATCGGCTCGTTGCGGCTGCGGAACCGCGCGGCGGCGTACCGCACCAGCGGAAGGTTGAGTTCGATGAGTGTGTCCCGCACATAAGTACGCTCCGGGCTGTCCGTTCCGTCGGGGCCGGCGGCAGGCCCCAGTGCGGCGAGCCGCAGGAACAGGGAGCGGGACAGAGTGCGGGTGTCGATGGCCTCCGACGAGCCGACGGGCGCACTGGGCGCGGGTGCGCCCTTCGTGAGCGTGAGCACCTTCGAGCTGCCCTGTTCTTCGGACATGCCACCCCCTTGAGGTCGCGGACGGTCGCGTCGAGCCGCGACCATCGGAGGAACGCAGCCTCCACCTGAATACCGGAGGCGGGGCCACGGCAAACGCGGTTTCCGCAGAATGTCACATGTCGGCAACACGCTGTAGTGACATATCGACAAGTCTTTGTGACGTCTGCGCAGTTAACAGGGGGTGCCGGACAATTTCGGCCGCGTGTAGGCGACTTCGCGCGTTCTACCCGATCCGGTTAGGCTTCGATCCTGTTTGCGGATCGAAGCCGGGCGAAGCTGCGGGCCAGAAGTCTTGACACATGCATCTGGGAGACACCCAGTTCAGCGCTGATCTGCGACTGCGTCAGGTTGTTGTAGTAGCGCAGCAGCAGGATGCGCTGCTCGCGCTCGGGCAACTGTACGAGCAGATGGCGGACCAGATCGCGGTGTTCGACCCCGGCGAGGGCCGGGTCCTCGTATCCGAGTCGGTCCAGCAGGCCGGGCAGCCCGTCGCCCTCCTGGGCGGCCTCCAGCGATGTCGCGTGGTACGAGCGGCCCGCTTCGATGCAGGCCAGCACCTCGTCCTCGGAGATCCTCAGCCGCTCGGCGATCTCGGCGGTGGTCGGTGACCTGCCGTGGGCGGTCGTCAGGTCCTCGGTCGCCCCGGTGACCTGTACCCAGAGTTCGTGCAACCGACGGGGGACGTGGACGGTGCGCACGTTGTCCCGGAAATATCGTTTGATCTCGCCGACGACGGTCGGCATCGCGAAGGTCGGGAACTGCACCCCGCGCTCGGGGTCGAACCGGTCGATCGCGTTGATCAGGCCGATCGTGCCGACCTGGACGACGTCTTCCATCGGCTCGTTGCGGCTGCGGAACCGTGCTGCGGCGTACCGCACCAGGGGCAGGTTCGCCTCGATCAGCGCCGCCCGCACCCGGCTGTGCTCCGGGGTGCCGGGCTCCAGATCCTTGAGTTGTCCGAAAAGCACCTGGGTGAGTGCCCGGGTGTCCGTGCCCCTCGTCCTGGCGGGCGTGGCCTCGTCATCGGAGCTTTCGGAACTTTCGGGGTGTACGGGGCCGACGACGGCCCGCGCGACCTGACCGTTCCTGGTGTGCTGGGAGTCCTGATTCGTCCGGGCGTTCTGATTCGTCCGGGCGGTCTGCGTCGCCTGGGCGGTTTGGGGTGGCACTTGAGGCGCTGTACTGGCCGGCACGGTGAGGCCACCCCTTTGCGGTCAACTTCGGTCAACTCATCCGTCAAAAGCGGTCATAGCATCACAAGACATGCCCACTGTGTGCAAGCACCGTATAACGTCGTGTTGGGTTCAACTTGGTTTAAACGCCGAAAAGGCCCCGCACCACAAGGGTGAGGGGCCCAGCAAGACCGCACGGACCAGATGAATCAGATGAATCAGATGAACCGGATGGACCGGACGGGCGCACGGATCAGATGGATCGGACGGTGCGAACGAATCCGGCGAATCAGAACGGATAGTCGGCGATCACCCAGGTGGCGAACTCCCGCCACTGCCCGGCGGCGGCCTGATGGGCCGGGTGCTCGATGTAGCGCTTCAGCGCATCCTCGTCGACGACGGCGGAGTTGATGGCGAAGTCGTACGCAATCGGCCGGTCGGTGATGTTCCAGGCGCACTCCCAGAACCTCAGCTCGGGAACCTGCCCGTCCAGCTCCTGGAACGCCTTCGCTCCGGCGACGACCCGCGGGTCGTCGCGCTCGACGCCGTCGTTCAGCTTGAACAGGACCAGATGGCGGATCATGGGACACTCCTACTTCACGAGCGCGGACATGAAGTCGCCGACGCCCTGCGCGGCACTCGAAACGCCCTCGAAGCCTATCTGGACGAGATCCGCCGCGCGGGACGGGGACGTGATGATCGTGTACAGCACGAAGACGACTATCACGTAGAGAGCTATCTTCTTCGCTTGCACCATCAGCCCCTGCCTCCCCTTCGATCCCTTGTGCAGTCGGGCGATTCTATCCGCACGCTTGGTCGTATCTGTCTGATCTTTGCCGTACCTCACATGACCTTTAAGGACCAAGGGCCCCACGATCGAGGTCCTTCGTCGGTCCACGGGACCGTTTCCGGTGCGCAGGATGGAGGCGTAGCCCCGCGGACCAGGCAGGAATCCGGGGGGCGAGGAACTGGCCCCCCACTGTGGGGTCCGCGCCGCGAGCTTCCCCCGGGCCGCGGCGAGGACCTGGGGAGCCCGTTCTCACCGGGGGAAGCGGCTTGTCCCCCCGACGCCGCTTCCCCCGACCTGCGTTTCCGGGCACCTCACAGGGCCCACCGGCGGTACACGCACCTCACAGGGCCCACCGGCAGTACACGCGGTGACCGGCCGACCGTGCGCGCCCGGCCAGCCCCGACAGCAGGACCAGCACTTCGGCGGCGGTTTCGGAATCGATGCCGGACGCCTGGAGCTCCTCGGTCGCGGACCACGGAACGGCGGCCTCGGCGAGGCGCTCGGGCGTGGCCGAGGCCAGGGCCTCCTGCAGGCTGTCGGACACGCTCACGACGAACGCGCTCTCCGCCTCCGGGGACGAGAGCAGCTTCCCCGAGCGAGGGCGCCGGGACGCCTCGTCATACGTGCAGCCGGTCAGGACGGCTTCGAGCCGGGCCGCCACGACGACCGGGTCGATTCCTTTCAACGGCACCACGTCGAAGGCGGAGGGATCCGGTCCGTCGAACTGATCGAGTACGCCGACGGCCACGTCGTCACCGGCCGCCGAGAAGTAGTCACACATCACCATGCGGTGATCCTGGCACCCCGCACTGACACCACCGTGCCCGTGCCCCGCCGTCGCCGTCGCCGTCGCCACCGCCCCCGCGTTCCGTCGCCAACGTCCCCGCGTTCCGGCACCGACCTCTCCGTCACAAAGAGGTCGGCCCGCACACGCGGGGACCACAGTTCCTGATACGGACCCACCGCCCCGTCGCGTGTGGTTGCGGCAACGCGAACGCCCTCCCGCTCTGCGTTTCCGCAGTTCGGGAGGGCGTCGGTGGCGGTAGCGGAGGGATTTGAACCCTCGGTGAGTTTCCCCACACTCGCTTTCGAGGCGAGCTCCTTCGGCCGCTCGGACACGCTACCGAGAGAGAGCTTAGACCATCCCGGGCCGTGGAAAGAAATCGGTTCTCGACCGGCGCTCAGGGGCCGCGGAAGAAGGCCGTCAGCCGGCTCGCGCACTCCCGCTCCAGGACCCCCTGGATGACCTCCGGGCGGTGGTTGAGGCGCCGGTCGCGGACGACGTCCCAGAGGGAGCCCGCGGCGCCCGCCTTTTCGTCGCGCGCGCCGTAGACCACCCGGTCCACACGGGACTGCACCAGCGCGCCCGCGCACATCGTGCACGGTTCCAGGGTGACCACCAGGGTGCAGCCGGTCAGCCGCCATTCGCCGAGCGCGGCGGCCGCGCGGCGGAGGGCCAGGACTTCGGCGTGCGCGGTCGGGTCGCCCGTCGCCTCGCGTTCGTTGTGGCCGACGGCCAGCGGCGTGCCGTCGGGGCCGAGGACGACGGCGCCGACCGGCACGTCGCCGGCCGCCGCCGCCAGGTCGGCCTCGGTCAGGGCGCGGCGCATGTGCGCCCGCCACGGGTCTCGTACGGGGTCGTGCGCTTCCGACGGGGCCTGCGGGTGGGGTGGTTCGGTCACCCGCGGACCCTAGCGGACGGCCTCCAGGACCTCGGCCGCTCCCAGCGCTTCCGCGATCTCCGCCAGCGCGTCCGAGCGCAGCAGCAGCAGCTCCGCCTCGGGGAGTCCGAGATCGGCCAGGACGGCGGTGTCGCCGAGCGGCCCCGCCGGTACGGCATCGGCGTCGAGCTCGTCGTCATCGTCGGCGCCGAGCTCGTCGGTGTCGGTGTCGGTGTCGTGGTCGTTGTCGTTGTCGGGGGTGGTGTCCGGTTCGCCGTCCTCCGTGTCGTCGAGGCCGACGAGCTCTTCGAGGGCGGCAATGGTGTCGTCGGCCCCGGGTTCGCGGCCGAGCAGTTCGTCGGTGAGCAGGATCTCCCCGTACGAGGATCGGGCGGCGGCGATGGCGTCCGAGACGAAGATCCGGGGGTCGTCCTCACCATCCACCCTGACGACGCCGAACCAGGCGTCCTCCTGCTCGATGTAGACGAGCACCGTGTCCTCGTCCGCCGAGGCATCACGGGCCAGATCCGTCAGGTCGGACAGGGTCTCCACATCGTCGAGTTCCGTATCGCTCGCTTCCCACCCGTCTTCGGTGCGCGCGAGCAGTGCGGCGAAGTACACCGTGACTCTCCCACTGGTCATAGGGGTGTCGGTCCGGCGGGAGGGCAGTCGGTGGTCCGGCTGTCCTGCGTCCCGCCCATCGGAATCGTGGCAGAAACAAGAGCTTCGCGAGAGCAGTTCGGCCGTTGCGTCGGCCATCAGTTCTCCTGGACGGGGCCACCAGGGGGACGGGGGACCGCCGTACGACCTACCAGCGAAAGGTCCGCATCCGCATGGCCTGGCGCATCCGGGCCGCACGGGCCCGGCGCGGCTGGACCCGGTCCCGCAGGGCCTTCGCCTCATGGAGTTCCCGGAGGAACTGGGCGCGCCGCCTGCGCCGCGCCGCCTCGCTCTCCTCGGCGGTTCGTGGCCCTTCCGGGGCTTCCGGAGCCTCCAAGGCTTCGGGGGCTTCCGGGACCTCCTGGGCTTCGGGGTTCTCCGGCGAGGGCGGGCCCTCGGGGGCGAACGGGGGCCCGTCGTGCGGCGGGGGCGGTGCCATCGCTGTGTTCGGCGCGTCCGGTCGGTCCGGCTTCCGGCGACTCCACGTGCGCTGTTCCGCGTCGGGCATCCGTTCATCACCCCAAGGCTGGGTCCTTATGCCACCACCTTCCCCCCGAACGTGTGGTTGATGCCAGCGCACGCGTGCTGCGGGCCCGGTTACTGTTGAGCCCATGCGGATCCACGTCGTCGACCACCCACTGGTCGCGCACAAGCTCACCACCCTGCGCGACAGGCGCACCGACTCCCCGACCTTCCGGCGTCTCGCCGACGAGCTGGTCACCCTGCTCGCCTACGAGGCCACCCGGGACGTGCGTACCGAGCAGGTCGACATCCAGACCCCGGTCACGTCGACGACCGGGGTGAAGCTGTCGTACCCGCGGCCGCTGGTCGTGCCGATCCTGCGGGCCGGTCTCGGCATGCTCGACGGCATGGTGCGGCTGCTGCCCACCGCCGAGGTGGGCTTCCTGGGCATGATCCGCAACGAGGAGACGCTCCAGGCGTCCACGTACGCGACGCGCATGCCGGAGGACCTCTCGGGCCGCCAGGTGTACGTCCTGGACCCGATGCTGGCCACCGGCGGCACCCTGGTCGCGGCCATCCAGGAGCTGATCAGGCGCGGCGCGGACGATGTCACGGCGGTCGTGCTGCTCGCGGCGCCCGAGGGCGTCGAGGTGATGGAGCGCGAACTGGCCGGTACGCCGGTGACGGTGGTCACGGCCTCGGTCGACGAGCGGCTCAACGAGAACGGCTACATCGTTCCGGGTCTCGGTGACGCGGGCGACCGCATGTACGGCACGGCCGACTGAGCAGCACGGCCGCACCGAGCAGCACCCCCCCGACTGAGCAGCACCGCCGACTGAGCAGCACGGCCGTGCCGGCATGTCGGCAGCACGGGTGTGTCGGCTGTGGGCGGGCCGGTGCGGGATGCGGCATGGCACGGCACGGGCCCTGATGGAGGAGCCGTCACCGAGAGACCGTGACGGCTGCTGGGGGTGTCGACAGCCGGTCAGCAGGACGGCGCGGGGGCCGGTTCGGTCAGGGTCGCGAGCGCCGCGGCGGCCGACTGGGGCGTGTTGAACGTCGTGAACTTCGTACCGAGAATCAGATCGACGTCCGCCGTCTTGCGGGCGTCGGTCTTCGGAACGGCCCCCGCCAACTGTGTGCCGAGAACGGGGAACGAGCCGTTCGCGGCCGATGGGGCACCCAGCAGGAGACCCGGGCCGGGGACCTTCTTGTCGTACTCGTCCGTCGCGTTTCCCACCTTGCCGATGGTGAAGCCGCGCTTCTTGAGTTCGTCGGCGGCCTGTTTGGCGAGGCCGCCGCGGGGCGTCGCGTTGTAGACGTTGACGGTGATCTTCGCGGGCTTCGGCAACACCTTCGCGGGTGCGGACGGCTTCGTGGTCGGGCAGTCCGTCTTGTGATCGGCGGCGCTGGCCTGCTTGTCGCCGCCGGTGAAGACATCGATGAGCTGCAGTGTGCCCCAGCCGGCCAGCCCGAGGGCGACCACGGAGGCGGTGGCAGCGAGGATCAGTTTGCCGCGACGCCGGGGACGGCGCATCCTCGGGTACTTGTCGCCCGTGATGCGGTACTTTCCGCCCATGCCGGGGGGTGTGAGCATGCTCATGGGCGCAGCGTAGTGCGGCCCGGTGATGATGCCTACTAAATGATCAATGGATCGCACCCGTCCGAGTGCGAATGCACCCGAACGAACCCGAACGAACCCGGACGTGCCCGCCCGCGTGGAATGGTCAGACACGGCCGGCCGCCACCGGGGCGGCGGGGTCTCGGCGTCGCCCGGGCCGGAGCCGTGGGGCGCGCAGGACCCGCGTGTCCCGTACGAGGCGCCGTTCCGCTCCTCAGCCGAGTTCGAGCACCCGGGCGTGCAGCACCTGACGTTGCTGAAGTGCGGCGCGGACCGCGCGGTGCAGCCCGTCCTCCAGGTAGAGGTCGCCCTGCCACTTCACGACATGCGCGAACAGGTCGCCGTAGAACGTCGAATCCTCGGCGAGGAGGGTTTCGAGGTCCAGGTTGCCCTTGGTGGTCACCAACTGATCGAGGCGGACCGGGCGCGGCGCGACGTCCGCCCACTGCCGGGTGCTTTCCCGGCCGTGGTCGGGATATGGCCGCCCATTTCCGATGCGCTTGAAGATCACACGGAAAGCCTACCGGGCAAGAGCCTCCGGGCGCAGCCACGGCGCCGGACTGCCATGCTGCCGAGAGCGTCATAAATGTGGGCATTCCGGAATTGGGGCTGTGATGAGCGACGGCGACAGCGCTGGCGGGGATGCGGGTACGGGTGCCGAAGGGGTACAGACACGGGTGCCGGCCCGGGTGCGGGTGGTCGCGCGGGCGCGGGCTTGACGCCGAGCGGGGAACCGACGCCGGGGCCACCCGAACCGGCAGGACCAGGACGCTCCAACTGATCGCCGAACAGTTCTCGCCCCACGGCGTCCTCGTCTTCCCCGTCTTCCCCTCTGTCCTCGTCTTCCCCTCCGTTCTCGTTTTCCCTGCCGTTCTCGTTTTCCCCGCCGTCCTGGTCTTCTCCGCCGTCCTGTCGGGTTCCTCGTCCCGTCCAAGGGAAGGGCCGGACTGAAGGAGATCGGCGGGTTGTCCACGGCGGAGGCCGAGTGATCCCTCGGGCGGCCACGTCCTTCGAGCAACAGGGCACGAGTCACTTCTTCGGCGAACCGGATGTCTACACGGCTGAGTTCCTGCGGCAGGCGTCGGACGGCCACAGGTCCCGCAGTCCCTGATGGCGCCGTACCCGGCGGCCCAGCCGGATGCGGCGGTGAACGGGGCGGTGCTGTACATCCGTTACGCACAGGCGGTCGATCGGGTGTCGGCGTACGAGAAGCTGACCGCCGAGCGGACCGGGCGGGCCGGGCCGCGCTACTTCCCGGACACGCGTTTCGCCGCCCGTGCCGCCTGTTTGGCCTGCTGCTTGAACGCGCGGACCTCGGAGAGCGATTCCGGCCCCGTGATGTCCGCGACCGACCGGTGCGAGCCCTCGTCGCCGTACGACCCCGCCGCCTCCCGCCAGCCCGTCGGCCGGACTCCGAACTGCTTGCCCAGCAGGGCCAGGAAGATCTGTGCCTTCTGGGTGCCGAAGCCCGGCAGGGCGTTCAGCCTTTTCAGAAGCTCGGTACCGCTGGTGGCATCGCGCCACACCGAGCCCGCGTCCCCGTCGTACTCGGCCACCAGGTACTGGCACAGCTGCTGGACCCTCTTGGCCATGGAGCCCGGGTACCGATGCAGGGCAGGCTTGGCGGTGAAGAGCCCGACGAAGGCCTCCGGGTCGTATGCGGCGATCTCACGGGCGTCCAGGTCGTGCCCGCCCATCCGTCCGGCGAGGGTGTACGGACCGGTGAACGCCCATTCCATCGGTACCTGCTGGTCCAGCAGCATGCCGACCAGGGCGGCGAGCGGGCTGCGCGCGAGGAGCTCGTCGGCCTCCGGTTCCTGGGCGATCCGCAGGGTGACGGCTCCGTTCTTCTTGCTCTTGGTCATGTCTTCGATCATCCCGATGGCGGGGTGACCCGGCCACTCCACCGGCCGCCGATGCGGCCGTTCGACGCCGATTCGTGCACGGTGCGAAGCCGCTCCGCGGGGGAGGGCGGCACCTGGCCGAACAGGTTGGGCATGTGCACGACGATTGCGCGGTCGTCGTACGGCTGCGGCCGTCCGCCGCAGGGTGTCACTGTCAGTGGTGGGTGTCAGGCTGGGACACGTGGACATCAGCAACTGGAAGTCCTTCCTGGGTCGTTGGAGCAGGCACTGGTGGGAGGCCAGGGCCCTGCTCGATTTCGACGAGGACGAGGACGAGGACGAGGACGAGCAGGACGAGCAGGACGAGCAGGACGAGCAGGACGAGACCGAGGAGGCGTCCGACGACGATGCGGTGGTCGCCGGAGTACTGGCGTTCCCGGCCGCCGACGAGGAGCGGATAGCCGCGCTGGAGCGGCGGCTCGGGCTGACGCTGCCGCCGTCGTTCCGGACGTTCCTCCAGGTCTCCAACGGCTGGCGACACGCGGGCAGATCGATCTACCTGATGGCGGTCGCGGAACAGGTCGCGATGTACGGCGATCCGGCGGGCCTGCGGGAGCTGTACGAGGAGAATCTGGACGAACGGTCCGGGCGGGCCGAACGGCTGATGGCCGGCATGTGGGGCAGGGCCGTGCAGTTGTCGCACGACTCGGACCTGACCGATGTCCTGATCGACCCCGGCGACGTGGGCGAGGACGGCGAATGGGCGGTGTACGTCTACCGCGGCTGGTCCGGTGAGCTCCCGGAACGCCATGCTTCGTTCGCGGACTTCATGCAGAGCATGTACCAGGATTTCCATCGCGGGCACAGCGCCGACCCGGCCTTCGAGAACGACGTGACGCGCGCGCTCGACGACTCGGTGGAGCAGGCCCGGCTGGCCTGTCTGGGAGGGGGTGACATCGATGAACAGCTGACGGTGCTCGCCGAGGCCGACAAGTACGGAAGACCGCGAGCGCGGCGGCTGCGGGATCAGATACGGGCCATGTTCTCGCCGGTCGGCCATATCGAGGCGGTCCGGGACACCGACGACCTCCTGTACGCAAGGGAGATCCTGCCGCTCCTCGCGCAGGCCCACCGCGAATCCTGGCGGGACGACGACTGGTTCCTGCGACCGCACGGTGAGGAGGGCCGGGCCGGGGCCGCGCTGCGGGGGGTGGACGAGCGCTCCTTCCGGTACGAGCCGCCGGGGCCGTTCGGGCAGGCTGTGGCCGAGGCCCGTGAACGGGCACGCTGGGGTGACACGGAGGGTGCCTGGCGGCTTCTGGCCGCCTCAGTGGCCGACTGGCAGCCGTACGGTATCGATCACGTGGCGCCCGTGGGGCTGTTGGCCGACCCGTTCCTGGGGCCGGTCGTCACACCGGAACGGGGACGGTGGATCCTGACCACGCCCCGTGCGGGACACCGTCAGAGTTCGCGGCCGACGCAGACGTTCCCGGTCGCCGCCGGAGATGTGGTCGCCCGGGAGGCAGTGGTCCCCTGTTTGCCCGACCGGGCCGTCACGGCCGACCGGGCCGTCACGGCGGTTGCGGACGGTGCCGTCGTGGATGGTGTTGTCGTGGAGGGCGCTGTCGAGGACGGGCTCGGCTGGCTCGCCTCCGGCGACGCGGGTGCGGCATCGGAGGGGTTCCGGTTCGTCCTCGTCCATGGTGTACCGCCGCGTGAACTGGCGCGGAGGCTCGGGGAGGGGCCCCTGTCGCCTGCGTGTTCCGACGACGACGTGCGGCCGTGGGGGCGTCGGCGCGGACCGGTGGGGGACGGCGCGCACATGCGGGTCGGATGGTGCGGTGGAGGCTGGAGCTTCGCCTACGAGACGGGGCCCGAGCCGTTCCGGGAGGACCGGCTGATCGGGCTGGACGCGCAGGCGTCCCTGGGGACCCGGTCGATATCGGTCTGGGTTCCGGGGGCCGGTCACTCCGGGGCTACTGGATCCGCTGGATCCGTGGCGGTGCCGCGGAGGCTGCGTTTCTCGTACGCGGAGAACGGCAGGGAGACGTACGGGTACACGCGCGAGGACAAGGAGCAGTCCGTGCGGGGAATACTGCCGGATTCGCTGCACGCGCTTCCCGCCGGTGGGCCCGCGCTCGATGTGATCGCGGAGGCATACGGGGTCTCGCTGCCCCGGTTCGCGCTGACGCGGGGGCGACTGCACGCCGTGGCGGTGAAGCCGTGGCACAGGCCGCCGGAGCCGGGAACGCTGTGCTCGACCAGCCGGATCGTCGTGGGCCCGCGCACCCACGGGGACTGACGCGTCAGTGGGCGATCCCGTCGAGACCGATCCCGTCGAGACCGATTCCGTCGAGACTGATTCCGTCGAGGTCGGGGCGCTGAGGACGCGCTGTTGCGGACGGGCCGTTGCGGTGTGAGCGGCCGGGGTGCCCGAAGAGGCAGTGTCGGGTGCCCCGGGCCGGTGGGGCAGGGGCTGGACGGGGCCGTGACGCGTCGTGAGGGTGGAGCGGAGGGGCCAAGTCACGACGAGCTTTCGATCCGGGCGCGGTGCAGGGGAGATGACGATGCACGCACAGGAATGGGATCAGGGACACGACCACGAACGGGACCACGGGCAGGAGAGGGATCACGGGCACGATCCCCGGCGTGAGGAGCACGGGGCGGAGCAGGAGCACGGCGAGGCCACGTACGCGTCGAGGTCGGCCGAGGGAGCGGGGGCCGTGGACACCTCACGCGTCTTCCGCGCGGCGGCCACCGGGCGGACCGACGCGGTCGGAACCGGTGGTATGGGCGTGCTCCAACGGGCGGTCGGCAACAACGCCGTGGGTGCGATGCTCCGCCGGAAGGAGGAGGAAGACCGGTCCCCCGTGCACGAGGTGGTCTCGTCCGGCGGTGGGCAGCCGTTGGATACCGACACCCGTACGGACATGGAGCGCCGGATGGGCGCGGACTTCTCCGACGTTCGTGTGCACACCGATTCCGCCGCGCACGAGTCGGCGAAGAGCGTCGGGGCCCATGCCTACACCGTCGGCAACAACGTGGTGTTCCAGCGCGACGCGTACGATCCGTCGTCGCCGCAGGGCCGGACCACGCTGGCCCATGAGCTCACGCATGTTGTTCAGCAGCGCAGTGGCCCGGTGGAGGGCACGGAGGCGCCGGGAGGCATCCGGGTGAGTGATCCGTCCGACCGGTTCGAGCGGGAGGCCGTCGCCAACGCCGACCGGGTGCTGTCGGACCCGGTTTCGGCGCCGGCACCGGCACCGGATTTGGGTGCGGGTGTTGGTGCGGCTTCCGGCCCGGTCCCCGCCGTGCAACGGGCTTCGACGGAGGATGAGGACGAGGAACCTGCTGATGTGCAGGGCTCATTCGTTCAGCGTGCCGAGGAAGGGGCTTCCGAGGAGGAGGAAGAGGAGGCTCCGCCCGCCTGAGGAGATGTCATCCGCTCAAGGAGATCTCACCCGCGGAGGCTCGGCCCGAGGCCATCGAGGTCATGTTCAGGACCGCACCAGCCTCGTCCCGGTCCCGTTCCAGCCTCGTCCCGGTGCCGTCCCGGTGCCGTCCCGGCCTCGTCCCGGCCTTCGGCCGTGAGCGGAACGGGACCGGTCATCAGTTCGTGGTGTCCGTACGCATCGTGCCGCCGAGGAACAGGGATTCGGCGCAGCGCGAGGGCGTCGGCGCGTTCACCGGCTTGCCGACCTTCCTGCAGTCGACGGTCATCGTGACCTTGCCGCCCGCGGGCACCAGGATCGGTGTGACGAAGTGGTAGTCGGAGTCCCGGAAGTTCTCCAGTGCGAGCCGCAGCACGGGGGTGTCGCGGCCGGAGGAGACCACGAGCGTTCCCGCGTCGCCCTGCGGGTTCTGGACCACGATGTCCGTGAGCTGGAAGGTGTGCCCGCCAGGTACCTGTAGGGCAGCCGACGTGGTGGAGCCACCGCCCACCGCGTCCCTGACCTGCACCTGCGCACTGGTCGGGGCCGCGGCACCCGCGCCGTCCGAGGTACCGGCGGAAGTTCCGGTGCCCGATGAGGGGCTGGGTTGCGACGCACCTCCGTTCGCGCCGCCGGAGGAGTCGCCTCCGCCCGACCCCGTTCCGGTCGGGGAACCCTGGTCCGGGGCTTTGCTCTTGTCGGCCGCCGCGGCGGACCGGACCGCGTCCGGCGTGATCGCCTCCCTGGCAGCCGACTTCACCGCCGGCCGCAACAACGCGTACCAGAGCCCGACCAGCGCGATCAGCAGCACGGCAGCGGTGATCAGTGCCCGGGGCAGCCAGCGCGGCAGGACCGGTTCCTGCTGGTACGAACCGTCCAGGACCACCGGGGCGGCCGGCGCCTGCCCCTCCGCCGTATCCGTGGCGACGACCACTTGGAAGGGGTGAGTGAGCGCCGTACCGCGCCACACACGCTTCGCGGGCCGGACCCGCACCCTTCCGAACTCGGCCCGGCCGGGCGCGATCCGCAGGGCATCCGCCGCGAAGGAGACCCGGGCGCGATCCGTACCCGACCGGGCCTCCAGCCGTACCGTGGTCGGGAAGTTCCCCCGGTTGTCGATGGCCAGTTGATGCCTGCCGCGCCAGGCGCCCTGCGAACTGCGTGGTACAAGTTCGGCGGTCGTCCCGGTGAACGGAAGGACGGTCACCCGCCCTTCCGGCACCACCGTGTCGCCCCGCTCGCTGGTGGGCACCACCCGGATTCCGAAGGGAGTCTCGCCCGCGAGTACGGTGGAATCGCGGGGTGGCCGCAGCACGAACGAGACCGTCTGCGAGTCGCCGGGATACAGGGAGAGGGTTTCCGGTTCCACGGCTGACCAGGCGGCACAGGCGCCGACCACCTCGAAGCGGTACTCCTCGACGGTGCTGCCTGAGTTGAGGATCCGCAGAGGGAGAGCCGTTTCCTCGCCCGGTGCGGCAGTGACGGACGAATCGTCGAGGCTTGCCGTGAGACTCATAGGGCGCACCGTAGGGTCGGTCCCCGAAAGCGGGCAGCGACTGTGGAGGAATACTTCTGGGCAGATTCCGTGCCCGGATCGGCTTTTTTGTTTCCCTGTAGGTATACGCGGGAATCGTTTGACCGCCTCAAGACGAACGAGGTCTACGAAACAGCCGGGATGGTTGTGTTCGCTGTGAAGCCATCGGCTGTTGCCCAGGGGGAGCATTGCCATGGAGCGAACAACTGTCGCGTTACGAGCCCAGGATCCGATCTCACAGGCCGGTGTCTCCAGTCAGTTACGGGCCCGCCCGGAAGTCAGCGTGAAGGAGTGGGCGGAGGGAGACGCCTCGCCGCAGATCGTGGTCGTCGTCGTGGACGCGGTCGACGAACAGGTGCTGACGATGCTGCGTCACATCCAGCGCACCAGCACGGCCCGGACGGTCCTCGTCGCCACGGACATCGATGAGCAGAAACTGGTGAATGCGGCGGAGTGCGGCGTCGCAGGTGTGATCAGGCGTTCCGAGTCGACTCCGGAACACCTCGTGCAGGTCATAGGGACGGTGGCGCGGGGCGAGGGCCATCTCCCCTCCGACCTGCTCGGACGGCTCCTCGAAGAGGTGGGCCGCCTCCAGGGGCAGGTGCTCGGACCCCGGGGACTGCACTTCACCGGGCTCGCGGCCCGGGAGGTGGATGTGCTGCGGCTGGTAGCGGAGGGGTACGACACCGCGGACATCGCGACGAAGCTGTCCTATTCCGAACGCACGATCAAGAACGTGCTGCATTCCGTGATGGCCCGGCTGCAATTGCGGAATCGTTCGCACGCCGTTGCGTATGCGATGCGCCAGGGCCTGATCTGATCCATTTCGGAGGCCATCCGGATCAGTTCGATCGACTTCCGCGGCTCAAGCCCGCCAGCCCCCAGTTCCGCAGTTCCGCAGTTCCCTAGTTCCCCAGCCCCCAGTTCCGCAGTTCCGCAGTCCTCCGCTCCTCCGCCCCTCCGGTCCTCCAGCCATCCAGTCCTTTCGCCCCGGCCCCGCTCTTCCCGGCCCTGCTGTTCCCGTGCCCGCTGTTCCCGTGTCCTCCGTTCTTTCGATCACTCATTTCGATCACCGTTTTTTTCCTCGCCGTTCTCGATGACGTCGGCTTTTCGGTTTTCGATCACTGGTCGGACTTTGCGTTCCGGTCACGGCCGTCCGATGCCGAGCCGAAGCAAGATGGTTGGTGCAAAGGCACGCTTGTTGTCACTGAGACGGCGACGAGTGTTGTCACTGAGAAGGCGACGAGCGAGGCGTCGGTCCGAGCTGCGGCGAGAGCCCTGCCTCTCGTTCTATCTCCTGGTCAGCCCGGCAGTGTTCTTCGGTACGACTGCCTGGGATCTGGTCACCGACACCGGCACCACCCCGGTCCGTCGGTTCTTGGCACCGCTGATCTTCCTCGCCCTCATGGCACTGCCGCTCATCCTGGCTCGTGTGGTGTTCCGTTCGGGTCGGCGCAGGGGCAAGAAGCGGCTGAGGGCGGCGGTCCCGGTGGTGCTGGCGCTGCTCGGCGGGTCCGTCGTGCCCCTCGCGGCTCTGCTTCTGATCTTTGTCCATGCGGGCTGATGACAGCTTCCGTGCCGCGGTGCAGATGCCTCCGTGACAGTTCCCGGTCGCCCGGGCGATTGATCGCCCGGCCGGGTGGCACCGGCGTGGTGCGGCACCCGGGCGGTGCGGCGGCTGCCCGAAAGGGCAGAGGGGGATTCCCGGGAGTGTGACTCCCGCACCACTGCGGGCCGGACGTCCGTACGGGACCGTGGCGTCCGGACGTCGATCGGCCGACGGTGTGGGAGGACTTCCGTGCGCTGGTTCCAACCGCTGCCGGGGCCCCGGGCCTCGGCCCCGGGCAGAACGCTTGCCGCGCTCCGTGTTCCCGTGCTGGCCCTGGTCCTTCTGGCCACCGGCATCGCGCCCGGCTCGGCCGCCGGTTCCGGGGCGCCGACGGTGGGGGAACCCGAACCCTGGGTCACCCCGGCCGTGTTCACCGACACCGTGGACCCCGGGGGCTCCACGGGGGTGGCCAAGCAGGTGCTGACGCCGATCATCCCGCCGAGGCCGGACGTGGTCCTGCTGGTGGACGGTACGGCGAGCATGGCGGAGCCGATCGCCAGTGTGCGGAGGAACCTTCCCGAGATCACTGCCGCCATCCGGGACGAACAGCCGGATTCCCGGTTCGCCGTCGCCACGTTCGGCGACCAGGAAGGTGACGTGAACGCCGGGTTCGACGTGCTGACCGAGCTCACGACCGACGACACGAAGATCAAGGAGGGCGTCGACGGTCTCGGCACCGGACTGGGAGGAAAGAGCCGCGGGCCGTCCGAGGACTGGATCAACGGACTGTGGCAGATCGCCGACGGCGCCGACGGGAAGACGGTGTTCCGCGAAGGGGCCAGTCCCGTCATCGTGGTGGTCAGCGACGCGTCCAGTCACTCGCCGAGCAACGGTCACTCCATCGACGACACGATCTTCGCCCTCCAGGACAAGAACGTCCGGGTGATCGGCGTCGATGTGGAGAGCAAGATCGGCGACGGGATGAACGGCAACGGAGACGCCCACAACCCCGACAATCCCGACTATGTCGAGGACCCTCCCACGACGCCCGGGCAGGCGACACGCATCGTCGAGGAAACCGGTGGCCGTCTGCTGGAAGGCATCGACGGCAGGGAGGTGGCGAGCGCGATCATCGAGGGTTTTCACAACCTTCCGACCAGCGTCGGATACCGCCTCGACGACTGCGACCCGCACCTCTCCGTCAGCCTCGACCCGCCCGCGCAGCGGCTGACCAGCGGCGACACCGCGCACTTCGCGGAGAACATCGATGTCTCCTCCGACGCACCTCAGGGCACCCGGCTGAGCTGCACCGTTCAGTTCCTCATGGGCACCCAGGCGCCCGGAACGGACACGATCGGACCGTCGGCGGCGGCCGACCCGGATTTCCAGGAGCAGATCAGCATCGACGTGAACGACATCGATGCCCCCGTCGTCACCGTCGACGATCTGATCGTCCGGGCCAAGGACGGACGGGGTGCGCGCGTCACGTACACGGCCACCGCGCGGGATGCCACCGACGGCACGCTCCCGGTTACCTGCACCCCGCCCTCCGGCTCGCTCTTTCCGGTCGGCATCACCACGGTGACCTGCTCGGCCACCGACTCGGCGGGCAATACGGGGACGGACACGGCCCGGATGGAGGTTCTTGAGGCCCCCGTGCCACCGTCGGCGGATATCTCGGTCAGGGCCGACATCAGCCCGGACCGCACGTACACAGGTCGCCCGGCCCATGCGCGCTTCACCCTCACCAACGCCGGTCCGGACGCGGCGACGGGGGTTGTCGTCGGTGCGTCCTGGCCGAAGCCGGCCGATGCGAAGGACCGCAGCCTGACCGCACCGACCCGCTGCACCGCCGCCGAACCGTGCACCATTCCGGCAGGTGGCCGCATCGAGGTGACACAGACAGCGACGTACGACGCGGCGATCACCGGTGACGTACGGGCCACCATCCGCGGCACGCTGCCCGATCGACGGAAGGCCAACAACCAGGACACCGACCGGCTGCGGGTGTTGAAGCCTTCGCTGACCGTCACTCCGCAGGTCGCCAAGCCGGGGCAGGTCGTGCTGGCCCGCGGCAAGGACTACCCACCGGGGCAGACCGTACGTTTCACGTGGAACATCGGGATCAACGCCGAGATGTCCGGCGTGACCGTGGGCCGTGACGGCACCTTCGAGGTACAGATCCCGGTTCTGCGCAAGGACAAGCTGGGCCCCCGCGAACTGCACGTCGACACGCGCGACATCGACCGGCTGGAGAAACCGGTCCTGGTGGTTCAGCGGAATCTCCAGCCACCGGACTTCGCGGGGCGCGCGTGAAGAGCATGAAGAGCGTGAAGAGAACGCACGGGGAACTCGCGTGCATGCGAGAGGCGCGCAGGGCAGGCGAGGCCGGGACAGGCGCGCGCAGGGCGGCTGAGGCCAGGGGAGCTGGGTGCAAGGCAGGTGCGGGCGGGGGAGGCGCACACGGAGGAGCCGACAGTCGTACGGGAGTGACCGGATGATCCACGAGGTCGACGACGTACTGCGGTCCCTCATCAGGGCGGAGGTGCTCGAAGGCGGTCAGATCGCAGTGGTCTTCGACGCTCCGACCAGGGAATGGGCGGCGAAGGTCAATGCTCCCATGGTCAACCTGTACCTCTACGACATCCGCGAGGACATGCGCAGGCGCGAACGGGGCCTGCACAACGACTACGACGAGCGTGGCACGATCATCGCCCGTCGCCGTCCGCCTCGGTTCTTCAAACTGTCGTACCTGATCACGGCGTGGACGAAGCGTCCGGAGGACGAACACCGGTTGCTCGCCTCGTTGCTCGGCTGCCTGCTCTGTCACGAGGCGCTGCCGCAGGAACGGCTGACCGGCATGCTGGCCGAGATCGGGGCCCCGGTACCGATGTCCATCGCTCTGCCCCCGCCGGAGGACCGTTCGTTCGCCGATGTGTGGAGTGCGCTGGGGGGAGAGTTGAAGCCCTCGCTGGACCTGGTGGTGAGCGTGCCGGTGACGGCCTCGCCGAGCTATGTGGCCGGTCCGCCGGTGGGCGACGAGGGGGTGCGGGCCCGTTTCGGGGACATGCCCGAGAAGGTCGAACCGGTCACGGAACCGATGCCGGGACGCGGCAACCTACCGGTGTACGGGGGGCGTCCGGGCAGACCTGGACGACTGGACGGGCGATCGGACGGACGACTGGACCGACAACTGGACGGACGACTGGACGGACGACTGGACGGACGACCGGATACCCGGCGGGACCCGAGCGCAGGGCGACGGCGCGGCCTGTCGCTGAGGATCACGGAGAACCGCAGATCCCCCGCCACGGACCGGGCAGCCGGTACCGCGACGGGTGACGGGGGCGCTCCTGTGGAGGGCGGCGGAGAGAACGGCGGACAGGGCGGCGGACAGAACGGCGGACAGGGCGGCGGAGAGAACGGCGGAGAGGGCGGCGCCCCATGACCGCTGCGGATGACGCGAACCTGCGCCATCTCCTCGCCCGCGCGGTGGCGGTGGAGCAGCGCATCCGGCGGGCGGTCGAGGCCCGGCAGCTCACCGATCCGGACCCGGACGACGCCTTTCGAGGCCTGTACCTCTCGGACGCGAACATCGCCCGTCTGCTGGACGAGAACGAGGCCCGCGCCTTCCCTTGCCCCGTACCGTCTTCGGTCCCGGACCTCTATGAGGCACCGGTCTCCGGCGAGGCGCAGGGGCCGGGCGAGGCACCGGTCTCCGGCGAGGCACCCGACCTCTATGCGGTACCGGACCCCGCCGGCCCAGGGGTGGGGCAGTCCGGACTGACGTCCCTGGCCTCTGAGTTCGGCCTCACCGCCCTCGACGTCGAGATTCTGCTGATCGCGCTCGTTCCCGATCTCGACGACCGCTTCGAGGCGTTCTACGGATACCTGAACGACGACGTCACCCGTCGCCGCCCGTCCATCGGTCTGGCGTTGGGCCTGTGCGGGCTGTCGCCCGCCGACCGGGTGGCGCGTGGTCGGCTCTCGGCCCGTGCCCCGCTCCGCGAGGGCCGCCTCCTTCTGGTCGAGGACCTGGACCGTCCGTTCCTGAGCCGGGCGCTCCGCGTCCCCGACCGGGTCACCGCGCATCTCCTTGGCGACGACACCCCCGACCCCCGGCTGGCCGATCTCCTCGCCCCCTGGCATGCCGTACCGGGCGTCGGCGACCCGGTTCCGCTCGCCGGGGCGCTCGTTCGCGGCGCCTCGCTGGCCTACCTCCGTGAGGAGCAGGGCGGTGCGGGTACGGCCCTCGCCGCCACCGCGCTGACCCGGGCCGGGTATCGGGTCCTGGGCCTGGACCTGGCGCGGCTGGCCGAGGACCCGGTTCCCGCCGAGGCGGTCCGCTCCCTGGTCCGGGAGGCCCGGCTGACCGGTGCGGGCGTGGTCTGCGCCCCGCTCGACGCGGTCTCCCGCGAATCCCCGGAGCTGCTTCGGCTGCTCACCGGAACCCCGGTCCCCACGATCCTGGTGGGCCGGGCCCCCTGGGACGCTGCCTGGTCCGCCGCCCCGCCCCTGCTCCTGCACGTCCCACGGGTGGAGCCCTCGACCCGGGCCGCCCTCTGGACCGATGCGTACGACGCCCCCGTCCCCGAAACCGTCGACGTGGACCGGCTGCTCTCGCCGTTCCTCCTCACCCCGGAACAGATCACCCGCGCCGCACGGGGGGCCGCCCAGACCACTCACCTCGACGGCGGCGTCCTCACCGCCGACCACGTCCGTCAGGGCGCCCGCGCCCAGAACGCGGCGGGTCTGGACCGCCTGGCCCGCCGCATCGAACCCACCGTCACCTGGAACGACCTGGTCCTTCCCCCGGGCACCCGCGCCCAGCTCCGCGAACTGACCGCCCGTGCCCGCCACCGTGACCAGGTGCTGGGGGAGTGGGGCATGCGTCCGGGCGGCGGTCGTGGCCGAGGAGTATCGGCCCTCTTCGCCGGGGACACCGGCACCGGGAAGACCATGTCCGCCGAGGTGATCGCCGCAGACCTGGGCCTGGACCTCTACACCGTCGACCTGGCCACGGTGATCGACAAGTACGTGGGCGAGACGGAGAAGAACCTGGAACGGATCTTCTCCGAGGCCGCGGGTGTGAACGGCGTCCTCCTCTTCGACGAGGCCGACGCGATCTTCGGCAAGCGCTCCGACGTGAAGGACGCCCACGACCGCTACGCGAACGTCGAGAGCGCGTACCTGCTCCAACGCATGGAGTCCTTCGACGGCCTGGCCATCCTCGCCACCAACCTCCGGGCCAACCTCGACGACGCGTTCACCCGCCGCCTGGACCTCGTCATCGATTTCCCGGCCCCGGACCCCGAGCAGCGCCTCATGCTCTGGGAGCGTTGCCTGGGCACGGCCCTCCCCCGGGGCGCCGATCTGGATCTGGCGTTCTGCGCGGAGAACTTCGAACTGGCCGGCGGCAACATCCGCTCGATCGCGGTGACATCCGCGTACCTGGCGGCGGACACGGGCGAGTCGGTGACGATGCCGACCCTGATCCACGCGATCCAGCGCGAGTACCAGAAGCTGGGGCGGTTGACGCTCGCGTCGGAGTTCGGGCCGTACCTGGAGTTACTGGGGTGAAGCGGGACGGGGACGCGGCGGGGCGGGGGCGGTCGGCTCGGCCCGTCCTGTGCGTGTGCCCTTGCGCCGGTCCGGACTCGGCGTCACCGTGAGCGGGGCCGGTCGTTGACCGGCCGGAACCTCTCCGTACGGCGACGGGAGTCAGCGTGACCGCATTGCCTGTTCTGCCCCACGAACTGCACGGTGACGGTCCGCACAAGGTGGTCGCGGTGCACGGTTGGCTCGCCGACCGCTCCGCGTACGCTCCCGTGCTGCCTGATCTCGATCTCGGTTCGTTCCAGTACGCGGTGGTGGACCTGCGGGGATACGGCGAGGCGCGGGACGCGCACGGCTCGTACACCACCGCCGAGGGGGCCGAGGACGTGCTCGCCCTGGCCGACCGGCTCGGCTGGCAGCGGTTCTCGCTGATCGGTCACTCGATGGGCGGCTCCGTCGTCCAGCGGACGCTGGCCGCCGCGCCGGAGCGGGTGCGCAGAATCGTCGGGGTCTCGCCCGTTCCCGCGTCCGGCCTTCCTCTCCCGCCCGAGCAGTGGGAACTCTTCGCCGCGGCGGCGCACACCCCGCAGAACCGGCGGACCATCCTCGACATCACCACCGGAGGCCGACGCCCGGCAAGTTGGCTGGACCGCATGGTGCGCCGCTCGGTCGCGTGCAGTGATGCCAAGGCGTTCCGGGCCTGGCTGGACTCCTGGGCCGGCGAGGACTTCCACGACCGGATCGACGGCTCGCCGGTGCCGGCGCTCGCCGTCGTGGGCGCGCTGGACCCGGCCCTCTCCGCCGACGTGCAACGGGCCACCTGGATGCGCTGGTTCCCCCGGGCCGAACTCGTGGAACTGCCGTCGTGCGGCCACTACCCGATGGACGAGACCCCGCTCGACCTGATCCGCGTGATGGAGGACTTCCTGCGGGCGGACACGGAGGACGGCGAGGGCGCTGAGGGGCATGGAGGGCGTGGAGGGCGTGGAGGACATCGGGGCGCGGAGGCGTGAGCGATTCCGCCGCCGCCGGAACTCCCGTACCGGACGTCTTCGACCCCGGACAGTACGGGCAGGGCATCCCCCACGACCGCTACCGTCGCCTGCGCGACCATCACCCGGTGGCCTGGCAGGAGGAGCCGACGGTGTTCGGCTGGCCGGCGGGCCCCGGCTTCTGGGCGGTCACCCGGCACCGGGACGTGGTCCGGGTCCTGAAGGACTCCTCGACGTACTCCTCGTACCTCGGCGCCACCCAGATCCGCGATCCGGACCCCGCCGACCTCCCGTTCATCCGCCGCATGATGCTCAACCAGGACCCGCCGCATCACCGACGGCTGCGCGTACTCGTCAGCCGGGCCTTCACCCCGAAGCGCGTCGACCACTTCGGGACGGTCGTCCGGGAACGAGCCCGTTCCCTGCTCACCCGGGCGGTCGCCGAGGCGCGGGCCGGTGACGGCACCTGTGACCTCGTCGCCCGGGTCACCGACGACTACGCCCTGCTCAACCTCACCGACCTGCTGGGTGTGCCGGACACCGACCGCGCGCTCCTCCTCCACTGGACCCGACGCGTCATCGGCTACCAGGACCCCGACGAAGCCGGAGCACCGGAACCCGGCCCGGACGGCGAGCCGGTCAACCCCCGTTCCCCTTCCGCCCTGCGCGACATGTTCGACTACGCGCACGCCTTGGCGGCCCACAAGCGTCGGCACCCCGCGGACGACGTGATGACGGCGCTCGCCACCGATTCCGAACTTGCGGCGCCCGAGCTGGAGATGTTCTTCTTCCTGCTGGTCGTGGCCGGGAACGACACCGTACGCAGCGCGGCCCCCGGCGGCCTGCACCTCCTGGCGCAGAGCCCCGGGGCGTACGGTCGCCTGCGCGACGGCGCGACGGGGTTCGCCACCGCCGTCGATGAACTGCTCCGCCGGCACCCCCCGGTCCTGACCTTCCGCCGCACGGCCGCCCAGGACACGGTGCTGGCAGGCACCCGGATCCGCACCGGCGACAAGGTGGTCGTCTTCCACGCCTCAGCCAACCACGACGAACGCGTCTTTCCCGACCCGTTCACCCTGGACCTCACCCGCTCCCCGAACCCCCACGTCTCCTTCGGCGACGGCCCGCACGTCTGCCTGGGCGCCCACTTCGCCCGCCTGCAACTGAGCGCGCTGTACGAGGAGGTGTGCCGCACGCTGCCACCGGACCGACTCCGGTTGGCGGCTCCACCGCGCCGTCTGGTGTCGAACTTCATCAATGGGCTGAAGTCGCTTCCCGTCCGCCTGGCCGACTCCTGACGGTTGGTCAGTACGCCGGACCTGCCGGCCGCGTCGGCGTTCACCCGCCGCTGCTCGACGACGAGTTCGGGCTCGTCCGAGCGGCAGAACGTGATCGGGCCGGAGCGCGAGAAGGTAGCGTCACACCCGTCGAGGCCCTCCGGACGGACAGGGTGAGAACTTCCCTCCCCGGAGGACCTCGGCCTCTGGCCAGGCCCCGAGACACCCACCCGCATCACGCCCCGTACCACCCCGCATGAGGGAAGAGCCAGGTAGGAGCCGACCATGGACAGCGAGATCCAGCTGATCAGTGACGGTGACGGCCTGGCGGTCATCGGGGATCCAACGGCGATCGAACGCTTCCTCGCCTCAGAGGGACTGCCGTCGAAGGACCTCGGGCTGCAACGCCTGAGACCGGTGCTCGCCAACGCGGCCGGAGCCGCACAGGCGGGTTCCGAAATCGCCGCCGGTTCGGGCCGCTGGGTGAAGCTGACCAAGGAGTCCGCGCAACTCGTCGACAAGTACGGGTTGAGGGAAAGTTCCAGGACGGGGCTCAGCTCGGGTGTGCTGAAGGGGAGCAACGGCAGGATCGGCGGATTCGTCGAGTTCGTGACGCGTCCCGGAACGCTTCTGACCAACCCGGCGCTTCTGGCAGGTGCCGCGGGGATCATGGCACAGCTTGCGATGCAGCAGACCATGGGCGAGATCACCGACTATCTCGCCACGATCGACGAGAAGGTCGACGACGTGCTCCGCGCGCAGAAGGACGCTGTGTTGGCGGACATGATCGGAGTGGACCTGGTGATCGAGGAGGCCATGACCGTCCGGGAGCAGGTGGGCCGGGTCTCCGAGATCACGTGGTCGAAGGTGCAGGCCATGTCGGTGACGATCGCGCGAACTCAGGTGTACGCGGTGCGTCAACTCGACGCGCTCGCGGAGAAGGTGGAGCGCAGGACCAGGATCGGTGATCTCGCCAGGACGTCCAGGGAAGCCGAGTCCGGGGCTCAGGAGTGGCTCGCTGTTCTGGCTCGTTGCCTCCAGCTGCAGGAGGCAGTCGCCGTGCTCGAACTCGACCGAGTGCTGGACGCGGCTCCGGATGAGCTGGACCGGCATCGTCTCGGGCTCCGGGCCGCCCGACGGAACCGGCTGGATCTCATCTCACGGAGCACCGAGCGTCTGCTGGCCCGCATGAACGCGGCTGCCGGCATGGCCAACACGAAGGTGCTGTTGCACCCGACCGCTTCCCGGGAGGTGGTGCATGCGAACAACCATGTCGAGATCACCGTTGTCGACTTCCACGGGCGGCTCGGGATCGAGCGCGGCCGACAGACCTTGGAGGCGAGACGGTGGGGGGACGCGGCGGCGGAGGTGAGGGACAAGGTGTTCGAGCGGGGAGCAGAGCGCGTCGGTGCCGCCCGGCGCCTCGGGAACGAGACCCTCGGCCGGGCCAGATCGGCGACGGGCAAGCTCTCCAACGGAATTGCCGAGCGGGCGCTCCGACGGCGCGGGGACGACGCGGAAGGCTGAGAGCCTTTCGGATTCGGGTTCGGGTTCGGGTTCGATGCACCTCGGCCGGCTTCGGGTGAGCCGATGCGGCCCTGCCGGTGGCCGTGACCACCTCAGGGCTGTGGCGCCGACGGTGCGCACGAGGTTCCCGAGGAGCGCGGTGGGGACGGTCGGCACTCCATGAGCACGGGCCCCGCCGCCGTCTCGGGGGTGGGGGGCGGGCACGCCCGTGTGCAGTGCGTGGGGACCGTTCGTGCGGGCAGGGGAAGGCGGGCGCCACGTGGCGCGTGGGTTGCCTGATCGGGCAGCGTCCGGTGCACGGGTGGGCGGCCGTGCGTCCGTTCCCGGTGATCGCGGTCCTCGCGAGAATTGCGGGCGTTCCCCGGCCAAGGAGAGACTTATATGCCGTCGTACCTGTCCCCGGGCGTCTACGTCGAAGAGGTCGAGTCCGGTTCCCGGCCGATCGAAGGGGTGGGCACTTCGGTCGCCGCCTTCGTCGGTTTCGCGCAGAAGGGCCCGTTCGACGAACCGACGCTGATCACGAACTGGAGCCAGTTCGCCGCGGTGTTCGGTGACTTCGTCGACGGAACCTACCTCGCCTCCTCCGTGTACGGGTTCTTCGCCAACGGCGGTGGCGTCTGTTACGTGGTGCGCGTCGGCGACGGCACCGAGCCGCCCGCGGGGGGCGGGAGCGTCGCCGCGGCCGGACAGGTGCCGCCGGGGTCGGAGACGCCGCTGGGGCCGTATGCGGTGAAGCCCCGCCCCGGCGCGGCCGGTGAGATCACGGTCGAGGTCGCCGACGCGGAGGGCGAGGACCCGCCGTCCGACGTGTTCCGGCTGATCGTGAAGCGGGACGGGGACGTCGCCGAGACGTACCCGAACGTCACGACCAAACGCAGCAAGGAGAACGTCGCCACCCGGGTCAACGCCACCTCCGGACTCATCGAGATCCGGGAGCCGGGGCGTGGTGCCGCCCCCGCGAGACCCGAACCGCAGACGGTGACCCTTGCCCCGGCCGCACCGGTGCCGTCCGGAGCGGGCGCGCTGAGCCCCGACGCGTACGTCGGCGACCCCGACCGCCGGACCGGTCTGGGCGGGCTCGAAGCGGTGGAGGAGGTCACCACGGTCGCGGTGCCCGACCTGATGAGCGCGTACGAGCGCGGGCTGCTGGACCTGGAATCGGTCGTCGCCGTGCAGCAGGGGCTGATCACCCACTGCGAGTTGATGGGCGACCGCGTGGCCATTCTCGACCCGCCGCCGGGGCTGAGCCCGCAGCAGGTCCGCGCCTGGCGTACCGGCCGCGCCAACTTCGACTCCAAGTACGCCACCCTCTACTATCCCTGGATCCGGGTCGTCGACCCCGTCTCGTCGCGGGCACAACTCGTCCCGCCGAGTGGCCACATCGCGGGCGTGTGGGCCCGCAACGACGACTCGCGCGGTGTGCACAAGGCCCCGGCCAACGAGGTGGTACGGGGTGCGGTCGCCCTCCAGACGCAGCTCACCAAGGGCGAGCACGACCTGCTCAATCCGATGGGACTGAACTGCATCCGGTCCTTCCCCGGACGAGGCATCCGGATCTGGGGTGCGCGGACACTCGCCTCGGACCCGGCCTGGCGCTACCTGAACGTCCGGCGCCTCTTCAACTACCTGGAGGAGTCGATCCTCGCCGGTACGCAGTGGGTCGTCTTCGAGCCGAACGACGACGCCCTGTGGGCCCGCATCCGGCGTACGGTCTCGGCGTTCCTGGTCAACGAGTGGCGCAAGGGGGCGCTGTTCGGGCTCACGCCGGAAGAGGCGTTCTACGTCAAGTGCGACCGGGAGACGAACCCGCCGGAAAGCATCGACGCGGGCCAGGTCGTCTGCGAGATCGGGGTGGCACCGGTCAGGCCTGCCGAGTTCGTCGTCTTCCGCCTCTCCCAACTGAGCGAGGGCAGCGGCGGCGTCGACGAGTAGCGGCCACCGAGGACCGGGCCGCGGCGACGCGGCCGTACCGAGGCTCACCGAACGGGATGAGCGGCCAGATCAGCCAGATCAGCCAGAGCGGCAAGAGCGGCCAGAGCAGCAAGAGCAGCAAAAGAGGTATGAGCGGCAAGAGCGGCAAAGGAGACTGTTGTGCCACTTCCCGATCTCGACAGCACCGTCGGAGCCTCCTTCGGCCTCGAATTCGACAGCGTCGTCATCAAGCAGATCACCGAGGTCAGCGGTCTGAAGATGGAGCAGGACGTCATCGAGCTGAAGCAGAACACCGCCGACGGCCGCTACGCCATCAAGAAGCTCCCCGGGCGGCCGAAGGCCGGTGAGGTGACCGTGACCCGGGGGCTCACCGAGGACAACAGCTTCGAACGGTGGATCAAGGATTCACGGTTCGGCCGGATGCCCACGGCCCGGCGCAATGGAGCGGTCATCGTGTACGACCACGAGGGCGTCGCCATCAAGCGCTACAAGCTCATCAACGCCTGGCCGAAGTCCCTTGAGATCGGCACGCTCAAGGCCGGTGACACCTCGGTGCTGACGGAGAAACTCGCGATCACCTACGAGAGCATGGAAGTCGACTGATGCGGCGATCGACATCCGCGTCGGGATCCGTCGCGGCGGCAGCGGCAGCGGCAGCAGCAGCAGCGGCAGGGGCTCCGGCTGCGGGCGCGGTAGCGGTCGAGGCCGCGGAGGAGAGGGAACGGCGGGACGGAAGGGTGCCGGCCGGGCGTGGCGGGAACTCCGGTCAACAGGACACGTTGCGCACCGCGTTCACCTTCGATCTGCCGCGGGGATACGTCGACGACGCGGGCGTCGTGCACCGCACCGGGACCATGCGGCTCGCCACCGCGCGCGACGAACTCGTACCACTGCGGGACGACCGGGTGCGCGAGAACTCCGCGTATCTGTCGGTCGTGCTCATCGCGCGGGTCGTCACCCGGATCGGCACGATCGACGACGTCCACCCCGGCATCATCGAGGACCTTTTCGCCTCCGACCTGGCCTTCCTTCAGGACTTCTACCGGCGGATCAACGCCGAGGGCCACACCCGTGCCGCTGTCACCTGCCCCTCGTGCCAGGAGGAGTTCGCGGTGAATCTCGCCGGTGGCCGCCTGGGGGAATCGTGACGTACGCGGCCGACCTGCTCTACGAGGAGGTCGCGTACCTCGCCTATCACTTCCACTGGCCGCTCGACGAGTTGCTGGACCTGGAACATCCGGAACGTCTGAGGTTCGTCGCACAAGTCGCTCGCCTCAACGGGCAGTAGCGAGAACCGCGGGAAGGGGCACGAGAGTTCATGGGCCTGATGTCCTGGCTGCGCGGCGGCGGACGTACGGAGAACGAGGCGCGGGCGGGCGCGGTGGGTTCCGCCACGGATTCAGCGACTCCGGCGGGCTCGGCGGTCCCGTCGGTTCCGGCGGTTCCATCGGTTCCGGAAGCGGCCCCCGGCACGGAGGCGGCGGAGGCCCGTGCGGAATCGTCCGAACCGGCCGTCCCCTCGCGCCAGCGGGTCGATCTGAGCGAACTCCCGCCCATGCGGCGGATGCTGGGAGGGCAGGCGCTGGTCGTGAACCCCTCCGGCTTCCAGGGGACGCTCGCCACCCGGCGGGACGTCTCGCTCGGTACGCCGCTCGGCCATCTGGTCAGTCCGGACGCGCCGACCGGGCTCGTGCACGGGATCACCGACCCGGCTCCGGCGGAATCGGCCGGTGGCGGATCGGTGCAGCGGACCGGGGAGCGGACGGCGGAACCGGTGACGGGGCGGGCGGTGGAGTTCCCGATGCGCGGGAGGTCCGGTACGTCCTCCGGGGACCCGGGTCTCCCGGCGTCGGGGCCCGTCGGGTCGTCCGGGGCCACCGGCCTTCCCGGTTCCGTCGGCCTTTCCGGTTCCATCGGTTCTTCCGGTTCCATCGGTTCTTCCTGGTCCGGGGCCGGGCACTTCTCCGCTTCCGTGCCGGTCGGTGTGCAGCGCTCGGTGGACGCGCGGGCGCCGCAGATGACGTCGGCCGGAGGCGCTTCGGTTGCGGGCCTGCCGGTACGGCATCTGCTGGGCGAGCAGCTCCTCGCGGCGGGGCCGGAGGCGTCCGGTCCGTGGTCCTCTCCCGCCTCGTCGCCCGTTCAGCGCACGGTGCCGTCCCCGGGAGCGGACCGTCCCCGGCGCGCGCCCGGTCTCGGCGCGCCCCTGTCGGGCCTGCCGCCCACCGCGCAGCGTCGCGCCGCCGCCGCACCGGATACGGAGACGTACACGGAGACGAGCACGGGCGGCCTGCCCGTTTCCCGGAGTTCGGGGGCCGATTTCCCGAGCACGGAGGGCGTTTCGCGGAGCTCGGAGGACGCGGGCTCCGGCGGATCCGTCGTGATGCCCGGGGTGCCCTCGGCCTTCGAGGCGACGTCGGGCCGGGGGGCGGACTCGCTCCCGTCGCCGACGTCCGGACCCGGGACGCCCAACGCCCCGCTGCTCGGCGACGATCCCCTGTTCCCCGCGCCGTCGGAGTCCGTTCCCGCGCCCGGGGCGGGCCCGGCGGTGCAGGGCCTGCCCGGGGCGCGGGAACCGGTCCCGCTGTCGCCGCCCGCGGCCACCGGGCCGCTCGCCGCACTGCTGGCCGACCGGCCGCTGACGTTCCACTCCGGACACGGGTCCGGGGGACCGGGTGGTGTGCCGGCAGGCGTGGGTGCCGACGCAGTTCCGGTGCGCTGGACGTCCGGCGGAACGGCGGCCCGGGCTGCCGTGCCTCTGCAACGTGACGTCACGATCTCGGGGAGTGGGTCGGGGAGCGGGTCGGGGAACGGGGCGTGGAACCGGCAGGGATACGGGCCGGGTAGTGCTTCGGGACACAATCTCGGAACCGGTCGGGGATCCGGCTTCGGAACTGGTTCCGGAAGCGGTGCGGGAAGCGGGCCGAGCGTTTCTTCGCCGCCTGCCCCCGCGCTGCAACGCCTGGCGGCCGGGGGGCCACCGGTGCCACGGTCGCTGTCGGCGGTCGGCCGTTCCTTCGCATCGGCGACGACGTCCCCCGCCCACTCCGCCCCCGCCCACTCCGTCCTCGTGAACGACTTCGCCACGGCGGGTTCGGTCGCCGTCGCCTCGGGAGTGGCCCAGCGGATGGCGGACGGCAGTGTCGTCTTCGGCCCGCCCCCACCCGCGTACTCCGTGCCGGTCGTCCAGCGCGAGACGCAGAGCGAGGAGCCTCCTCCTCCGGAGCCGCCCCCCGAGCCCTTGCCCGAACCGGAGCCCGGGCCCGGGCCCGTGTCCGACGTTTCCGGGTCCCCCGACGCCCACGCCCCGGCACCCGGCGGGGCACCACCGGTCGTCACCGACGAACTGGTCCGCGCCCTGTACCCGCCGCTCAGCAGGCTCTTCAAGGCGGACCTCCGGCTGGAACGCGAACGCGCGGGCTTCCTCATCAACACCCGGCACTGACGAACGGCAAGCGGCAAGCGGCGAACAGCGACGGCGAACAGCGACGGCGAACAGCGACGACGAACAGCGACAGCGGACAGCAGAGCAGTGACACCACAGGGAATGGAGAGGTACGCGCCATGGCCACCGACCGGAACGACGATCCCGCCGTCAGTGTCTGTTTCGTCGTCACCATCGACGACATCGAGCTCGGGTCGTTCAACACCTGTGACGGGCTGGGCTGCGAAGTGGTGCTCGAAACACGGGAGGAGGGCGGCAACAACGGCCACCTGTGGCAGTTGCCGACCCGCCTGAAGTACTCCAACGTCAAGCTCTCCCGGCCGCTGACCAGGGAGACCGAGAAGGTCGCCCGCTGGTTCGCCACCATGACGACAGGGTTCAGCCGCAAGACCGCCCACATCGAGGCCCGGACCGGGGACGGGCAGAAGGTGGCCCAGTGGGGGCTGCTGGAGGTCGTCCCGGTCCGCTGGACCGGTCCCTCCTTCACCCCCGAATCACCCAAGGTGGCGATGGAGACGATCGAGATCGCCCACCACGGCTATGTGATGGAGGGCTGACGGCCGTGAGCGGTGCGGGTCCCATCGCGTTCAGCGCCGCCGGTACGGCCGGAACATCGGCGGCCGCGAAGGCGGGCAGGGGAGGTTCGGCCAGGCCCAAGCTGGAGCACGCCTACCTGGAGCTGCGGACTCCGCCGACCGGTGGCGGTCTCACCCCGGGCGGTCCCTGCGGGCGGATCGACTTCCAGTTCAACCCCAAGGAGCTGAGCCTCACCAAGGCCGCCTCGTGGAAACGGAGTCCGGCCAAGGGCGCCAAGAGCTCCGGCCCGCCCGAGTACCAGGGATCGCAGCCCAGCAAGCTCACCGTCGAGATGTTCTTCGACGCCGGCGACACCCACGACACCCGTGTGGTGACCTCGGTGGAGCAGCTCTTCGCCTGTTGTGTGCCGACGAACGAGACCCGTCAGCAACAGCGGTCGTCGCCGCCCTGGGTGGTGTTCCACTGGGGCGGCCTGACCGGTTTTCCGGGCTATGTCAGCCAGGTGCAGGCGAAGTACACCCTGTTCACCACCTCGGGGGTGCCGATCCGGGCCGTCTGCCAGGTGACGATGGAGGAGATCAGCGGCGACACCCCGGGACAGAACCCGACCTCGGGCGCCCTCGCGGCCCGGCGGGTCCACCGGTTGGACGCGGGGGACTCGCTGCCGTCGCTGGCCCAGCGCGAGTACGGCGACCCGGCCGCCTGGCGGGTGATCGCGGAGGCGAACGGGATCGACGACCCGCTGCGGCTGGCCCCCGGACGTCACCTGCTGCTGCCCGCGCCGGACGAGTTGAAACGGCTCGACGAGGGCGGCCGGGACGGAGGGCGGCCCTGATGGCCCAGTCGGGCGTCGCGACGGCGCTGGTGGTGGAGTTCGGTGGCCGTCCGCTGCCGCCCAGGTTCGTGAACACGCTGGTCGAGGGGTATGTCGACGACAGCCGGACACTGCCCGACCTGTTCCTGTTGCGGTTCCGGGACCCTGACCGTGTGCTGCTGGAACAGGCCGGGCTGAAGATCGGCAGCGAGGTCCGGCTGCTGGCCCGCGCGGGCGGCGACTCGGCCCCGAAGCCGTTGCTGAAGGGAGTGGTCACCGCCCTGGAGGTGGAGCTCGACGAGACCGGTACCTTCACCGTCGTACGCGGGCTCGACGAGTCGCACCGGCTGTTCCGCGGGCGGCGGGTGGCGAGCTACCAGAACATGACACTCGCCGACGTCTGCGCCCAGGTGGCCCAGCGCGCCGGGCTGAAGCCGGGAAACGTCGACGTTGCCGGGCCCGTACTCGAACACATCGCCCAGCCCAACGTCACCGACTGGGAGTTCGTCCGTGAACTGGCGGAGGAGGCCGGCGCCCAGGCGTATGTGCTGGACGGACAACTGCACATCACCCGCCCCGCGGAGGCGAACGCCGCACCCGACGGATCGGCCCGCGCCGATCGCGATCCGCTGGTCCTGGAGATGGGCAGCAACCTGTTGCGCTGCCGCGCCGGGGTGTCCTCCGCCGAGCAGGTGTCCGAGGTCGAGGTGCGCGGCTGGGACGTCAAGACCAAGCAGCCGCTCGTCGGGCGGGCGCCCGCGGGGCAGTCGGCGACGCTGGAACTCGGGGTGAGCGCGGCCGACGTGACCGCACCGTTCGGCGAGGCGCGCTTCGTGGTCACCGACGCGGCGTACGGGACCCAGGCGCAGGTGGACCAGGCGGCGAAGGCGCTGGCGGAGCGGATCGCCGGGTCGTTCGCGGAGCTGGAGGCGGTGATCCGGGGGAACCCGGAGGTACGGGCGGGCAGCGCCGTGGCGCTCAACGCGGTGGGGGCGCCGTTCGAGGGGCGGTACACGGTCACTTCGTCGCGGCACGTGTTCGATCCGGTGCGCGGGTACGAGACCTGGCTCACGGTCTCCGGGCAGCAGGAGCGTTCGCTGTTCGGACTGACCGGTGGAGGAGCGGGCTCCGGTGGGTTCGGGGCGGGAGCCGGCGGTGGGTCGCGGTGTGCGGGGCTGGTCAGTGGCACGGTCACGGACACCCATGACCCGGAGGGCTCCGGCCGGGTCAAGGTGCGGTTTCCCTGGTTGTCGGACGAGTACGCGAGCGACTGGGCACGCACGGCGCAGTCCAGCGGGACGAGCGGCGGCGAGGCGTTCATTCCCGAGGTCGGGGACGAGGTTCTGGTCGGGTTCGAGCACGGGCATCTGGACCGCCCGTACGTTCTCGCCGGTCTGTACAACGGGAAGGACCGGCCGTCGCAGGGCAGCGGCGGCAACGGAGGAATCGACGGCGGGGCGGGGGGCGTTGCCGGTGCGGTGGCCGCAGCCGCGACCGGTGCCCCGGCCGCCTCCGGTTCCGACGACCCCGCCTCCGGTGCGGATTCCCTCTCAGCCTCCGCCTCCGGCTCCGGCTCCGGTTCCGGTTCCGGTTCCGGTTCCGGTTCCGGTTCCGGTTCCGGTTCCAGCTTCGGGGCAGGGGTCGGTTCCGGTTCCGGTTCTGTGCAGGGGACGCCGCTGGTGGATCCGACCAGCGGAGCCGTCAACCGCCGGTCGATCGCCTCCAGGAGCGGGAACCAGTTGGAGATCCTGGACGGTGCGGACGGCCCGCAGGGCGTACGTCTGCTCACCGGCGACGGCAAGTTGAAGATCGATCTCGACCGCAGGGGGACCGCCATCGTCATCAACAGCGACGGCAGCGTGACCATCGAGGCCCAGCAGCAGGTCTCCATCAGGGCGGCGCATGGTGTCGCCCTCGACGGCGGGCAGGGCACACTCGAACTCAGCGGTGAGAGTGTCACGTTGACATCCCGCGGCGGAGTGCGGGTGGACGGGGGGAACGGCGATGTGGCGTTCTCCACGGGCGGCACGGTGAACGTCAGGGGCGCGCAGGTCGCCGTCGACGGGACGCAGCGCACCGACATCAGGAGCGGAGGCTCCCTGGCGATCAACGCGCCGCTGGTGAAGATTAATTGACGGCATCCCGTTTGACGCCGGGCCGCTCCGGGCCACTCCGAACGAGTACGGGCGACGCCGGGGAGCGACCCCGGGGGAGCGAGTGCGGTGCGCGGTCCGGTGCGCGGCTTCCGGGAATGGCCCGGGCACGGCTGCCGGGAACGGCTCCCGGGCACGGGAACAGCAGCGAGGGCGCCCGAACGGGGCGCGGGACGAGAGGAACGGGCAACCGATGTCATTGGTCTCAATGCCTGCAGCGCGGGTCGGCGACCCCACCGGACATCCGGGCACGATCGGGCCGCCCGGTGTTCTGACCGTGCTCATCGGCGGGCGGCCCGCCGCCACCGTCGGCACGTCGCACGAGTGCGCCTTTCCGCCCCCCGCGGTGCACCCGCCGTCCGTGATCGTGCCGCCCGGCAGCACTTCGGTGCTGATCGGCGGGCTGCCCGCGGCCCGGGTCGGGGACAAGGCCGCCTGCGGCGCGCCCGTGGTGTTCGGGTGCCCGACGGTGCTGATCGGGGGCTGAACGCACATGGGGCAGGAGTTCATCGGCGCGGGCTGGGCGTTTCCGCCCCGCACCGACGCCACCGGATCCATCGCCCTGGTGCGCGGCGAGCACGAGCTGGAGGAGTCGATCCGGCTGATCCTGGCGACCTCGCCGGGCGAGCGGCCGATGCGGCCGGAGTTCGGCTGCGGGATCAACGACTACGTGTTCGCCCCGGCGGACGCGGGCACAGCCGGGCAACTCGCCTACGAGGTACGCCTCGCACTGGACCGGTGGGAGCCCCGGATCGAGGTGACGGAGGTCGTCGTCCGCTTCGACGAGGCCGACGAGGGCGTCCTGTACATCGACATCGGCTACACCGTGCGCGGTGCCAACGACCCCCGGAACCTGGTCTTCCCGTTCTATGTGATCCCGGAGCACGAGGAGGTGGACCACGCGTGACGCTGCCCAGCCCGCATCTGGACGACCGACGCTTCCAGGGCCTGGTCGACGAGGCGAAACGACTCGTCCAGCAGCGCTGCCCCGAGTGGACCGACCACAACGTGTCGGACCCCGGCGTGACCCTCATCGAGGCGTTCGCGACCATGGTCGACCAGCTCGTCTACCGGGTGAACCGGGTGCCGGAGAAGAGCTACCTGACCTTTCTGGACCTGATCGGGGTCCGGCTGCACCCACCCACCGCCGCCCACACCGACGTGACCTTCCGGCTCGCCGCGCCCCGGCCCGAACCGGTCCGGGTGCGGGCGGGCACGGAGGTGGCCACCGTCCGCACGGAGACCGAGGAAGCGGTCGTGTTCACGACCATCCGTGAACTGTCGATCGCACCCTGCGAGTTCACCTGTCTCGCGACATGGCCGACCGCCGGGGACGCCGTCGACCGGACGGAGGAGCTCGCGCTCGGCCGGGCCGTTCCCTGCTTCGACAGCGCACCCGCGCCCGGCGACGCCCTCTACGTCGGTCTGTCCGCCGCCGTCCCGTCGGGCGTCGTCGCGCTGCGGCTGGACTGCGCGGTGGAGGGGGTCGGCGTGGACCCGCTGCGCCCGCCGCTGCTCTGGGAGGCGTGGGACGGCAGTGCCTGGACGGTCTGCGAGGTAGAGAAGGACGACACCGGCGGCTTCAACAGGTCCGGGGAACTGATCCTGCACCTTCCGGAGGGGCACACTCCGGCCACTGTGGTGCGCCGGACCGGGGGCTGGCTGCGCTGTCGCCTGGTGGAGGCCGAACCGGGGCAGCCCACGTACATGGCACCCCCGGTGGTGCGGGGGATCAAGGCGTTCACCATCGGCGCCACCGTCGGTGCCGTGCACGCCGAGACCGTGACCGACGAGGTGCTCGGCCCGGCCGAGGGCGTCCCCGGGCAGGTCTTCACGGTGAGCCGCCCGCCGGTGGTGCCCGGCGAGTTCGTCGTCGAGGTGGCCGATCCCGGGCGGGGACCGCACGCGACGGAGTGGACCCGCGTCGACGACTTCGCGCACTCCGGCCCCGACGACCGGCACATCACGCTCGACCCCAATTCGGGGCGGGTCGAGTTCGGTCCCGCGGTACGGGAGCGGGACGGGTCGATCCGTTACTACGGGGCGGTGCCGCCGAAGGGCGCAGGCGTGCGCGTGCGCGCGTACCGCACCGGTGGCGGCCTGCGCGGCAACGTCGCCCGTTCCACGCTCCGGGTGCTGCGCAGCGCCATCCCGTACGTGGCCCGGGTGGAGAACCGGCGGCCCGCGCTCGGCGGGGTCGACGGCGAGACGGTGGAGAGTGCCCGGGTGCGCGGGCCCATGACGCTGCGGACCCTGCACCGGGCGGTCGTGCCGCACGACTACGAGCTGCTGGCCCGGGAGGTCGCCCCCGACGCGTCCCGGGTGCAGTGCATCCCGGCCGGCGGCGACTCGGACGTGGAGGCGGGCGGGGTGCGGCTGCTCGTCGTGCCGGCCGGACGCAGCGACGAGCAGGGCCGGATCCACTTCGACGAGCTGATTCCGCCGCAGCACACCCTCGCCCTGATCGCCGGCCATCTCGACGAACGGCGGCCGATCGGTGCCCGGCTGGTGGTCGAGCCGCCCTTCTACCAGGGGGTCACCGTGGTCGCCACGGTCCAGGCCCGCCGGGGCGCCGTGCCGGAACGGGTGCGGAAGGAGGCGCTGGAGGCCCTCTACCGCTATTTCAACCCGCTCGGCGGCGGACCCGGCGGCGAGGGCTGGCCGTTCGGGCGGCCGATCCAGTCGGGCGAGGCCTTCGCGGTGCTGCAACAGGTGGCGGGGGTGGACCTGGTGGAGGACGTACGCCTCTTCCCCGCCGACCCCGTGACGGGGCAACGCGGCGAACCCACCACCAAGATCGCGCTGGACCGGCACGCGCTGGTCTTCAGCTACGAGCATCAGCTCCGGGTACGGGAGGGCTGAGCGTCGTGCGCACCGCCGTGTCCGGCCTGCCGACCCCGCATCCGCTGATCGAGCAGCTTCCCGCCGTCTACCTGGAGCAGGACTTCCTGCAACGGTTCCTGGCGGCGCTCGACGACGTGCTCGCCCCGGTCCTGCTGTCCATCGACAACCTGCCCGCGCACCTCGACCCCCGCAGCGCGCCCGAGGACTTCCTGTCCTGGCTGGCCCAGTGGGTCGCCGTCGAACCGCACGAGAGCCATCCGGTGGGGCAACGGCGTGCGGCGGTGCGCGGCGCGGTGGAGCGGCACAGCCGACGCGGCACCCGGCGCGGCCTCGCGGAGGCGGTGTTCCTGGAGACCGGGACCGAACCTGACATCGTCGAGAGCGGGGGCACGGCGTGGTCGTCGACCCCGCACACGCAGTTCCCGGGCGGTCCGCGGCCGTGGGTGACGGTGCGGGTCCGGGCGGCGCAGCCGCACCGGGTCGACCGGGTGCGGCTGGAGGAGCTGATCCGTTCGGAGATACCGGCGCACGTGGGCTTCGACCTGGAGGTGTCGTGATCTGCGAGGTGTGCGGGCAGAGCAACGCGCCGGGGACGCCGTTCTGCACATCGTGCCAGGCGTTCCTGGAGTGGGAGGAGGAGCGCGGGAGGGGCACATCTGGCGCATCTGGCACATCTGATACATCGGGTGCATCGGGTGCATCGGGTGCATCGGGTGCATCGGGCGTGTCGGGTGGTGGGCGTAGTGGGCGTAGTGGGCGTAGTGGGCGTGATGGGCGTGTGTCGGGCAGTGCGGGTGGTGGCCCATCTGCCGCTCCGCGGCCGGAACCTTCCGCGCAGCCGCAGCCGCAGCCGCAGTCGCAGCCGCAGTCGCAGCCGGGGCCCTCGGTACAGCCGCAGTCGCAACCGGGACCGCGACCGGAGTCACCGTCCCGACCGGAGTCACCGTCCCGACCGGGCATCGATCCGCCCCGGCCACCCGCTGCGACCGCCGCCCCGCGCCGACCCGGTGACCAGCCGGACGTTTCCGCATCCGGCCCCGAGGCGCTCCCGCACGTACCCCCCGCGCCCGCGTCCGCACCGTCCGCACCACCGCCCGCCGAGCCCGTCCGCTGTCCCAACTGCCGTACGGAGAACGCCCCGGATCGAACCCTGTGCATCCGCTGCGCATTGCTTCTGGACCCGGGTCCGCCTCCCGGGGCCCGGCCTCCGTGGTGGCGCAGGGTCCTGCGGCGCCGGCAGCGCCGGGCGCCCGTCGCGGGGGACCGGCCGCGGCGTCGACTGTGGCGCCGTCCCCGCCTGGCACTGCCCCTCGTGCTGATCGTGGTCGCGTGCGGAATCTGGTTCGCCCTTCCGCACGTGTCGGGCTGGCTGGGCTTCGCCAAGGACGAGACCGGAACGCCGGAGGCGGTACCGCCCGCCCGGTTCCGGGCCTCCAGCGGGGCCCCCGGCCATCCGGCGGGCGCCGCGTTCGACGGATTCAACAACCGCTACTGGGCGCCCGCGGAGGCGGGGACCGATTCCGGTGTGGGGCAGTATTTGGAGTGCGACTTCGAGCAGCCGGTACGGGTGCTGAAGCTGGTCGTCTTCGCGGGTACGTCGACGAAGATGGACGAGTTCCTCACGCAGGCGCGTCCGGCTCGCATCACCGTCCTGCTCACCTCCGCCGACGGCAGGGAGACGAGCAAGGAGATCAGGGTCAAGGACCAGCCCGGTCAGCAGACCTTCGATCTGCGCGGTACAGAGGTGGTCCGGGCCCGGCTCACGACGAGCAGCACCCACGGAACGGGCCCCGACCGGCGCATGGCCGTCGCCGAGGTCGAGTTCTTCGGGCGACGGTCCTGACGATTTCGGGCGGTGGTCCTGACGTTCTCGGCCGAGGGCTCCGACGTTCTTCGGCCGACGACCTCGACATTCCTCGGTCGAGTCCCGACCACGACCGCCCGTCCACCCCCCTCTGCCACTCCGCGAGGCCCCGGCCGGGGGCTGAGCACACCCGGCCGGGGCCTCGCGGGGTTCGCGGTGTCCGGAAGGAACGCGGTCAACGGGTGGGGAGCGCCTCCGTTCCGGGACCGCCTGCGACCGCGTCCCCGCTTCCGCCCCCGGTTCCGGTTTCGATTTCGGTTCCGGCTTCGGGTCCCCCTCCCCCTCCCGCTCCGGTTCCGGATCCGGCTCCTGACCCGATGCCGTCCCCGAGTTGCTCCGGCCGACGCGGGCCGCGGGCCCTGCGCACCCCGTAGGCGAGCAGCACCACGGCCAGGCTGCCGAGGCTGGTGAACAACTGGGTGCGCTGGTCGCCGATGACGGCCATGGCCACCAGCACGGCGGCGAAGCCGGCCATCACCACCCAGGTCAGATAGGGGAAGAGCCACATGCGCAGGGTCAGCCGTTCCGGTGCCTCGCGCTCCATCCGGCGCCGCATCCGGAGCTGGGACACGCCGATCATGAGGTACATGAAGATGGCGATGGCACCCGAGGAGTTGACCAGGTAGCTGAACACGGTGTCCGGGGACAGGTAGGCGAACAGCACCGAGACCCAGCCCACCACGGTTCCGGCGAGGATGGCGCGGGCCGGGACGTTGCGCTTGTTCGTCGCCACGAGCCAGCCGGGCGCGTCGCCGTGCGTGGCGAGGGCCCGCAGCATGCGCGAGGACACGTAGACCGAGGAGTTGAGCACGCTCAGCACCGCGGTGAGGATCACGACGTCCATCACCACACTCGCGCCGGGCAGTCCGATGATCTTCCAGGCCGCGACGTACGGACTGGCGAGGACCTTGGCGCTGTCCCACGGAACGATGGTGACGACCAGGACGATCGAGCCGACGTAGAAGAGAATGATCCGCCAGATGATCCCGGTGGTGGCACGGGCGACGGATCGTTCCGGCTCTTTGCTCTCGGCGGCGGCGATGGTGACGATCTCGGCCCCGCCGAAGGCGAAGATGACCACGACGATCGCGGAGAAGATCGAGGTGAAGCCGTTGGGGGCGAAACCGCCGTGCGAGGTCAGGTTCGAGAAGTCGAACGAGGCACCGGGCCAGGCGCCGAAGACGTACAGCCCGCCGACGATCAGGAAGGCGACGATCGCGGCGACCTTCACCGAGGAGAACCAGAACTCGAACTCACCGAACGACTTCACCGACAGCAGGTTGGTCGCGGTCATCACGACCATCAGACCCATCGCCAGGACCCACAGCGGAAGCCCGATCCAGGCGTGCAGGATGGCCGCTCCGGCGACGGCCTCCACGGCCACGATGATGACGTAGTAGTACCAGTACAGCCAGCCGATGGTGAAGCCCGCCCACGGCCCGATGGCGGTGCGCGCGTAGTCGGCGAACGACCCCGAGGACGGCTTCGCCACGACCATCTCACCGAGCATGCGCATCGTGCACAGGACGAGCGCTCCGGCCAGGCAGTACGACACGATCGCGGCGGGTCCCGCGGTCTTGATCACGGAACCGCTGCCGACGAACAGACCGGCGCCGATCGCCCCGCCGATCGCGATCATCGACATGTGGCGGTTGCGCAGGGAGCGGCTGAGCTCCGGTTGCGGGCTCTGCGGGCTCTGCGAGTTCTGTGGGCTCTGCGGCGCTCTTCGCGGGGCGGGGGCGGGGGAAGTCATGGCAGCTCCAGTCCTGGGCAACGGGGTCGGGGCGCGGAGGGGTCCCTCCCGTAGAGGGGTGTCCGGCGGGTGCAGGGGGCCAGTGGGGCAGAGGGTGGTCCGGCGGGGGCAGCCGCTCTCGGGGCGCGGACGTCGGTCGGACGCACGCCCCTGGGAGACGTGAGGGGACCGCTCCCGCAGGAGCGTCCGGGGTCCGTGCCGCCGGGGAGGCTTCTGGCCGTTGAGCGGGCACGGGGTCGGGGGCGGGGCGTCGGCCCGGTCGGGGCCGCGGTGCTGTGCGATCGGTCGGGCCGGGTACGCCTGTGCGGTCGATCAGGCCGGGTACGCCTGTGCCGTCGGGTCGCGTGCGTCCCGGCTCACGGGTCCCGGCGTACCCGCGTCATTCGGTTCCGGAGCACCGGAACGGTCGGGCGGTCAGGTCCAGTCGCCCTCGCGACCGCCGCCGATCACCCAGGTCAGCGCGCGGAAGCGGCGCAACGCCTCACGGGCGTCGGGGGCTTCCATGCGTACGGTCAGGGGGCCGGCCGGTTCGACACCGGCCAGCGCGCATGCGCGTTGGGCGAGGTGCGGGCTGTCCACGTCGACCTCGACCACGTGCGGTGCCGGGTGCGTGGCGGGGCGTGGCGGGGGCGCGGAGAGCGCTGCGGCGGCCTCCCGGCGGATGTCGACGGACGTGACGGCCGGGGTACGGCAGATCGCGGCATGCCGGGAGATCGCCGTCTTCACCGCGACCGTCCGGCAGCCGGGTGCGTACCGGGTCGCGTCGCGGCAGGTCACGTCGTCGCCGGTGACCAGGACGACGGGCACTCCGGCCTCCGCTGCCACCAGGGCGTTGAACTCTCCCTCGCCGACGGGTTCGCCGTCGATGCGCACGCCGAGGACGCTGTGCGACAGATAGGTGTGCGCGAGAACGCCCTGTTCGCCCGCGCCGGTGTGATAGCCGACGAACGCCACCGCGTCGATTCCGGCTTCCAGTCCCTCCATCATGCCCAGCGGCTTGTGCCGCCCGACGATCAGGACCGCGCGGGGATCGAGCTCCTCGATGAGCACGTTGTCCATGCCGCAGTGCGCGTCGTTCACGATCACCTCGTCCGCGCCGGCGTCGGCGAACCCCGCGACAGCGGCGTTGACGTCCCGGGTGAGCAGTCGGCGGAACCGTTCGTAGCGCGGTGTGCCCGCCTCGACGTCCGCCGGGGAGACCGTTCCGGTCGCCCCCTCCATGTCGGCGGATATCAGAACACGCGTCACCTCCCGCGTTCCGTCCGCCCCGCTCGCTCTGTCGCGCGTTCCGCTCGTCGCGTCTTTCGTCCCGCTCGTCCCGCTCGTCCCGCTCGTCCTGCTCGTCCTGCTCGTCCCGGTCGTCCCGGTCGTCCCGGTCGTCCCGGTCGTTTCGGTCGTCCCGCTCATTCCGCCACCTCCTTCGCCTGTTCCGCAGGGGCGCCCGAACGCAGTGCGACAAGGGCGTCCGCCTGGGCGAGCCCGCTCTCCTCGACCACGCCGCGCACGCTCTGGGCCTCGCGCACGAGCGCGAACCGTATCCCTCCGTCGGAATCGGTCCGATAACCGTACACAGCGGGCCGAGGCAGGGAATTGTAGGAGAAGTGCGAGGAGAAGTAGTACGCCCCGGTGTCGTACAGCGCCACCACGTCTCCCGGCTCGACGGCCGGGAGCTCGCGCCCGATCGCGGTCAGGTCCCCGGCGAAGCAGCACGGGCCCGCGATGTCGACGACCTCGGGCGGGCCCTGCTTGGGGCGTCCGGCGGCGTCGAACACCCCGACGCGCAGCGGCCAGGCGTCGGGCATGAAGACGGTACGGGTCGCCACCTGGGCCCCGGCGTGCGTGACCGCGATCCGGCGTCCCCCGGCCGACTTCGTGTACTCGACGACCGATCCGATGGTCCCGCTCTTGGCGAGCAGCGACCGGCCGAACTCGGTGACCAGGGCGTAGCGGCCGTCGAGGAGTCCGGGTGCGGCGGCGCGGAGTTCGGCGACATAGTCCGCGTACGTCGGCCGGTCGTCCTCGTCGTCGAAGTTGACCGGCAGGCCGCCGCCAATGTCGATGCCGGTGATCTGCGTGCGGCCGAGTTCGGCGTTGATGCGCTCGGCGAGTTCGTACGCGGCCCGCACGCCCTGGGCGATGAGCGGCAGCGGGCAGCCCTGGGAACCGACATGGGCGTGCAGCCGGTTGAGCCACGGCCGCTGTGCGAAGGCCTCGACCACCGCGTCGACGGCGCCCGGATCGCGCAGCGCGACACCGAACTTCGAGGTCGCGGTCGCGGTGCTCATCGCCCCGATCGCACCTGCTCCCACCTGGGGGTTCACCCGCAGCCCGATGGGTCCGGCGGCTTCCCGGCCGGCCAGCAGACGGTCGACGCGGGTCATCTCCTGGAAATTGTCCAGGTTGATCGCGATGCCGTGGGCCAGGGCGAACTCCAGCTCCTCCACCGTCTTCGCGGGGCTGTCGAAGACCAGCCGGTCGTACGTGAACCCGGCCGCGAGTGCCTGCTCCAGTTCCCCGGGCGAGGCGACCTCGCAGCCCATCCCCGCGTCCGCGAGCAGTCGCAGCACCGGCACCAGGCCGCATGCCTTAGCCGCGAACGTGTGGTGCACGGTGGCCGGTCCCTCGAACGCCTCGTTCAGCGCCTCGACCGCGGCCAGTACGCCATCGACATCGAGCAGACCGACCAGCGGGGACCCGGGACCGAGCAGGCCGTCCTCGACGGCTCGCGCCAGCGCGGCCTCACGGGCGCCGGCGCGCCGAGGGGAAGAACCGGAAGTCACATGAACCACACTCCAGACGTCGGGTCGTGCACGGCACTCGTCGAGTGACCGACCGTTGTGCACAGCTTCGGCGCGCGGTGCCCGTGACGTCTTCATCCGGTGCGACCACGGATGAGCGTGATCCATGTCGGACGGAACAAGAAAACGATCATGAAGGCCGACGGTGTCCCGGGGCGGACCGCACCGGGGTTTCCCACGCCCGCGGGCCTCGGAGCCTGTCGGGCGACCTCTGGCCGGGCGGCCACTCCCTGGCACGCACACTTCCGGCGTTGCCGACATGACCGAGCAATTCCGCCACTGAGCTCTCCCGGTGCCTTGGAATCGCACGCACGATGCCGCGTCCGCCTTCCGGCCGAAGGCCACCCGGCAGGTTCTCAGGGCACCCGCCGGGCCAGCCGCATTCCGATGTCCGCCAGGAGCCGGACGGTGGGGTCGGCCAGGTCGACGCCGAACAGTTCGCGGGCCCGCCGCAGCCGGTAGCGCAGGGTGTTCGCGTGCACGTTCAGTCGCCGGGCGGCCTCGCCCGTGTCGCCGAACGCGTCAAGGTAGGCGGCCACCGACGCCCCGTACGCGGAGCCGTGCGCGCGGTCGTGCTCCGCCATCGTGTGCACGGGCCCCGACAGCGTCTCCCACAGGGGACCCACCCGGTCGAGCACCTGGAGCAGAGCCGTCTCGGGAACCACCTCGTGGTGGGCCGCGGCGGCCGACACCACCCCCGTGGCATCGGCGGGCCCGGCCTCCCCGGCCGGATGCCTCGCGGCCCGCTCCCGCAGCACACGTACCACCAGTTCCGCGGCCTCGCGCGACGCGGGCAGCCCCGACCAGTCCCCGGCAACCGGGCCGGCACCGGCGAACACCACACTGCGCGGCACCGAACGGGCCGTCGTCAGCAGGGCGCGCGCCGGGTCGGCTTCCCCGTTGCCCGCCGGGACCAGGACGTACAGCCGCCGCCCGGACCGTGCGGTGACGCACCCCGGCCGGTAGGCCGCCGCCTGCAACGCCAGCACGTCCAGCACCCGCTGCTCGGTCGCGTTCCCCGGGCCCGGAGCCGTGCCCGCGGCGCCGAGTCCCCGGCCGCCATACGCCTCGGCCCCCGCACCTGTCCCTGTCCCTGTCCCCGCCCCCGTACTCGCACTCGCACTCGCCGGGAATGTCCCCGCCGCCGCACTCGTACTTGCACTCGCACTCGCAGGGAACGCCCCCGGTCCCACACCCGCCGGAAACGCCTCCGCGACCATTACCGCGTACGGCTGCCCCGGCGTGATCCCGATGTCGTGACCGGCGCGCGCCGCGTACGCGCCCCCCTCCAACAGGGCGTGCACCGCCTGTTCCCTGGCCCGGGCGGCGGCCCGACCCCAGGTCTGGTGGTGCGACAGGTGGGGCACGGCGGCCCGCGCCGCCGTGCGCAGTGCCGCCGCCGCGCCGTCGGCCAGTGGTCTGCCGTCCGCCGCGGCCCACAACGAGCCGAGGACCTCGGAGCCGTGGCGGACCGCGATGGCCAGCCGCTCGGCGTAACGGTCGTCGGCCGGCAGACGCACCACGTCGTCGGTGTTCCACAGCGCCTGGAAGAAGCCGCTCTCGCGCAGTTCGTGAACGCGCCAGCGGGGCACCTGCTGGCCGAGGATGGTGAGTCGCCGCATCGGATCGGGTTCGTGGTCCATGCGCGAATACGCGAGCACCCGGGATTGCGGATCCTCGATGGTGATGGCCCCGCCGACCAGGTCTGCCACCGTGTTGGCCAGCCCGGACAGGTCCCCGAGCCGCAGTCCGCCCGCCCCGTCCTCTCCGCCCCCGCCGCCCGCTCCGGCCGGGGCGCTGTGTGCCAGGGCGGTGCGCAGCTGACCGAGCACCTCCGTCCAGCCCCGGCCCGGTCGTCGGGTCAGCAACGCGGTGCGCCCCGCGCCCGCCGCCTCCAGCAGCGCCGACCGCGGCCCACGGGGGCCCCGCCGCATCACCACGGCCGCGGCCCCGGCCCGGTCGGCGCTCCGCAGCGCGTCGACCGCCTCCGGCGAGGAGACCTCCACGCCGACCACGAGCAGGATCAGCCCGGACGCCGCCCAGGTGTCGTCGTCCCGCTCCTCGCCGGGGTCGTGCAGCACCACATCCGCCACCGGCACACCCGTACCGCGCGGAGCCACGACGACGTCGAGCATGCCGGGAGCGATCAGCCCGAGGATCTGGCCCAACGAGGGCCCGGCGTCGCGTCCGTCCGGTTCATGCGCATGTGTTGCCATGCATCCATCATGGTCGGAGCGTCCGACATGGCCGGACGGCCCGGTGATCTCGTCCGGTCATCGGCACGGGCCGAGGACCACCCGCCCCGCTCGCCCGGCCCGCTCTGCCTGCCCGGCCCGCACCCGCCCCGCTACTTCCTCACCCCGTCGAACTCGATGTTCAGATGGCGGGGGCCGCGGAGCACGGCGTTGCGGCGGTACGGCGGCGGATCCTCCACCAGGCGCGGGTTGTCGAGCCGCCGGGCGAGCTCGGACAGGGCGATCTGGGCCTCCAGACGGGCGAGGGGTGCGCCGAAACAGGTGTGGATGCCGCTGCCGAAGCCGAGGTGCTGGTTGTCCTTCCGGCCGGGGTCGAAACGGTCCGGCTCGGCGAAGCGTCGTGGATCACGGTTGCCGGAGGCCAGCACGAGCCAGAGGGCGGAACCCTTGGCGACGGTGATGTCGCCGAGATCGATGTCCGCGAGGGTGGTGCGCTGCGGCAGCAGTTGCACGGGCGGCTCGAAGCGCAGCAGTTCCTCCACGATCGGGACGGCGAGCCCGGGGTCGTCGCGCAGCCGTGCCAGCACACCGGGGTTGCGCAGCAGGGTGAGCATCCCGTTGGTGATCAGGTTGACCGTGGTCTCGTGGCCGGCGATCAGCAGCAGCGCGGCGGTGCTGAGCAGTTCCATCCGGCTCATCCGCCCGTCGGGGCCGTTCTGGGCGACCAGCGCGGAGAGCATGTCGTCGCCGGGCGCGCCGCCGCGTTCGTCGATGAGTCCGGACAGGTACGCGCCCAGTTCGGTCCGGGCCCGCTGGGTGACGCGTCGCCGGTCGCCGGGGTCGTCGTCCGGGTCCGGATCGAGCCCGGCGGCGATGGTGTCGGCCCAGGTGTGGAAGCGCGCCTCGTCCTCGCGCGGGACGCCGAGGAGGCGGCAGATCACGGTGACGGGGAAGGGGTACGAGAAGTCGTCGACGAGATCGACCCGCTTCCGGTCCCCGAAGCCGTCGATGAGCCCGGAGACGATCCCGTCCAGTTCGCCGCGCATGTCATGGATGCGGCGGGGAGTCTCCGGCGGCCCGAACGGGCGCATCGCCATCCTGCGCAGCCGGTCGTGTTCGGGCGGGTCGAGCCGGAGGAACGACGGCGGCAGGACCGACGCGTCCTCGTCGTCCCCGAGCAGGCTGCCGCCCGCGCCGGGGGAGAGGTTGCGGGCGTCCGAGCTGACTCTCGGGTCGTGCAACAGGCTCTTGATCTCCCAGTAGGTGCTGACGACGAACAGGCCGTCCCCTGCCCGGACGACCGGCGTCCTGCGGAGTTCGGCGTACAGGGGGTACGGGTCGGCACGGTTCGCGGGGTCGAGGATCTTCCGCAGGAGTACGTCTGGCGTCATGGTGGCGGTCCTTGGAGGCGCGGGGCGAGGGGGCGGGCGGAGGAGCGCGGAACGACGGGCAACGGGCAACGGGCAAGGGCCGAGGGCTGGGAGCGTGGAACGACGGGCAAGGGCCGAGGGCCAGGGAGCGTGGAACGACGGGCGACGGGCGACGGGCCGCCCGGGAAGAGGAAGACGCGGACGGTTCAGCCTCCGGCCGGGGTGAACGTGATCCGCTGGTCGGACGGCGCGTACCCGCTCACGGTGACGGACGGCCCGTGGCTGGGCAGGGAGGGGTCCGGGAACTCGGCCGGGACCGGTCGCAGACCCTCCGGACGGAGGTCCACCGAGGTGTACGGCGGCGGGAACGGCGCGGCCGACTCGATCTGCCGCCGGTAGAACTCCAGCCACTTCGTCTGGTCGAAGGTGACCGCGGCGATGACCCGGTCCTGATACCCGTAGACGCAGGTGAAGCGACGATCGGAGAGCGAGCCCTGGGCGACGATGATCTCCTCGCCCAGGGACGGGACGCCCACCGACTTGATGTTGACGCCGAACTGGGCGGACCAGAACGCCGGTACCCACAGGTGCGGACGGCGCTGCGAACTGCTGCTGACCATGTTGTGCGCGGCGGTCTCGGCCTGTGCGACGGCGTTGCCCCAGTGTTCCAGGGACAGGAACTGGTACCCGAAGAGCGGATGCGGGGACCGGGCGACGTCACCGGCCACGAAGACGTCGTCCGTGACGATGCCCCGGACGTCGAAGGCCCGGCATCCGGCGTCGCAGGCGATCCCCCGCGGACCGGCGCCGAGCCCGGAACCGGCGAGCCACCCGGTGTTCCGCGACGCGCCGAGCGAGACCACCGCGACATCGGCGTCGACGGTGGTGCCGTCGGACAGGTGGGCGCGCCGCAGGCGCCCCGCAGCGTCGCCCTCCAACGCGGTGACCATGATTCCGCACCGCAGGTCGACCCCGTGCTCGCGTTGCAGTTCCGCTGCCACCCGGCCGACCACTCCGCCGAGCGCGCCCACCAGCGGCGCCGCACCGCGTTCGGCGACGGTCACCGGCAGCCCGCGTTCACGGCAGGCCGAGGCGATCTCCGAACCGGTGAACCCTGCGCCGATGACGAGCACCCGGCGGGGTGACGCGGCCAGCCGCCGCTGCAACCGGGCCGCGTCGTCACGGGTCCGCAGGACGAAGACCCCGTCGAGCCGGGCCTCCGTCTCGTGCGGCCAGGGCCGGGCGTGCACACCGGTGGCGATCAGCAGCCGGTCGTACTCCACCTCGTCCCCGTCGGCAAGGCGCACCCGACTGGCCGCCATGTCCAGCCCGGTGGCGGCGACGCCGAGCCGCCAGTGGGCGTCGAGCGCCGTGCGCCGGGGCAGCGCGGTACGGTCCGCCGCCGCCCGCCCCAGCAGCACCTGCTTGGACAGCGGCGGCCGGTCGTACGGCTCGTGGGGCTCGTCACCGATCAGCGTGAGCGACCCGGTGAAGCCCTCCTCGCGCAGGGTCTCCGCTGCCCGGAGACCGGCCAGCGAGGCGCCGACGATCACGATGCGCCCCTCGCGCCTGAACCGTTCCAGAGACCTGTCACCGGACACCGGAAGGCCCCCGTCCCGCCGCGTCCCCGCCCGCCGGACCCGGCGGGTCCGGGACGTCGGGCCCGTCGTCCACCAGGATCGCCTGCACGGGGCACGCGGCGACGGCACGCAGCACCTGCTCCCGTTGGGTCTCGTCGGCGTGCGGGTCGTACAGCAGCGCCTCGTCTCCGTGCATGGCGAAGACGTCGGGCGCGAGGAAGGCGCACTGCGCGTACCCCTGGCACCGGTTGAGATCGACGACAAGCCTCATCAAGGGGCCGTCCTTCCGACGTTCCGAGTGGTACCCCCCGCGCCTCAGCCTGTGAGCGCCGCCGCGGTTTGGCGAGCGAGGACGGCCCAATGGAGTCACCGAGGGGCGCGGCCCGCACGGCCGGACATCTGACCACCGAAAAAGAGAAGAAACCCCTTGACTCGTGCCAAAAGCGGAGGAAAATCACTAATACACCAGAAAACCAGAGCGAGCCGCACCATCGACGAAGACGTTCGTCGATCCGAGTGAGCCCCTCCTTGGCTCTGGCCAGGCCCCCGGCGGATCCACCCGATTCCGGAGCTCTCGACGACGGTCGAAACCCACGGAACCGAGAAGGACTACCGGGGACTGTCGTGTCCGGTGCTCAGGAGTCTCGATTTCCTGTCGATGTTCGAATGCCTGCGCCGGTGTCCGGCCGACAGATCCGGATGAGTCGCATCTCTCGCTCCGAGGAACGTCGACTCGGGCGGAGTGCCGTATTGCCTTTCCGGCCGCCGGCCCCCGCTCGATGCATCCAGTTCGTGTCGTCGAAGGGGCGGCTGCTGCAGGAGCGGTTTTGTGTCGAAGCCCGACACGGCACCTGCAGCATGCTGCCGCTTTGGCTTCTCCCTCGGCCTTCCCTCCCCGGCCTTCCCTCCTTCCTTCCTTCCCTCCCTCCCGGTCCTTCCCGCTCCTGGCCCTCTCCCCGGCCTTCCCTCCGCCGCTCTCTCCTGCGTCGACGGGATCCGTCGTCCGCTCAAGTTCATGAACTGCCGTATGAAATGGCGAGATCTGTGCGGATGGAAAGAAGAGGAAACAGGAAACATTTACTTCACCGGGTGGAAGCGCGGAATGACGTGCCAGACTCTTCGCCGTGAGCACCGGACGCCCAAGTGCAGGGGCTCGTCCGACCTTTGGGAAAGGGGAAGCTCGTGGAATTTCCTTTACGCTTCGGGGCGGAGTTGCGGAGGCTGCGCCAGGACGCGGGCATGACTCTGCAGGCATGCGCAGATGCTGTGAACTACAGCAAAGGTCACTTGTGCAAGATTGAGCGAGGTGACAAGCGCCCCACGATGGCTCTGGCCCGACAATGTGACACGCTTTTCAGGACGGGCGGGCGGCTGCAGCGCATGGTGCGTCCCGAAGGGATCGCAGAGGCCGACGGTCCTGCTCCGGCGCGTCGCGACGTGATCGCCACTGGGGTCGCGTCCTTGCTCGCCGCCGCATTGACCGGGCCCGGAACGGACAGCACTGCCGAGGCCGACGGGCCACCCACGGCCGCGCTGTTCCGCGACCAACTGCACCAGATGCGGCGGCTCGGGCAGAACGCCGCCCCCGGCGTGCTGCTTCCGGTCCTGCGCTCGCAGGCGGAGACGGTCACCGTACTCGCGGCCCGGGCCTCGGGCGCCACCCGGACCGGACTGCTGGTCGTCGCGGCCCGCTTCGCCGAATACACCGGCTGGATGGCCCAGGAAGCAGGAGACGAGGCGGCCGCCCTCAAATGGACGGACGACGCCGTGGAACTCGCCCGCGCAGGCGGGGATGATCAGTTGGCTGACTACGCGCTTGTTCGCCGCGCACTCGTCACCTTCTACAACGGCGACGCGGCCGAGACGGTCGGCCTCGCGCAACAGGCCCAACGAAGCGTCCTGCCGCCCCGTGTCCGGGGCCTGGCTGCGCAACGGGAGGCGCAGGGGCACGCTCTCGCCGGCGACGAGAGGGCATGCCTGCGCGGACTGGAACGGGCACGTGTCTTGCTCGCCGCGGCGGATGAGGCGGCCGACACCCCGGTGCTCGGCACCACGAACCTTGTCGATCCGGTGTCCATGGTGACCGGCTGGTGCCTCCACGACCTGGGACGGCCTCGCGAGGCTGCCGAGGTTCTGGACCGGGAATGCCGACGCATCCCGCCCCACGCCCTGCGTACCCGTACGCGTTACGGCCTTCGCAGCGCCCTGGCCCATGCCGCCTCGGGCGAGGTTGAGCGGTCCTGTGAGGTCGCCCGCGAACTTCTGGCCTACACACACATCGCTCCGTCCGCCACCGTGCGGGCGGATGTGCGCAAACTCGACCGGGAGTTGTCCCGGTTCCGTGCGAATACTGCTGTGCGGGAGCTCCGGCCCGCGCTCGCGAACGCACTCAGCGCCAACTGAGCGCCAACTGAGCGCCAAATCGGGCGTATCGGCCGCGGATTACGGGCGCGTGCCCCTCCGGCCGCGTCCTGCCCACGGCACATCGCCGACCCCGTCCCATGCCGGACACGGTCCGTCCCGCAACAGCGCCTGATTTATGTCAGTCGCTGATTCCCGTCAGTACTGCCCCATGCCGACGCGGTCACCCGCGACGGCATTTGCCCACCGGGCCTCGCGCTGCCCGAAACCCGGTGGCGCGCTGCCCGGAAGTACCGCGAGTACGGATGTGAGCACATCGACGCGCCACCCGGACCGCAGACAACCGGTTCAAGCGGCGTGCATGCACACCGGCACTGCGCACCAGACCACTTGAGCACACCGAAGGAGACTCCGTCATGCCACTGATCTTCGTGAACTACCGCACCCGGGACGAAGCGGCGACCGCTGCCCTCATCGAGCGGGAGCTCTCCCGGGTCTTCGGCGACGGGAACGTCTTCCGCGCAAGTAAATCCATCGAACCCGGAAGCCGGTTTCCGCTGGAACTCCTCAGGGCCGTCCGCCGCAGCAGCGTGCTGCTGGCGGTCATCGGCCCCCGGTGGTTCGAGACCCGGTCGGCCGACGGCCGCAGCGCCCTGCACGATCCGGACGACTGGACGCGCCGGGAGATCGAGGAGGCGTTCGAAATGGGAGCAGTGGTCATCCCCGTCCTCGTCTCAGGGACGGAACGCCTCAACGCCAAGGACCTTCCGCCCGAACTCGGTATCCTCGCCGATTGCCAATACCGCCGTTTCGATCACCGCAACGTCGAAGCCGACCTCGCACGACTGGCCGACGACCTGATCGGCCTGCTGCCCGAACTTGCCGAGGCGGCACGCAACAACGGCTACGTGCCGCGGGTTTCGGCAAAGTCGGCCGGTGATGGCGATGGCGGCGGAGATGGTTCCGGTGACGAGCGGGATGGCGAGGCCGCCCGCGTGCGCGCGGGGGTGATCAAGCACCGTCAGCGAGGGGGCATCGGCAACCTCAACGGAGACTTCCGTGGCACTTTCGTCAGCGAGCCCCGGGGCCCGGTCCACACCGGTAGCGGACAGCAGAACCTCGCCCCGAACTTTTCCGGTGACGCGATGGACGTCAACTATGTGGCCGACAACCACGGAACCATCCGGCAGCAGTCGAACCGGGGCGAGCGGACGGCGGATGGAGGCCGGTGAACGGCTCCGGCCACGCAACGGTCAACGAGCCCCGCGGACCGGTGCACAACGGTGGCGGGGATCAGCACATCGCATACACGATCGGTGTGAACGAACCCCCGTTCCGGGCCGGGGCCGCACGTCTGCGGATCCAGCAGGAACACCGCCACCACCTGACCCGGTGCTTCGTCCCCCCGCGTCACTACGGCCGTGCCGCCGATGAGTTGATGCGGGAAGGCGCGGTGGTCCTGCTGGACGGCCCTGCCGGGATCGGCAGGCGGGCGGCCGCGACCATGCTCCTGAAGAACGCGTCGGTCGACGGCGGCCAGATCGAGGAACTGCCCCTGTCCCTGGAGGCGGACTCGCTCAAGACCCAGTCCGCCGATTGCTACCTGCTGGACCTGTCCAACGTGTCCGACGAGGACTACCCGTCCGCTCAGCACACCCTCATGCACTACAGGTGGCGGGTCGAGGAGTGCGGGGCCCGCATGGTCGCCGTGCTCCCGGTCGGCCTGGGGTGGATGCTCGACGCGGATCTGGCCCCCCTGGTGATCTCACTCGAACGGCCTCCGGCCCGCTACGTCTTCAGCCGCTGTCTGCGGGCACATGGCGTGACCTTCGGGCCGGGCGAGCTGAGCACCGACGAACTCACCCGCATGTTCGCCACGGCGTCCATGCAGGAGCTGTCCCGTCTTGCCGCACTGGTCGCGAAGGCGAGGGAGACCCACCGCCACGGCGCGAGCTTCGCGGAGTGGCGGGAGAGCGCCGTGGAGGCCGCGACCAAGTGGTCCGACGAGGTGGCCAAGCAGCTGAGGGAGCATCGGACCGTTCCGGAACGCTCCCTGCTGCTCGCCGCGGCCATGGCAGAAGGCGCGTCGGCGGACGCCGTGCAGTCCGCCGCCGACAGCCTGCTGGACGTTCTGGCCTACCAGAGGGACGACACGCCCCCACTGGGCCAGGCGGACCTCGGCGAGCGGTTGAGGGCGTTGGACGTCGAACGAGGGGACGACGGCAGGGTCGGGTTCACCAGACTCGCCTACGACGGCGCGGTGAGGCGGCACTTCTGGGAGAACTTTCCCGATATCCGGTCGGACTTCCGCGACTGGGTGGGACGGTGCGTGGAGCTCTCCGAATTCGGGGCCGAGGACCGGGCGCGACTGGTCGCCAGGTTCGCGGAGCGGGCTCTCACTGCAGGATTCCCCGGCCATCTGTGCGAGCTCGTCGAGCTGTGGACGCGATCCTCTGCACGCGGGCCGTTTCGTGCGGAGGCCACGATCGCCCTGGAGATGGGCCTCAGCCACGAACGGCACGGTGCGTACTTCCGCGGCCGCGTGTACGACTGGGTGAGGAAGGCTCCTTTGAGACCCGCTCTGGCAGGCGCACTGACAGATGTCTGCCAACAGGTGATCGCGGTGACCCATTCCGAACAGGCCGTGGTCAGACTGCGCCACCTCGCGCAGCGGCAGCGAGGTGAGGAGGGCGAGGCAGCCCGTTCAGCGCTGCTGGGACTGGCCCGGGGGAGCAGGCGGCTGTTCGGCCGACTCTCCGAGCGCCTCGTGAATTCCGCGTCGTCGCCGGGTCCCGGTCCAGACATCCTGCTGGACCTGCTGGACCCCGTCCGGTTGCGGATCACCCCGCCCTGGCAGGAGTACACCCTGGCCTGGCGGGTGGTCATGCTCGCGAGGCCGGCCGAGGCATGGACCCCGACCGTGCGGCGATGGCTCACTGCACGGGCCTCCGGACGCACGGGCGAGCAGGCCTTGAAGGCGCTGATCATCGCTGCGGTCGACGACACCGATCCTTCGCGGCTGAGCCGCCTCTACGCGACCGCGTGGGACTGGGCGGAACGGCCTGGGGCCGACGTACCGCAGGAGAGGCGGACGCGACGCGAAGTCCGCGAACGGATCTCCGAACGATTCTGCCGGAACATCGACATGGTGCAGGGCATCGAGGACATGCGCTCGGAGCCCGGCGCACAGAGGACTAGGGAGAGGGAATGACCCCCCGCCACCTGCTATTTCTGTTGCTCGCGGCCGTTGTGGCCGGTGTCCTGGGGGTGGGTTCCGCCCTCGGCTGGCCGATCTGGATCTGGTTCCTCCTGGCCGCCCTGGTGGCCGGCGTCCTTCTGCTCGGCATGCTCCTGCCCCGTACCGGTGAGCCGTTCGCTCCCGCCCGCCTGGAGCCGGACGCCACCATGCCGCTGCCTCCCGTCGAGCCCCCCTACCTGGTGACCGATGTGATGTCGGTGTCGGTGGAGAGTGCGAAGGCGGACTACCCGTTCCTGTTCTCCGCCGTGATCCGCTGGCGGACGACATCTGCGTTCGGCCCTGCCTCGCACGGCAATCCGTCGAGTCTGGCAGTGGCCGCCGTCCTGAACCGTGTGCGGGACTCTGTGGCGGCCGAGCACCCGAACCGGTGCGGATACCTCCAGCACTGGCTGGAGGGGGTTCTCGGGTCTCCGGTCACCGACGAATCGGGGCTCGTTTCGGCCTTCGCCACCGATATTCGGCTCACCCTGAGCCGTTCGGATCAACAACACCTGGACGAACTTGAGGAACTGCGCAAGTCCGCGAGCACCTGGCAGAGCCGACGTGAGTACGAGTGCGACCGTCGGGCCTACCTCGGGGACGACGTCCTGCGCAGCCCCGGGAGCGCGGTCGTCTGGTGGATGGCACGACACGAGGACGAGATCGATCGCGCGGTGGAGATGATCGCCCCTCTGACATGTCTGTCGGCCGCGGCCAACGACAAGGAGATTCCGGAGGAATTCCGTCACCTGATCACAGCGCTGGAGAGCCCGGAGGACGGATCCTCGGCAGGTGGCTTCGAGCATCCGGAGCCCTTGGCGGACTATACGGAACCCGTCGCGGCACGGGCCGATGGGACGAGCGATGCCTCACGGACCCGGCGGCGGTCGAAGCCGAGTGATCACGTAGCCGCCCTGGTGGACGAACTGGGCCTGGAGAAAGATGTGCGCGCGGCGTTCATTCAACGCCTGGCCAGCACGTCTGCGGCAGCGGGCCGGAGCGACGCCGCGGACGGCATCCGTCAGGATCTGCTGCATGTCGCGGGCGATGGACCGGGCACGGGAGCCTACGAGGTCCCGTCGGAACCCGTACTGCCGACGACCGGTCCGGTGGGGCCGTCACGTGCTGAGGACTTTCCGGCTCCCCGAGCGAACGGCCAGGCAGGCACTGGGAGGCCGGAGTCGGCGGACGCCGACTGGCGGTACGGCGGAGGAGAGCGCACCGCTCCCGGCGCGGAGCCGCCCGCACCTCCTGTTTCCGGTTCGGGCGGCGGGGACCGGAACGCTTTCGATGAGGGACGTGGAGAAGACGGAACGTGGCAGTGACCGTCGCATCGAAAGGTGACGTCTTCACTCGCATCGACCGGTGTGCACGGCCGCTGTGCTGACGACCGCCTGTTCAGGCAGCCGGGGACGAACCCCTCACTGCGGTCCGATGCCTGTATGAAGCCGGACTACCTGCATGAAGTCGGACTAACTGCGCTGCACGATCTGCGGGAACGGCCGTGATCACGACGACCCCGTCTGCCGTGCCCCGTGGCAGCACATCGCACGACACATCCACGAGAAAGCCGGAGAAGGAGGCGAGCGGCGATGGGTACTCATCGCGCTGTGGCTCCTGACACCGCATCTCGGAGGGGGGCGCGGCCGGTCGCCCGTCGTACGGGTGCCGAGACGGCCGACGTGTGCCGGGAGGGGCGACGTGTGCCGGGAGGGGCGAGCTGTGGGACCTTCAGGAGAATGCCGCAGGCTTCGGCCCGAGAGTTCCCCCGGCTCCCGCATTCCGCACAGCATCTCGGCGGGCGTGGCGCGTTGGCCGGGTCTCCGAGGTGCTGGATCGTCCGGTGGCAGCCATGCTGACATCCGCCGACCGGTCCGCCCGGGCGGAGGGATACGGGCCGGGGCGGGCCGGAACGGGAGGCCGGACGCGTGGGCTCCGGCTTCCCGCCTCCGGCCTCTCGCGTCAGTCCTTCTTCTCGCCGTGGTGCTCGCCCTTATCGCCCAGCTTCTCGACGAATTCCTGCGCCTTGTCGACGGCGGTGTCGATCTTGTCGCCGTGCTTGCCGCCGGTCTTGTCGTCGATGAAGTCGCCGGCCTTCTCAAGCCCGTCGGAGATCTTGTCGCCGTGTGCCTCGGCGATCTCCTCGGCCTTGTCCTTGAGGTTCTTCAGTGCGTCAAACATACGGAATCTCGACTTCCTTTGATGAAGTGCCTGGTCAGGAACGTCAGGGACATGATTCCACGGCGGGCCCGGCGAATGGGTGACGGACTTGGACGGCGGTGCCGGGGCGGGGGTCGCCGTGGAACACCTGATCGGCGTGCCAGGCACGGTGGGTGGCGGCGACGGAGGGGGTGCCCGGTTGAGGGCCGATGAGGGGACGGCCCGAGAGCGCTATGACGTGCTCGCGGGCGGCGGGGCTGTGTCCGACGAAACGCTGCGAGACCAGGATGCGGAGGCTTTCGCCCACTCCGAGAACACCCTTGTCGAAGAGCTTGTGGTGCAGCGAGCACAGGCACAGACCGTTGTCGACGTCGTCCGGACCGCCGAACGCCCACCACCGCACATGAGCGGCCTCCAGGCCGACCGGTGACGTACCGATCCTGCCGTCGTAGCCGCAGAAGGCACACCGGTACTCGTAGGCGGTCAGCACCATCTCCCGCATCCGCCGGTCCCGTTGACGTCGCGCCGTCGATCGCTGTTCGTCACCCCGTGGCGGCTCCCATCCCGGCTCCAGGCCGACGGCTTCGCACAGATCGGCGTGGAGCGAGGGAGGGAAGTTCCTTTCGAGCAGTACGCGCGCGATCCGGTCGCCCAGCGACGGATCCCGCCGCAGTGCCGACCGCAGTTCCGGCACCAGCCGTCCCGAGGCCCCCGTCTCCCGCAACTCCCGCACCCCGGTGCCGGGACTGCCCGTCCCGCGATCGGTGCGGACCGCCCACACACCGTCACCGACCAGATGGTGGAACGGATAGGAGGGCGTCGTCCGGTGGGGCGGTCCGTACTCGGCGAGCAGTTCCTTCAGGTCGTCCTCCACCGCGGAGTAACGCAGTTCGCCCTCGGCGTCCTGCTGGAAGCGGCCCAGCGCGTAGAGGAACAACAGGGGCTTGTGCGGGGCGCGTGTCCCGCTGCGGGTCCACTGCCGCAGCTCCGCGGCGCGTTCGAGCCAGTCCATGACCGGCGATCGTACTGAGTGCCGGATTCGCCGGGCCTCCCGCAGCCACGTCCTCGGTAGCGGGCCGCGCCGCACTGCGGCCGTGCGGTGCGGTGGCCGTGCGGTGCGGTGCGGTGCGGTGGGGTCGGGGCCGTTGGCCGGTGGGGCCGGTGGGGCCGGTTGGTCGGTGCGGTGGTGCGGTGGAGTGGTGGAGTGGTGGTGCGGCGGAGTGGTGGTGCGGTGGTCCGTCGGCTCGGTGGTGCGGCGGTTTCTCAGTGACCGTAGGGGGGTTCGAAGCAACCGGTCTCCGGGTACGGGCCGTTGGCCCGGGCCTCGTAGTTGGTTTTCTGCACGAACGCGGTGACACAGGCGTCGTCGTGGACACGCAGGCCGACCATCGCTCCCTCGGGCGTCACATAGCCTCCGTCCCGGTATCGGGGACGCATCTCCCGGACGGTGAGTGTTCCGCCGGTCCGTCCGCCGTCCCCCGCGGCGGGCGCCTCCTCGTAGCCGAGCCGGAGCAGGGCCGCGCGGACTTCCGAGGGCTTCCACTGCCCTTGCTTCCACAGCCGTTCCAGAACGGGCCTGATCCGTCCGGCCTCCCGCTCGGCGTCCTTCGCGTGGGCGGGTGACATGTCGCGCGGGTGACGGTAGGCGTTGTTCTCGTTGTAGTGCGGGGCGCCGTCGCCGGCCCCCGGCTCCACGTACGGGGAGGCTCCCGAGGCACTGGGCGAGGAGCCGACGACGGCGCCCGCCGCCGGGCCCGGGGCGCGCTGCTCACCGCAGGCGGTGAGCGACAGGGCGGCGGTGAGGAGGAGGCCGACAGCGGCGGGGGACAAGCGGCGGACGGACTCCGAGGTGGACATGGGCCGACTCTGCCATGCGGGCCCCCCATGCGTAAGGGCGGTGAGCCGGGCGAGTCCGGGTACGAGGGACCGGGTCCGGACCCCTTCGTACGCGGACCCGGCCCTGCCCTGCCCGCCGTGTCCGGTCCGGCTCTGCCCGGCCTGGATCCGCCCTGCCCGGGTCCGGTCCCTCCCCGCCGCACCACCCCGCCCGGCTTCGTCAGCTCCGCGGCCGCATGTCACCGGCGTATGTGGTGCGGAAGTCCGGTACGACGACGCGGCTCGTCGGGGAGACGCGGCGCACCTGTGCCACGAACGCGTCCAGATCCATGGACGGGTCGCGGCGCGGGGGCTCGGCGAGCGGCTTCTCGAAGTTGTCCCAGTGCACGGGCACGACGACGTCGGGGAGGTCCAGGGCGGGCAACAGCCGGGGCACGTAACGATGGGTGGCGGTACCGGCCGGCACGGCGATCATCGCGATGTCGGGCCGCAGACCCCGCACGGACCGTTCGGAGAAATCACTGGCGCCCATCAGGAACACGGAGGGGCCGTCGTCCCCGATCGTCACCTGGAAGGCCAGTGTGTCGCCCTCCGGAAGGTCCGAGATGGTGCTCGGGGCCATCGAGGGCGGCGCGGTGAGCGTGCCGGGAGCGAAATAGGAGTGCTTCTTGTTCCTGCTGTGCAGACTGGCCGCCACCTCGACGACGATTCCGCCGAAGTCCAGCACCTCGCCGCCCTTCACCACGGAGATCTGCCCCGGCTCGACACCGGACGCGACGAGCAGGTGGAACGTGGTCTCCGTACCGAGGACGCGGGCGCCGGTGGACTTCGCGATGTACGGGACATCGGCGAGGTGGTCCCAGTGGGAGTGGCTGACCAGGACGAGTTCGGGGTTTCCGATGTGCGCGTGCACCAGATCCGGATCGGTCGTCAGCCCCGTCCGCGGGTTGAAGGCGTCCTCGAAGAGACCGGTGTGGAAGCGCGTGAGGTACGGGTCGAAGAGTACGGTCCGGCCGCCGGTGTCGATGCGCCAGCCCGAGGTGCCCAGCCAGCGTAAGGACACCGAACCTGCCCGGGTGGCCCTGCGGGCCGTCGGGGCCGGGGACTCCGGTGCCGGCGAATCCGGTGTGCTGGATTTCGGCGTCGCGGGATTCGAGACGGTGGGGTTCGGGATCGCGGAGGCCGTGGCCGGGGTGGTGAGGAGCGGGACGGCCGCGCCGAGCGCCGCACCGCGCAGCATCGCCCGACGGCCGATCCCCATGCCGCTCGTCCCGCTCGTCCCGCTCGTGCTGTTCGCCCTGCTCGCGCCGCTCGTCCTGCTCGTCCCGCTCGTGCTGTTCGCCCTGCTCGCGCCGCTCGTCCTGCTCGTCCCGCTCGTGCTGCTCGCCCTGCTCGCGCCGCTCGTCCCGCTCGTCCCACGCGTGTCGCTCGATCCGCTCGTGTCGCTCATCCGGTTTGTTCCGCCCGTTCCGCTTGCCGGGTTTCTTCCGTCTGCTCGGCTGTTCATGGCGTCAGAGGACCAGACGGCATCCGGCCGCGTCCAAGTCCGCCGAGCGGTCGCAGCGATACGCGAGCGCATATGAAGCCTGGTCAGGACCCGTCCCGGCAGCCGTCATGGGGCGCGCAACGCATCGACGGCGATCCGGGCGGCCGTACCGATGACGGCGTCGGCGGCGGGGAGGGTGGCGGCGGTGTTGGCGGTCCGGGTGAAGACGGCGACGGCGTAACGGCCCCCGTCGGGGTACTCGACGACGCCGACCTCGTTGCGCAATGTCGGCAGAGTGCCGGTCTTGCCGGCGACGTGGACGTCGTCGAAGGGGAAGCCGGATGCCAATCGGTGCGGCCAGACCTGCAGGCCGAGGAGGCGGCGGATGGCGGCGCAGTGCTCCGGCGGACAGGTCTCGTCCCGCCAGACGGCGCCGAGCAGCCGGGTCATGTCGCGTGGGGTGCTGCGGTTGGTGCGGGCCGGATCGAGTGCCCGCAGCCGGGTGATGACGTGCGGATCGGCAAGGGCCCGGGCGCCTGCGGGACCGGCGTCCTCCCGGAGGGTGGCGAAGAGCTCCCCGAAGCTCTGGACGGCGTACGTACGGGCGAGGCCGAGGCGGGCCGTGGTGCGGTTGACGGCGTCGAGGCCGACGCGTCCCAGGAGCACGTCGGCTGAGGCGTTGTCGCTGACGGCCATCATCAGGTACGCGACATCTCGCAGGGACATGCGGACGGGGTCGAGCATGGCGGCCAGACCGGTGGGACCGGCGGTCCGGCCGGCCGGGGCGCACTCGATCTGCTCGCCGAGGTCCAGACCGCCCGCCGCGGCGAGTTCGTGCAGGGTGACGAGCAGGCAGAGCTTGTGGACGCTGGCGGTGCAGACCGGCTGGTCCGCGCCGATGTCGATCTGGGCGCCGGAGTCGATGTCGAGGGCGTGAAGTCGACCGGTGACGCCGGCCTCGGCGAAGGCCGCGTGGATGCGGGCGGGGGCGTCGGTCACAGCCAGTACTCCGATGCCGGACGAAGGTGCATCGGTCGTGAGGGTACGTCTGCGGTCGCACCGGCCGTGGTGCGCAGCACGTGCGTGGCCGCATCCGCGAACGCGCCGACGGCGGCGTCACCGCGCCCCTTGGGCCAGGCGACGGAGTGCCGCAGCGCCAGCGGGGCGCCGACGAGTGGACGCCACACGATCCCCGGGCCGGAGCCGGGGCGGCGTTCCGGTTCCTCCGCGGGCCGGGGCCGGGTGTCGCGGGGCCCGAGGGCGACGGCCCCGGCGGACAGGACCAGGCCGCGGACGAAGTCGGCGCCCTGGCCATGCCGGACGGTGCCGGGCGTGTAGCCGTTGCGGGCGCAGGCGGTCAGCAGGTCGTCGTAGAGCGCCGGGGCCCCGGCGCGGGGGAAGAGGATCAGGTCGTACCCGGCGAGTGAGGCGAGCGGCACCTCGTCGAGCCCGGCCACCGGGGCGTCGCCGGGCAGCAGCACGCCCAGTTCGCGGCGGAGCACCGGACCCAGTTCCAGGCCGGAGACGTCGCAGGGGTGGTGAACGACTCCGACGTCCAGGTCGTGTGAAGCGAACCGGGCGAGCTGCTGGGCGGTGGTCAGTTCGTGCAGCTCCAGTTCCAGCCCGGCATGGCGCCTTTCGAAGTCCGCCAGGAGCGCGGCCACGGTCTCGCCCGCGATGTCGGGGGACAGCGCGGCGCGCAGGAGTCCGGTCTCGCCGTCCCGGATGCGGCGCGCGGTGGCCATGAGTGCGTCGGAGCGGGCGAGCAGCTCACGGGCATCCGCCAGCAACAGCGTGCCCGCCTCGGTGATGGTCACCCGTCGGCTGCTGCGTTCGAACAGACGGACGCCCAATTCTCGTTCCAGGCGCTGGATGCGCTGCGACAGGGGTGGCTGAGCCATGCCCAAGCGGGCTGCGGCACGGCCGAAGTGTGACTCTTCTGCAACAGCCACGAAGCACTCCAGGTGCCGTACCAGGTCCACGATCTGCAAGCATATGGGATATTGATTGATCTGAGTTCTATGCGCATCTTGGACGGATGCCGCGAGTCATTGCTCTCCTCGGACCATGGACATGGATTCCGGCACTCATCGCGACACCCATCCCGACACCACCGCGCCGTCGTTCCGCGGCACATCCCGGAACAGATCCCGCAGCAGTCCCCGCAGCAGTCCGCGCAGCAGATCCGGCCGAGCGGGCCGTGCCGCCGTCGCCGTGGCCGTCGTGACCGCTGCGGCCGTGGGCGGAACGTACGCGGTCGGCCTCGGCCCCTTCGCCCGTGGCGCGTCCACCGATTCCGCCCCCGATCCGGCGGCCGCGGCCCAGGCGCACGCGTTCCTCACCGACTGGGCCGCCGGACGCCTGCCGAGCGCGGCCGACCGCACCACCCGTCCCGAGCGGGCACGAGAGGTACTGGGCAACTTCACCGCGGGCCTCGACATCGACAAGCCCGCGTTGACGGCTGCGGCGCCGACGAAGGCCGCGGACGGCACGGTCGCCGTCCCGTTCACGGCACGGATGCCGATCAACGGACTGGGCACCTGGACGTACACCTCCGCGCTGTCGCTGGGCAAGCAGGACGACGGCCGGTGGATGGTGCTCTGGAAGCCGGCGCTCGTCCACCCGCGCCTGAGCGAGACCGAGAAGTTCCGTCTGGAACGTGAGGACACGCGGACCTCCGTCCCCGATGCCACCGACCGGAACGGGAAGACCCTCACGGCCGCCGCGTTCCCCTCCCTGAGCCCCGTTCTGGCCCAGTTGGGTTCCGGACGCGTCGCCGGTCCGCGCGGGGCGATCCACCTCGTCGACCGAACCACGGGAGAAGTCGAGCGCACGGAAGCCACCTTCGGCACCGAGCCCGGCACGAAACCCGGCACCGAGACAGACACGCGCCCCGGCACCGAGACGGACACACGACCCCGCACCGAGACGGACACACGACCCGGGAACGAGCCCACCACACAGCCCGAAGAGGATCCGGCGGACCGGCCCACCCGCACCACCCTCGACGCCACCTGGCAGGCCGCCGCGGAAAAGGCCCTCACGAACGAAACACACGGCAGGAACGCCTCGCTGGTCGCCCTCCGGATCGACAACGGCGAGATCCTGGCCCTGGCGAACGCCCCGTCGTCAGGTTTCAACCGCGCAGCCTCCGGCACCTACGCGCCCGGCTCCACCTGGAAGATCGTCACCATCGGCGCCCTGCTGCTCAAGAACGCCGTCGCGCCCGACGATGTCGTGGACTGCCCCAAGTACCTGACGGTGGGAAAGCAGTTCCACAACGTGGAGACCTCCGAACACCGCGGCGCGACCTTCCGCAAGGACTTCGCCGAGTCGTGCAATACAGCGTTCATCGGTCTGCGCGGCGAACTCGGCGATGGGGAACTCGGCGACGTCGCCCGCGAGTACTTCGGCGTCGGCCAGGAGTGGCATGTCGGCATCCCCTCGTACGACGGGTCGGTGCCGGAGCCGAAGGACGAGACGGAGAAGGCCGCCTCGATGATCGGGCAGGGGCGGATCCAGGCCAACCCGCTCATCATGGCTTCGGTCACCGCCACGGCGGTCTCCGGAACCTTCCACCAACCCACCCTCACGGGCGGGACCCGGGACACGACCTCCACCACCGCGCTCCCGCGGAGAGTCGTTTCCCAGTTGCGCGAGCTGATGCGCGTCACCGTCACCGACGGCACGGCGAGAAGCCTTTCCGACCTCCCGGGGACCGTCGGCGCGAAGACCGGCACCGCCGAGGTCGCGGAGGACGCCCCCAACAACGGCTGGCTCGTCGCTCACCGCGGCAACGTGGCCGTGGCGTGCGTCGTGGAGGAGGGAGTCACCGGCGGCGGTTCGGCGGGTCCCATCGTGCACAGCCTGCTGGCCGCCGTGCCCGCCGACGCGTCGTGACGACGGCGGACCGGACCGGTCGGCCTCGGGCGCGTGCACGACTCGGGGGCGACGGCCGTTGGCTCGTTCACCCCGCGGGGGCCGGACAGCCGGTCGCCCGCCGTGGTCACGCGCGTGACCACGGCGGGCGACAACCCGACGAACGCGGCACCGCTCCCGGCGCACCGGCCACCCGGGCTGCCTCCCGTGCCCGCCACCCATCCCCACGACGGCCCCGCCACATGCGGCGGCCCGCCCGACAACGGAGTCGGCCCGCCCAGACGGCAGGAACCGGCCGGCACCGAGAAACCAGCAGGGCACCGAGAAACCGACCGGCACCGAGGAATTTGCTACACGGCGGGATCGGTCTGCACAGCAGCTTCGACTACACCGGAGCTTCGACTACACCGGAGCTTCGGCTGCATCGGAGCTTCGGCTGCACCGGAGCTCCGGCTGCACCGCAGCCTCCGGCTATACGGCGGAATCGGCCTTGCGCCGACGCACGACGAAGACGGCCCCGGCACCCATGGCGAGCGCGGCTCCCCCGAAGGCGGCGATGGTCGGCAGCGCACTCGCGGAACCGGTCTCGGCGAGCGCGCCGCTGACCGGGACCGTTCCGCCCTCTCCCTGCGCCGCAGGCTTGTTCCCGCCGCCGCGCGTGCCATCGGCACCCTTGTACCCGACGTTGTCCGCCTTGCCGGGCTTGCTCTCGGCGTCCTTCACCTTGCCGGGTTCGCTGCCGGGGGAGAGCACCGTGAAGTCGAACTGGCTGATGCCGTCGAAGCCGCACTTGTCGTCTTCGCCGTACGAGTAGCCGGTGGTGAAGAAGTATCCGGTTCCCGCCCTGGCCTTCTCGCCGACCTTGATACGCATCCCGGTGTCCGCGTACTCACCCGGCCCGAGGCTCTTCACCGTGGCGAAGTCCTTGTTGTCGAAGACTCCGGCACCTTCGCCCTCGATGGCCTTCCACTTGCCGGTGCTCGTGTCGAACCACTCGACGGTGACGTCCAGTTGCGCGACATCGTCGATGCCCGGATCGGCAGTGCCGAGATAGAGGGTGATGTCGGTCTCCATCACCTTGATCTCGGACACGTTGGTCACGCGGTAGGTGAAGTCGTGCCAGCCGGATCCGGCGACGATCGTGCTCGGCAGTCCGCGCAGCGACGTCTTCCCGCGGTCCTCGTCCGGAATGCCGGAACAGAACGTCGGGCGCGTGTACGTCGGTGACGGCTCGGTGCTCGGCGTGGCCGCCCGGTCTGCGGCGAGGTCGGCCACCGACCGGGGACTCGCCTCGCCGGTCGGCTGCCCGGCCGGGAGCCGTGCGTCCTCGTCGGCCTTTTCGGCGTCGGCGGTGGTGGACGGTTCGGGGGCCGTCGTGGGGGCGGAGGACGCGGAGGCGGTGACATCGTCGGCCGTAGGTTCCCCCGCCGCGTACGCGGCCGGAGCCACGAACAGTGCGAGGGGGCCGATGACAGCCGTCACGGCCGCGGTTGCCAGAACGCGTTGGAGCTTCATGTAACCCTTCCGTCGGAACTCAGCTGAACGGCCAACCAGGCGTGGGGGAGCGCGGCGCAGCCGTACGCGGGTACACCCTTGTGATCGGCGAGACCGTCAGAAGGTTGTGCGGCGCCTCGCCCCCTTCCTGTGACCTGCCTCACCGCACACGGAACACGGCACACCGCTCCGGGGCGGAAGCGGCATAACGACCGGGCCGCGACAGACAGACAGACGGGCGAGGCAGACAGAGGCCAGATATACGGACGGGCAGACAGATGGTCGGGCAGGCAAACGGGCAGACGGGCGAGGCGCGAGCCGAGTCACCGAAGACCCTCGTACGGGCCGTTCCGGCCTCCCTCACCCCGGTGTCGCCGATCCGCCTCAGCACCTCATCACCCTACGGAACCCTCCCACGTTGCCGAGGACCCGTGCCATGTTGGCGCCGACGAAGCTCCGGTCCTCGGGTGTCAGCGACTGGAGCGCCGCCGCGAGGGTGTGCTCCCAGTCGTCCCGGTAGGAAGTGCGGGGAGACCGTTCGCCGCCGCAGTTCCGGGTTGCTCGCGATCAAGGACAGGACCGCCGCCTCCGCGCCGTGGGTGGCGGGGCCATCCAGGACCGCGACCACGAAACCGCAGGGCCGTTCGGGAGGCTTCGCGAGCAGATCGGCGCGACTGACCCGCCGCACGCCCGTGGTGTTGGGAACGGGAACGGCGCCCGGCCCTCGACTGCGACGGTGTGAGCTGCCAGGCCATTTCGGCGGCTGCCCGGATCCGCTGCCTGCCCCTCTTGCAGGAAACCGAGGACGGCAGAGGCCATTGGGAGAGCCCTGAAGCAGATAGTCGCGCCGTTCTTTAGAGAGCCATCGTGACAGGTCGTCGGGCAAGTTCAGACCGTTGACGCAGACAGATCCGTACTGCTCAGCCAGCAGCACGAACGCTGCAGTGTCTGCACCCGTGCCGCTCCAGGCACTCAGGGCCAGGAGGTGGCCGTCCAGCACTTCCGTCACTGGTGGCGCGGGTTGACGGTTCGACGGATCCGTACGGGCAGGCGCACATATCGTCCCGGGGGCCTTTTGGAGCCGGGCTCTGAGGACGCGATCGTTGACACCTTCGTCGGGCCGGACACCGAAAAGAACATTGTGCCGCCCGCGTTCCCATCCGTGTTCGCGGAACGCCTTGGTCTACCCGTTGCCCGTTGTCGCGGAGGAGTCGCCCTGGCCGGGACCGCCTTCGGGAACCTCGCCGTCTGGCCCGAGAACGGTACTCGAGTCGATATGCACCGGTGGCCTCAGCGCCGCCGATCAGCCTGTCGCCCACCGTGGTGTCGCCGCCCCAGTACTGGTTGGTGCCGCAGTACGTGGTGGAACCGCCGACGTACGTGACGTCCCGCCCGACACTTCACATCACTGCCGCGTCCTAGGTCAGGCGCCGTGCGTGGCCGCCGGGCGACGTTTTACCCTCCTTCTTCTTGTCATCATGACAGTAATTGAAGTACCTTCGAGAGCATGGAAGTTGACTCTTGGGAGCCGCCTCCCGTTCTGCTCGCGGTTGATCTCGTGATCTTGACCCTGCGTGAAAGTCGACTGTGTGTCCTGCTCGTAGAACGAGGTGAGGAGCCTTTTCTAGGCATGCTGGCGCTGCCTGGAGGTTTCCTCGGCCATGTTGGTGAGGCGATTTTGGACGCCGCGCACCGAGAGTTGGGCGAGGAGACGGCTCTGGACGCCGAGCGGTTGCACCTTGAACAGTTGGCCATCTACGGAGATGTGGACCGCGATCCGCGGGGACGAGTTGTTTCCGTGGCACACCTGGCGATTGCACCAGGACTTCCTGAACCGGTCGCGGGAACGGATGCCATGGGCGCTTCATGGGTACCTGCGGACGCCGTCATGTCCGAGCAGGTGCGACTGGCTTTTGACCACAGCCGGATTGTGGCGGACGGGATCGAACGCGCTCGTACAAAGCTTGAGTTCTCAGCGCTGGCCACGGCGTTCTGCGGAGAGCTATTCACCATCGCCGAGTTGCAGCAGGTATACGAAGCAGTGTGGGGCGCTGAGCTCGACACTCGTAATTTCTACCGGAAAGTCCAGGCTGTGAAGGGGTTCATCGTTCCCGTCGGCTCGGGAAGCAGGACCACAGGAGGGCGCCCCGCGCGGCTTTTCCGAGCCGGGCCGAGAACGATGTTGTCCCCACCACTGATCCGACCTGTGCCGTCGATGCAGGAGGAGGAATAGATGCCGAAAGATCTGGTGGTGATGCTCACCGCCCTCAACCTCGAGTACAAGGCCGTGCGTCGAAAACTGACCAATCCGCAGGTGCACCGTCATGAGCGTGGCACGCGGTTTGAGGTGGGCACCGTGCCGGGCACGTCATGTCGTGTGGCGCTCGGCCTGACGAACAAAGGGAATCACCCCGCCGCAGTGCTCGCGGAACGCGCGATTCAGGAATTCTCTCCGGTGGCTGTGCTGTTCGTCGGTGTCGCCGGTGCTCTATGGGAAACCACCAGACTGGGCGATGTGGTGATGGCCACCCACGTGTATGCCTACCACGGTGGGACCAGCGAGGACGACGGACTCAAGGCGCGTCCCCGGGTGTGGGAGGCGCCACATGGCATCAGCCAGCTTGGCTCGTATCTAGCGCGTACAAGTGACTGGGTGGACGACATGCCTGGCGACAGGAACACGCCACAGGTGCATCTCGGTGCGATCGCTGCTGGTGAGGTCGTACAGAACTCGCGGATTTCCGCCGAGGCAGAGTGGATTCGGCAACATTACAACGACGCACTCGCGATTGAAATGGAAGCCGCCGGTGTGGCACAGGCCGGCCATCTCAATGAGTCACCGGTCGCCATCATCCGCGGCATCAGCGACCGAGCGGACGGTTCGAAGAGCGGCGTGGAGGACCATAAATGGCAACCACAGGCCGCAGCGAACGCGGCAGCCTTCGCCACGCGTCTGGCTGCGGAACTGATCGGAGAACAGGAGCAGATCGCAATGCCTCAGGACAACAGGGACGACAGACTCAGGGAACACGTCCACAACACCGTCCATTCCAGCACCGTTGGGATCATGGCTGGCTCAGTGACTGGAAGTAACGTCTACATGAACGCGAATCGCAAGTTATCCAGTCCGGCGGACTTGGTCGCGGAACTGGACAGCTTCCGTGAGTACCTGAAGCGTCACTATGCTGAGGGGACTCTCGACGACGACACTTATCGAGAAGCACAATCCGAGCTGGACACCGCAAGCCAAGCAGCGCGGGAGAACGGTCCCGAGTCGCCGAAGCGAGTGACCATCGCACTCAAGAGGTTACGTGGTCTGGTCGCGGACTCTTCCGAGCTGGCAGCCAGGCTGGCACCGCTGATCGTTGTGGTGGGTGGGTTGTCATGAATGATGGCGCCAGTTTCACACACAATTCGGCTGCATACGATTCCACTGTCGGTATTCAGGCCGAGACCGTGCATAATTCCAATGTGTACTTCGTTCATCCGGAAGCATCGCCCCAGGAGAAGTACAAGGTTGGTGTGCGGTTCCTGGAGGACGGCGTACCCAGTCGCGCTCGCGACATGATCAGTGACGCCATCGCCCACGGATACGACGACGCAGAGGTCCGTTTCCACTGGGTACTTGCCATGCTCAGTAAACGCGCCTATCACGACCTCAGCGCCGAAGAACTCCAGCGTCTGTATCAGGCCTCCGGACTCGTACGGACCTACGCCGACGGGGTGTGGAGAACCGCTCTGTATGTCACCTTCGAATTGCTTTCGATTCTCAGTGACACAGACAGTGAAACAGGACCGGTGCTGAAGCGGCTGCGTGAGCTGCCACCTCGGCAGCGTGACCCGATCCTCCACCATCTCGACCTTGTGCTCACCGGAGGGATGAAAGACAACTTGTGGGTGGTAACCCGCGAGCTGGCTGAGACCTCGCGCTTCGGCAACGATCGTGTCCAACGGGTCTGGGCCTATTTTGAGCCTGAACCCATCGGCCCCCGAGCGCTCCCACCTAGGACGAACACCGCTGCCGACTTCAAGGCAGGCATGGCTGCCTTCATCGTCCTGTTCGTCGTCGCCACCGGGTTTCTGTGGATCTCGGCGTTGGTCGCAGCTCCGGCCATGGCATTCGTCGAGTTGATGGCGATGCTCGGAGCCGGTTTCACTGCCGCGCGCTTCGGCCAACGATGGTGGTACCAAGAGCACAGGCTGAAAGCCAAGAACCACGAGTACCATAACGCGCAAAGGAGCAATGTTGCTTTTGCGAGAGACGGGTTCACCAACCGTGTCCGTCACTCCTTCGATCACTACTTCTGTACTCACGTGCCGGTGGGGTTGAACCCACACCAATGGCTCATTCAAACCGCTGGCACTCGCGATATTCTCATCGCAGAGGTTTCGTTTCTTTACCGTGAGAGCAGAATCAGCGTGGAACGGGTTAACTGGCTGATTCGATACCTGGCTCAGGATGCCCGAGACCGCTTCAACAACGGGATTTTGGTCGACCACCACCGGCAATACCAGACACCGGCGAAAATAAAGGCCGCATGCGTCGTCTCCTTCATTGTCCTCGGTATCACGACCTTGGCTCTGACCGTGACGGCGGCCGCAGCGGCTGGTCTGTCCAATATTTTATTGGTGCTTCTCGCTGTAGTTGGTGCAGTCTGGGTCGGGCGTAATGCGGCCTTGTCGTGGCTGCGTATGCATAGCGAAAATCGCAGATTCGCTGAAGAGACCCAGGAATATCATGATCGGATGAGCGCTCGACAGGTGGCGTATCAACAATGGAAGGCCTTCCTGGACGCCACACGGCCCACTGAACTAGAAATGGAGACCTGGCTTACCTGTGACAAAGCCCTGTTTGTTGATGAAGCGCTGCGCCACTATCAGCTCAGCTGGCGCCATATCATCACTCACACCATCCTGATGACACCTGCACGTCCCTACAGGCGTGGGCGGGAAAAAGGTGGCCCTTGGCGGTATTCGCGGCATATCCTCCGACTTTTCCTGGTCACACAGGATGGTGTTCGTGAAATCAACACTGAGTACGACTTCACGGACGCGAAGCGAACGAACGAGCAGCGAAGCAACTACCGGTTCGATGCGCTGTCCTCCGTGCACGTCACTGAGCGCGCCAACATTGGCTACGACCTGGAATTGATTCTGACCAACGGGCCTGTCAGGAGCATCAGAGTCAAAGACGCCGATACGCATCAACTCGCTCCCGACGAAAACGCTCAGGAAACCTCCGAAATAAACCTTAATTCGGCTGGTTTCATCCATACCTTTCGTCTTCTAGAGGGAATTGCGGCGGACGGAAAGGGTTGGATCGAGCGAAACAACCCCAATAATCCGCCATCCTTCATTGATGCCGACCGAATCTCCGGGTCTTGAAGTTGGATAGGGGGCTGGAGAAGTCAAGAATCTCCAATCTGGTAACTCGGGTACCTCGCGTCCTTTCAGGGTTCTGTCCGTCCACTTATCGGCCCAGTCGCAACTTGAGTTTGGGGGTGCCGTGACTGCCGCAGAGGAAATCACCGAGAGTAGACTGCTACTTGCTGAGTACGACCGCATCAAGGAGGAGCAGAAAGCCCGGATCGGATTCCGTGACAACCTGCTCTATTTCACGCTCGCCGCGTCCACTGCGGTGCTGGCGATTACCGTCCAGAGCGGGCACGCTCAGGTTTTGCTCACCGTCCCCGTGATCTGCCTGGTTTTGGGCTGGACCTACCTGGTCAACGATGAGAAGATCTCGGCGATCGCCCGCTACATACGCGACCAAATGGGGCCACGGTTGGCTGAGCTCAGTGATGCCCGCGGCACCGTTTTCGGCTGGGAGGCCTACCATCGTGGTGACGCAAGCCGCGCCACACGCAAGCGTTTGCAGAACGCTGTCGATCTGTTCACGTACTTGGCATTGCCGATGACCTGTGTGATCGAATTCTGGTGCTCTCGCACTGTCCAGCCTTTGCTCTTGACCGTCTCCATCGCGCAGATGCTCGCTCTGGCCTTGTTGGGCTGGCAGTTCCTGCACTATGCCGAGCGATAGAGTACGTCCGGGACCACATCCGAACCGTCCTGGTGTGGTCCGCGAGATTACCGCCCGCGACTCACATCTGCTCGAATGTCTCGCGCATCGCCACAGCCGGCCGTTCCAAACGGAGTTGGGTGGTAAGTCGCCGTGGACGTTCATCCGCCGAGGGCGTGTAGCCGGGCCGAGGCCTACTGCTGCTTCGCACCTGCCGATCACGCACAAAGCAACATCGGTGGGGAGCGCGCAGCACATGGCGACCAAGGATCGTGTGGTTGAGGTTGCTACGCGCAAGGTCTGGACGGTGAGGGGGTTCACGGCCAACCAGCACAGCGTTCTCGGACGCTGTCAACGGTAAGGCGACGGTGATACGTGGCAGATTCCGGCACTCGAAGTCTAGATGTGCACCGAGCAGTGAGCGCCACTGCGCTCCAGCGAGAGCGACGGACATTGTTACTGAGATTGAACTCGGGATGTCCTGCTGCTGGTCAGGTAGGTCGGATCGTCAGGCCGGTCTCGATGAGACAGCCGTCTATGAGGTGACGGCGGTACTGGATGTGCCGTAGGCCGCGTCGGATGCGCTGGTCGAGGTGTTCGGAGGTGCTGAAGGCGACGTTGGAGAGCCAGCCGCGCCGCAGGAGGGACCAGATGCCTTCGACGGGGTTGAGGCCGGGTGCGTAGGGCGGCAGGTAGTGGATGGTCAGCCAGTCCCGGGCTTCGGCGAACTCCCGCAGACCGGCGGTCTTGTGGACGTTGAGGTTGTCCCAGACCAGTATGACCGGGGCGCCGAGCTGGTGGTGGGCGGCGATCAGCAGGTCCCGGTAGTCGCGCCGGTAGAAACTCTTGCGCCCGTCACGCCGGCCGTCGGCGCGGCCGGTAGATCAGCCTTGAGCGGTGGCCGGGTTTGTAGCAGGTCAGCGCTGCGATGGAGATCCGTCTGCGGGAACGGCCGCGGACCCGCACCACCGGGATCCGGCCGCGCTGGGACCAGGTTTTCGCCTGCGACGGCGTCATGGAGAAGCCGGCTTCGTCCTCGAAGACGAGCCAGGCTTCACGGGCCGCCGCGAGCCTTCCGCGCAGGGCCACACGTCCTTGACCCACCCGGCGACAGCATCGTCGTTCCGCTCCATGGCACGTCGGGCCGGGACCTGGCAGGACCAGCAGTTACGCACCAGGAGCTTGCGCACACCCTGGATCGTGTAGGCCAGGTGGAAGCGCCGGCCGATCACTGTCTTCACACGGCTCAGAGTCCAGCGTTGGTCCTCCCAGCCATGCGCGGCTGGCTCCTTGGCCAGCTCCGCCTCCAGTTGCGTGAACTGCTTCTCGCTCAGCCTCGGCAGCGACGCCGGTCCCTGTGACCGCAGAGCACGTGGACCGCCCTCGTCCCACGCCTGTCGCCATCGCTGCACCGAGCGGACGCAGACGCGCAGGTCTTTGGCGATCACCGAGCTCGCCTCGCCCTGGGTGAACCGCTCGGCCGCCCAGAGCCGTAACTCCGCGCGGAACCGCTGGCGTTCGGAGGTCAGTCCGCCCCCTTGTGGGTACCGCATGCCTCCGGTGATACCGCAGCCAACGGCCAGCCGTCAGCCCCTACGACACCACGAGTTCAACCTCAGTAGGCGATTCAGGCAGACTGGCCAGTGCTCACACTGTGCTTACTGTGGCGGGAGCCTGCCCACAGCTAGGACCTGAGCCTGCGGAGTGCGACGGAGGCACGTTCCGGCCTATGTGCCGAGCCGCAGGAACGGCCGTGCCGGTCGGCACATGTGGGTGTCAGAGGGCGACCGCGCACTGTGGGGGAGGATCGTCGGCGGGAGGCGCCCTGTTCCTGCGGCCCTGGCCGAAGACGACGTAGCCTTCTTCGTCGATCAGTCGGCAGGCTTCGCCTGCCGACTGATGTGGTGCTATGCGTGAGACGCGGCCACCCGCGGCAGCGTGTGACGGGCCGTTCTCAACGGGTTATAGCCGCAACTGAGACTGCGCACGTCGAAGGCCCCCGCAGCAAGCTGCGGGGGCCTTCGACGTATTGCCCGGTGAGAGCAATGGCGGAGGATACGAGATTCGAACTCGTGAGGGGTTGCCCCCAACACGCTTTCCAAATGTTCGTACGGGGGTCCGGCGGGGGTCGTGGGTGTCCTGACCTGTGGCGGAGTGTTCAGGGTGGACCCGCCCGGACGGGGCCGGACGGGGGTGAATGAGACCAAGATTGAGACCCAAGCCTGGTCGGTTATCACCAGTGGGCGCGGGCCCCGCGGTCACAGCTGCGAGCTGAACTGGGCCGCAGTCGGAGAACGAGTGAGTGGCCCGATGGGTGTCTAACTGGGGCCCGTCGAGTCGGCCGACTCGACCGAGGGGTGTTCGGCGTCCTCCTCTGTGTGCCTCGCAGCGCGGCCGAGCCCCGCCTTGGGGCCCGGCTCAATCTCGACAGGCTGGGCCACGGGCGAGCGGCCGGTGCGCCAGGCCGTGTACAAGCTCGCCAGCGCGATGGTGACGGCGGCTAGGGATTCTGGCGACAACCCCAGGGCCACGAGTGTGACCCCCGTCGCGAGCACCATGACGAAGGCGATGAGGTCCAGGACACGGGGGCGTTGGAAAGAGACGGGACGGCGCATTGGTACGGGAATCCTCTCGGGGCGGGCTGTGGTGATCAGCCTTCCCTTCTCATCCCAGCGTGCGCTACGTTTTCTTAGTTCTACCTGAGAGAACTAAGCATCTGTCGAGAGAATGAGAGTCGGTATGGCGTCCCAATCCCAAGGCGGCCGACCGCCCGGGCCTCCCTCAACAGGCTCGGAAGCCGTGGACGCGCTGGTGCTGCTCCTGCTGGACATACGTAAACAGGCGGGGCTCTCAGTTGAAGACGTCCATGAACTGCTCCGAACTGGTGGGCAGCTGGGTGGGAACTTGCCGGCCAGATCGACGTTCTACCGCAAGCTGAGCGGTACCGGGCTAATGAACGAGCGCCGCCTGGTCGAGGCAGTGATCGAGGTCTGCGTCCCGGATGAACAGCGTGCCGTCGCGCTGCGGGAACGGGCCGTCGGCCTATTGCACAAAGCCTGGTCGAAGGAGGCCGAGCCGGTCCCCTCACGGCCTGAGGTGCTTGCGGTTGATGGCGGCTCGATGGCCGAACTGATTAGAGTCCAGCGCGAGTTGATCAGCACCCAGATCCAGCTTACTGCCGCGCTCCAAACTGCTGCAGAGGCCGATAAAGAAGCGGCCCGATCACGCGCGTTGGTGACCATGCTGTTGGTGCTCGGGTCTGTCAGGGCCACCGTGATTGGGGACGCGCCTACCCCCGGCACAGCCTCCGGGGCGCGGTCTCGTCTCGCGGACGCCGTGGCCGAACGGGACGAGGCACAGCAAGCTCTGCGCGCTGCACAACGCCGCCAGGCTAAGGTCGAGGAAATGCTCGCTGCCCGCACCGTGGGCCCGGCAGGTCCCGCCCAGGCCGGTGGTCAAGAGTGGCCGACGATTCGTAGGGACTCCGCCAATTGGTCCGCTCCCGACGCAGCCCCTGGCCGAGGAGCCGGTCGGATCGTGCTGGATACAAGCGCCTCACCCGTCGAGCCTGACACGGAGCAGGGAGCGGTGTCTCTGTCGGAGCGGCAGGTCCAGACGCTTGAGCATGATCCTGGATTGGCTGAGGTCCTCGCGGAGATGCTGCGCCTCGACCCAGACGGTAGCCGAATGGCGGCCGTGATCGACGGAGCTGGACGGCACCTACTCGATCCCGCGCACACCGGTCGCTATCTCTGGTCCCAGCTCACCAAGGGCGAGAAGACCGGCTTGGGTGTCGCCGTGGGCCATCGCATCCAGCGTGAGTTGGGCCTCGCCGATGGATTGCATCTGGACTTCAGAGTGGCCGGGCACGAGGTCGACATGAGGTTCACGACGGGTGGTAACTGGATGTTTCCGCCCGAACTCCAGGGCGGTCTATGCCTGCTCGTCCGGGCCGACGATGTGAGCGGCCAATGGAGCCTGGGCCTGCTGCGGGTGAGGCCCGAACTGATGCGAGCTGGCTCTAATCGGGATGGCAAACGCGGGCTGAGTGTGCAGGGGCGGAGCGCGATCCACTGGATCCACCACGACCTTCCGCTGCCCGAGCACGCCCTGCGGCGGCTGCCTGCCGATGTGGTGACCGCGATCTTCGCCAAGTCCTCGGGGCAGGCTCGCACTGAGGAGCTGTTTCAGCAGGCCCAACTGACTGCGATCACCACGGCAGACCTTTCCGCTGTCACCATGCAGCTCGACGGCGTAAAGCGGGCACGGGAGGCACGGCGTAGGCTTGCCAGTCGGGGTGTGCTCGTACTGAACGGCACCCTTCCTCGCGATTGCGAGTGGGCCTCGGCCCTGGGCCTGCCCGTCCTTGCGCCGAGCACCTGGATGAGCGTCCAGCTCGCTCCGGCAACCCAGCACGACGACGGCCCCACAATCGCGCTTGGCGGCAGCCCATGGCATGTGGCCCGTCCAGGCGACCCCGAGACCCCGCTGCCCACGGCTGGCCTCAGATGATCGGCATTGCCCCCCCCACAAGCCCCCGTAGGGAGATGGGCGGAGCGCCGTTTGCCAGCCATTGGCTGATCAGCGCCCTTACGCCTCAGCGCCGCCTCCTTGATCCTGCTGTGCCGGACCAAGGGAGGCCCTGGCAGTGGCACGGAAGCGGCGGGTATTGGCTGCACGTAAGCGTCGCCAGCGGCGACTCAAGATCGGCGCCATTGCTGGGGGCGTGAGTGTTGTCGCGCTGGTGGCCTTCTGGAGCGTGATCTGGACCTATCTCGTCGGTGCGCTCGTTCTTGGTGGCGCCGCCGTCGGTGGATGGTGGCTGTGGCGCACAGATCGGTTCGTTAGGGGCGGCGATCGGCAGTGGCGGCATGACGAGGCCGTGAAAGCAGGGCACCGGACGCTCACCGACGTCGACGCGATGACGGGGACGGAGTTCGAGGACTTCGTTGCGCAACTGTGTCGGCGCGACGGATGCACCGACGTGCGGAGGGTTGGTGGCTCGCACGACAACGGGGCCGACGTTCTGGGGATCCTTCCCGATGGGCGGAGCATGGTGATCCAGTGCAAGCGGTACACACCCAAGAGAAAGATCCCCAGCCGGGAGGTGCGGGACTTGCTCGGCGCGAGTGTGCACTTCAAAGCTGACGTGGCGATCTTTGTGGCCACCACGTACTTCAGCGGGCCGGCTGAGAAGTTCGCCACGGAGAACGACATCCTGGCCGTCCACCGCGACCACCTCGGGTTGTGGAACAACGGCGCCTCGCTGCTGTCGCTCGGCGCGGTGAACGGCCTGGGACAAGGGGACCGGCGACACCGGGAGCGGTGGAAGGAGACGTACGAGTAGGACGGCCTCCCGGCGGGCGCAGTGGCTGGGGCCTTGCCACTCACTGGGCAGGTCGCAGAAGGCCGGATGTCGCTCGGTGATGGGCAGGTAGAAGTCGGAGCTCGGCGAACTGCCAGGGCGCTTTCGCGGCGGTGATGAAGGCGGCGGGGCCTTCTGGGAGGCGGGTGAGGACGCCGAGAAGGAGGGTGTGGGAGACGGCGAGGAGGGGGCCGTGGCGCCCGGCGGTGTGGTGGAGGAAGGCGGCGCAGTGGCGGGCGCGGGTGTGGAGGTCGGTGAGGCTTTCGCCGTCCTCGCAGCGTAGGGAGGGGTTGGCGAGGCGGCGGGCTCGCCAGGCGCGGTAGGCCGGCGGGTAGGTCTCGGCGGTGCGGCCGAGGACGATGCTCGGGGCTCGCCATTCGGCGAGGAGGCCGGAAGTGGCGACGATCGGCAGGCCCGTGAGGTGCGAGACGAGGGTGGCGGTCTGGCGGGCGCGGGGGATCGGGCTGGTGACGATCGCGGCGATGCCGTCGGGGAGGGGGAGGGAGCGGCGTACCTGGTCGCGGCCCTCCTGCGTGAGGGTGGCCTCGTGCGGGGCGTGGTAGCCGGGGCGGTGGCCTTCGTAGGCGCCGTGGCGCATGAGCCAGATGTCAGCCAAGGATCCAGCCTCCGTCGACGCGCAGGGTCTGGCCGGTGATGAAGCCGGCGTCGTCGGTGGCGAGGAAGGCGACGGCCGCGGCGACGTCGTCCGGGCGGCCCCGGCGCTGGATGCACTGGCGGGCGAGCTGGCGGGCGGTCATGGCCTCGGGGTCGTCGACGACGGTGTCCTCGGCGGGTACGCGGATGGAGCCGGGGGCGACGCAGTTCGCGGTGACGCCGGCGGGGCCGAGTTCGCGGGCGAGGGCGCGGGTGAGCCCTTCGAGGCCGGCCTTGGCGCTGATGTAGCCGGCCAGGTCGTGACGGCCCGCGGTGGCGAGGACGGAACCGAGGGTGACGATCCGGCCCCAGCCGACGGCCGTCATGGAGGGGGTGAGCTCGTGGGCGAGGAGGTAGTGGCTGGTCAGGTTGGTGGCCAGGGCGTCGTCCCAGTGGGTCGGCGTCGTCTCCGGCCATGGGCGGCGGGGGTAGGCGCCAGCGTTGCTGACCAGGATGTCGATCGGGCCGAGTGCGTCGTGGGCTTGGTGGCAGAGGGCACGTACGGCCTCGTCCTCGCGGAGGTCGGCTCCCAGGGGGACGGCGGTGCCGCCGCTGTCGGTGATGTGGGCGGTGAGTTCGGCCGCGGCCTGGTCGTCGTTGAAGTGGGCCAGGGCGACGTTCGCGCCGTCGGTGGCGAGGCGGCGGGCGATGGCCGAGCCGAGGCCGCCGGTGGCTCCGGTGACCAGGGCGGTGCGGCCGTTCAGGGGGCCGGGCATGGCGACTCCAGCGGGCAGAAGTAGGTGGTCGGGTCGAACGTGGGGCTCATGGCCTCGGCGAGCCGGGCGAGGAGGACGAGCCGGTCCTTGGGGGCGAGGTCGGCCAGGTTGTAGACGCCGAGGATGCGCATGGCCAGGTAGGGGCAGAGCAGGTTCGCCAGGTTCGCACCGGGCCAGAGGCGGTCGGCGACCGGCTGTACGAGCTGGTTCCAGTACGCGGTCAAGGCGGTTCGTCGGGGAGCCGAGAGGCGCGGGGTGTAGTCGATGTGGATGGTGCTTGTGGTGTGGTCGATGTCCGCTCGCCGGAGCTCGGGGGCGTTGGCCGGGATGTGGGCGAAGGTGGCGGGGTGGTCGGCGAAGGCGGTCGGGTTGTACGTGGGGACGAGCCAGCCGCCGAGGGTGGAGGCGTACCAGAGGAAGTTGGCGAACTCGCCGGGGATGCTGTTCAGCCCTGCGGTGTCGTAGTCGAACCAGGCGAGCGGGTGTGCAAGGTTGACGTCGGTGGGGTCGCCCTGGGTGAGGGCGGCCCAGACCGGTTCGGCCTTGGCGAAATGGGCGCGGAGCCAGCGGAGGGTGGCCGCCCAGTCCAGGTGGTGCCGACGGCCGTTGATGTTCAGGGTGTACGTGTCGAGGCGGGAGACCGGGACGTCGATGAGTCGGTCGGCGATCAGGAAGTCCTTGCCGGCGTAGTACGTGTCGAGTCGGCCGCCGGGTGCCGCGCGGTCCCAGTACAGCTTGCGGACGACGTGCGCCGGATCGGTCGGCCAGGCCGTGGCGAGGATGACCTCGCGGTATGCGGCTGTGAGCCGATCCATGTAGGTGTGGAGGTCACTGCTTGGCTCGTCCGCGTTGAGGAGGTCGAGCAGGAGGCCCTTGTCGGTGCCGCCGGCAAGGCGTTCGTACGCGAGGAGGTGCCCGCCCGGTACGCGCAGGTGGGCGTGAAGGGTGGGGACGCGGTAGTGCCGGGCCAGGCGGGTACGGCCGCGGATCTCCTCGCGGGCCTCGGCCGGGTCCCGGGTGTACTTCAGGAGCAGTGGGCGGCCGAGGAGGTCGACGGGGCAGAGCAGGTTGCGGGTGAAGCGCCGTACCGGACCGACCCGGAGGAGAGGCTGGACGGTCATGACCTCACCCTGTCGAGGAGTTCCAGGCCGACCTGGGCCAGTGCGGTGGGCGGGAAGGCGTCCATGTGCACGTCCGTGTCCGGGGCGATGGCATCGCGGACGGGACAGAGGTCACCCTGGTGCATGCGGTCGGACAGGTCGGTGGCGATGGCGTGGTGGTGCGGCAGGCCAGTGCGCCACTTGCTGTGGCTGTGGCGCGCGTACAGGCCGATGACCGGCGGGCCGCTGTACTCCCTACTGCACGCCATCGCGGCGAGGTGGGTGAGGCCGGTGTCGTTGCCGACGATCAGGTGACAGTTCGGGAAGAGGTCGACGAGGTGGTCGGTCGGCATTCCGTCAAGGCGGAGCACTTGCACATGGCGTCTGGGAGCCTCCGCCGTGATGCGCAGGCCGTCGCCCAGGTTGCCGCCGATGAGCAGCAGCCGGGCCTGGGTCTGCTGGGCCTCGGCGATGTGCTCGGCCAGGGCGACGTACCGCTGGGCGGTGTAGTCCTTGCGCTCCGGCCAGCTGGTGGCGGTGATGGCGGCGATGTTCAGGTCGCCCAGCCAGCCCACCGAGCGCAGTTCCTCCACGAGGTTGTTCGGCCTGGTCGCGAGGATGGGAGCGAAGGGGGCCGTGGCGGGCAGGCGGATGCCGAGGCGGCGCTCCATCGCCAGGTAGTGGCGGGCAGGCAGGTCCGGGTGGGCGCGTCCGTCGGTCGACCAGCAGGGCGGGGCTGCTGGGTCGAGCACCAGGCTCACCGCTGCCGTCGAGCCCCGTGCCTCGACCCCTGCGCGGTCTCCGATCACGGCCTGCCAGCCGCTGGGCACGGTGGTCTGGGGGCGCGGGATCAGCCCGGTGCGGGCGATCAGCCCCGCGTACGGACCCACTGTCCGGACGGTCACGCGAACCGAGCGCAGCCGCAGCCAGTCGAGGACCGCGTGTACCCCCGACAGCGCGAGGAGGGTGTCGCCGAGCTTCCCCTCGAAAGCCACCACGACCTCGCCACACCCGCTCAGGCGGTGGACGAGCTCGGTGGAGGCGGCGAGCGGGAGCGGTGTGCCGATGAGAATGCCGTCTCGGTCGTACCCGAGTGGGGTGGTGTGGACGGCCTCGGCGGGGACGACCTGGGAACCGGGGTGGAACCGGATCCCCACCGAGGCGACCGCCGTCACGCCGGGCCCTCGATTGTCGTGAGCGAGACCAGGGGCAGGCCGAGGTTGGTGAGCAGGTCGCGGGCTCCGCGGGTGGTGTCCTCCACCAGGCAGGCCGCCGCCAGCGGGACGGCGTCGGCCTCGCGGAGGCGGCGGGTGAGGTCGGCCAGGGTCCGGCCGGTGGTGATCTCGTCGTCCACGATGACGATCCGCTGGCCGGGGGAGATGCCGTACGCGAAGACGTCGGTGCGCATCGCGTGGGGCTCGCTGAAGCGGACCGCGCCGTCGAGCGGGAGGTGCAGCTTCCAGGCGATCTTGTACGGGAGGTGGGCGGCGGCAGCGAGGGAGACGGTCGGCAGGATGCCGCCGGCGTCCAGGCCGAGGAGGAAGTCCACGGAGTCGAGTCCGTCCGGCACCTGCTCCTGGAGCAGACGCCACAGGTCGGCCCCGGTGTGGGCCAGGGTGTCGGGGTGGACCGGGTTCTCCAGGCCGTCCAAGGAGTGGATGACACGCTCGCGGCGGCTCGTGGCTCCGACGCTGAGGCGTTCGACGATCCGGGCGGAGAAGGAAGGCATGGCGATGGTTTCGGGCATGGCGAAGCTCCTGTCGGATGAAGAAAGAGGAAGTAGGGAGGGGCCGTTCAGGCAGCGAGCTGGGCGGCGTACCAGGTGAGAAGCTGATCGACGGCCGTGGTGACGGGCTTGAGTACGAGCTCGGTGTCGCCGTCGCGCCAGGCACTGGCGATCTCGGCCAGGGAGGGCACCGACACGGCGAGCATGCCCGGCATGCGGGAGGCTGCGGCGAGAATCCGGTCGGGGCCGGACTCCCACTGGTTGTGCTCACGCAGGAGGAGGCGGCAAGCAAGCACGAGGTGCTTGTAGAGCTGTCGCAGGGTGGTCGGATCCGCATCGGCGCGCAGGCGGCGCATGGTCAGGATGACCTGCGGGAGTTCGCGTACGGCGGCGAACGCGAGCTCGTCTCGGCCGATCGTCGGCAGTTCGAGGCCGGGCGCGGTGTGCAGGACGGGGCTGCCCTGCTGGAGCTGGTGGAGGACGAATGCCAGGCGCGGGGTGAGGCGTCGGGCGGTCAGTTCGCCAGGGGTGACGAAGGTGGGGCCGAGGGAAGCCGCACCGCCCAGGGCGGTCCGGTACTGCTCCAGGGCCTCGTGGACCCGCCCGATGGCCTCGTGTCCGGCGATCACGAGGAGGTCCAGGTCGGACCAGCCGGCGATCCAGCTGCCCTCGCCAGGGCTGCCGGTCAGGGCGACGAGCCGGACGCCGGGGCCGTATGCCCGTACCGCGTCGGTGAAGTCGGCCGTCGCCGAGGCGACAGTGGCCGACAGGCCCAACCCGTACGGGGTGGCCACGCGCAGCGCCGCAGTGGCGGGCGGGGCGGCAATGCGCCGGAGGCGGGCGCGGAGGGCGGCGACGCTTCCCGTGTTGTCGATGACGTGGTCGGCGAGTGCGGCGACCTGGTGGGCGCCACGACTCATCTTGATCTCGTCCTTCGCGGCGACGGCCTGGGCCGACGTCCCGGACCGCTCGACGCGTACGGCGAAGAAGGCGTCTAGGTAGACAATCTGGAGCGTGTCGCCCATGAGTTGCTTGAGCTCAGCGATCGACGCGTCGTCGTGGACGGACTCGATGGTGAACAGCCGCATGTCGACGTGAGCGTCCGCGAAGCGGTTCAGCTCGCCGAGCAGCAGTTCGGCCTGCCGACGGGCCGAGAGCGCGTACGGGTCCGCCAGGCCCTCCCGGTGGGCCGCCTGCCGCAGCAGGAAGCCGATCTTGAGGCGCTGGGCACCGCACGTTCGCTGGACGAACTCGGCACTGGTGCTCTTGCCGCACTCGCTCAGCCCACCGAAGGCGAGAACCCGGTGCAGGTGCCGGCTCGGCCTGACCTCCATCGGGGCGGCGTCGTCCCGGCCGTACAGCTTGAAGCGGGCCGGTACGGGAAGCCGACGGCGGCCGGCCACGACATCGGCGACCAGCACGTCGAGGGCGGCGCACAGCTCCTCGCGCTGGCCGTGGAGGGCAGGGACGCGCCGGAGGGCCGGCTCGTCCTGGGCCGCCGCCCGCTCGCTGTGCCAGATCCGCAGCGTCAGGACCGACAGGCGGTCGACGACGGAGGCGAGCGTCTCGGTGTGCAGCGGCGCGTCGGCGCGGCCCGCGTCCGCCAGCGAGCCGAGGACCTCGTCGGCCCGCTCGGCCAGCGCGTTGCGTTCGGCGTTGAGCTGGTCGATCTCCCGCTTGCAGTCGGCGACCTGGGAGGCGGAGAGCAAGGCGCCGCGCACACGGTCCTCGGCGTTCCACAGGCGCCCGTTGACGGTGTGGAGCCGGGTGACGGTGTCGTCCAGGCGGTGCCGGTCCTTGTCCTGGAGAGTGGCGATGGCGCGGGCCAGACCCGGTGGCAGGACAAGGGGCGGGGAGTTCTGGGTCATCGGGGACTCCCGTCGGTGAGTCGTGGAAGGCCGACATGGCTGAGTACGTCGGCGTGGACGTCGTCCAGCGAGCGGCCCTCGCAGTCGACGACCGCGGTGTATGCGCCGTGGTCGACCTGGTGGAGCAGGACCGCGTGCAGCGTTTTCTGATAGGCCGGGTACACCCCGGTCCAGGGGCGGCCCTCGCGGGCGCTGGTGATGGCATAGCTGCGCTCGGCATCGAGGGACGGGAGCAGGAGGATCGCGGTCTCCGATGCGATGACCCGCGAACCAGCGATGCCCGTCACGGTCTTGAACGCCTCGCCGACCGTCAGCCCGTCCTTGACCACGCACGTCGCGGTGGCCACGGCGAGGAGCATGGGCAGGCCCCGGTCCAGCAGGCCAGTACGCCCGGCCTCGCGGGCGGCGGCCCGCTTGGCGTGGCCGGCGAGCAGCATCTCGGTCAGCTCGACCGTCGTGGACATCTCGAACCACCACCGGGCGTAGTCGCCGGCCGCCACCCGTGCCCACGGCTCGGGGTCGTGCTCGTGGACCGACCCCAGCGGCTGGAAGCCGTCCCAGTGCCCGGCCAGCCGCACCAGGTGGGTCGTCTTGCCCACGTTGTCAGGGCCGTTGAGGCTGACGAAGTCCGGGACCTGGGCCATTGCTCACGCCTCGCGGATCGGGGTGTCGAGGACGGAGACGATCGCGTCCGTGTTCGCGGCGATGAAGTCGGCGAGCTCCGGCGGCATCAGGTTCAGCTCACGGACGGCCTCGGAGGTGAACGGCACCCGGACCACCTCGTACCCGCCCCGCTCCGGCTTGGAGAACTCCGTCCCCGTACGCGCGGCCAGGTCCATCGACTCCAGGCGCGCGGCGAAGATGTGCTGCACGCCGACGCCGCTCTCCAGCTCGTCGGTGATCAGGTGGACCAGCTCGGCGCGCTCCAGCTTGCCGCCCAGCTCCTCGAACACCTCCCGATGCAGGGCCGCCTCGATGGTCGCGTCGTCCTCCTCGACCCCTCCGCCGACCGACACCCAGTACGGCTCCCTCCCGGGCTTGGTGCGCTTGATCAGGATCAGCTCGTCGCCATCGAGGAGGATGGCGCGGGCGTTGCGCTTGACGATGTCGGTCATGCCGTTTGCTCCTTCTGGTGGTGGTACAGGAGAGAACGGGCGGAGGGCCGCCTGGTCGCGGTCGGCGCCTCTCCGGCTCGGTGAACTCAGCATGGTGCAGGTCGGTGACGGGGTGTGACGTAGACGTGCTGCAGCAATGCCGCAGCGCTGCTGAACACGGCTGGCTACGCTGGGCGTTTGGGCGTTCCACCGGGTGACGGACAGGGGGTACGACGGTGGTCACGGTGCAGCGATGGTCCGGCCGGGAAGCCCGGCTGTTACGCGATGCCCTGCGCATGAGCCTGCGGGACTTCGCCGCCTACCTGGGTGTGAGCGACCGGACCGTGTCGAACTGGGAAGGTGGCGGGGCGAGTTACCAGCCCCGTGGTGAATCCCAGGCCGTCCTCGACACCGCGCTCGGCCGCGCGCCGGACGACGCGAAGGCGCGGTTCGCCGCAGCATTCGGAGCGGACGACGTCGCTCCACCCGTCACAGGCCGGATCGGAGTCGACTCCCACAAGTTCCTGCCGGTCTTCATCGGCGTCGAGCGCGCTGGCCGGCTCCGCGCGCATATGACGCCGAGCGCGGGCGACCAGTGGCTGGAGTCCTCCTCGGCCCGCGTGGACCACCCCGAAGCGCAGGACTGCGTTCTGCACGTCTTCGCGTGCGGAGCCGCCGTCTTCCACCTCGTCCAACCGCACGAGCCTTCCGCGCTCACCGACCTCGCTGTCTGGCGCTACCGTTCGTACGCCTCCGACCTGCCCTGGGCGCGGAACAAGCTCCGCGACCTCTTGGAGGAGGACCACGACCGCATCCCCAACCCCGAGTACGTCCTCTCCCTTTACTGGCTTGCCTCCGCGCCCTGGGCCGGAGACGCCTACGACACCGCCCTGCGCCTGCTGTCCACGCCCTCGGTTCTGGTCGACCGCGGCGCCCCGGGCGGGCCCGCACCCCTGGACGGCACGGTCGAGGCATCGCTCCTCGCCAGCGGCTTCGACCACCCGGACATCGTGTCCTTCGGCGTACGGGGAGTCTCCACCGGCTACGCCGGCTGGTCCGGCGTCGCCTACGCCTCCCACTCCCGCGAGCGCGGCCTCACCATCGACGAACTGGTCGCCTGCGAGCTGACCGTCCAGGCCCTGTGGTGCTTCACCCACCAGGTCCAGCAGATGATCGAGGACGGCCAGGACCCCTCCATGCCCGAGCAGTACGGCTGGCGCTTCCTGCGCGCCGCCACCTCCCGGCTCACCACCGCCCGCGCCCAGGAGACCGCACAACACGTCCTCATGCGGGAGGCCATCATGAAGACCAGCGGACTGGCCGAACGGCTGCGCGCCGCACAGGACGCTCTACGCGAGAGCGTCGGCTGAGAACCCTGGGCAGGAGAGATACCGGATGGACATCAGCAGCGCCGCGCTGATCGTGATCGACATGCAGAACGGCTTCGTGAACCACCACAGCCGCCACGCCGTGCCTGCGGTCTCCAGCCTGGTCGCCCAGTGGTCCGCCGCCGGACGACCCGTGATCTTCACCCGGTACTTCAACTATCCGGACAGCCCCTACGAGCGCTTCTTCCAGTGGCACCGGCTCCAGAAGGCGCCCGAGACCGACATAGTCCCCGAGCTCGCCGAGGCTGCCGCCCACGCACACGCGGTCGTCGACAAGACCGGGTACACGCTCCTCACCCCGGAAGCCGTCGAACTGATCCGCCGGTCCGGCTGGACCGACCTCGTCTTCTGCGGAATCGCCACCGAAAGCTGCGTCCTGAAGTCCGCCGCCGACGCCTTCGAGCACGGCTACGCGCCCTGGATCGTCACCGATGCCTGCGCCAGCGACGCCGGACTCGACGTCCACGACGCCGGCCTCCTCGTCGCTCGCCGTCTGATCGGAACCGGCCAACTCGTCACCACCGACCACGTGATCGGCCAACTCACTGCGTACGCCGGGGCCCCGGTGCTGGAATAGCCCCATGGCCGAAACGCTGTACGACACCGACCTGATCATCATCGGCGGCGGCCCGGCCGGCTGTGCCGCCGCCCGCATGGCCGCCAGCGTCGGCATGCGCTCGATCCTGATCGAGCCGGACCGGCTGTGCCGCAACCTCTACCGGATCCCGGCCCTGAACAACGTGCTCGGCGGCTACACCAGCGGCACCGAGCTCGCCGACTCCATCGTCGCGGAACTGAAGAGCACGGAGCTGTGTCGCCTCGAACTCGGCAGACACGTCACCGCACTCCGCGCCGACGACGACCAGGTGACCGCCACGGTCGACACCGGCACCCGCCTCACCGCCCCATACGCCATCGTCGCCACCGGCGTCGGCCCCCTCCAGCCCCGCGACACCGCGTGGATCACCGCTCCCGACGGCCTGAACCTGCCCCCGCTCTGGCAGGCCGAGGCGGACGATGCCGAAGGCCACACCCTCCTCGTCCTCGGCGGCGACCGCCCGATCGGCACCTTCCTGCGCGCCAACCCGACCACCGGCACCCGCCTGCTCGTGGCGTACCCGGCCGCCGACGCGTACAAGATCGAAGAGATCCGCGAAGACTCCCGCGTAACCCTCCTCCCCGTTGAGCACCTGATACTGAGCTGCGGAGAAGGCGCCCAGGTGTCAGCGGAAGCGGTAGGCCAGGACGGTGCCCGGCGGGCGGTCACGGCGGACGCCGCCTACCTCAGTATCGGAAACGCGCCCACCGCCCCACCCGGAGACCTGACCCGTGGCCCGGACGGATACTGCCCGCCCACCGACCAGCACCACCGTGTCATCGTGGCCGGCGACCTCCGCTCCGCCCGCTTCCAACGGATCATGACCGCCCTGGGCTCCGGAAGCGAGGCCGCACTACACGCTTACTACGCGGCTCGGGAGCTGCCTGCCAAGGGCTGACCACGGCAGTGCGGTACGGCGGCGAAGGAGAGTGTTCAGATCAGCATCGCTGCGCGTCATCCGCCCATGATGGCGAAGCAGCGACAAGCGGTACCGCTCGGTTTTACGGTTCAGCGCTGTCGCGGGGAACCGTTCGCGGGCCTGGTTCCGATGTGGGCGGGGTGTCCTGGCGCTGAGACGGCGCGGGCGCCGCTGGCGCGCCGGTCCTGGGAATTCTGGGGGTCAGCGGGGAGGTCGGCCATCCGCAGCAACCGCCACACGAGCACGTCGCTCACGCGTTCCGCCGTGCCCAGTTCTCGTAGGGCAGCTGCCTGGGTGAGCAGGGTGGTGGGGTTGTGGCCTGTGGTTCGGGCTTCGTGGAGGGTGGCTGCGAGGGCGGGCCAGCCGGGTTCGGCGAGGATGCGGTCGGCCAGTTCGGGCAGGGCGTGGCGTACGGCGGTGGCGTGGTGGCGTTGCCAGGAGGGGGCCAGGCGGCTGCCCTGCTGGTGGAGCAAGGCCATGGGGTGGCCGGCGGCGGCCGGGTAGGCGGCGCGAAGGTGTACGGCGGCTCGGTGGGCGGCTTCGGCCTGCTGGGCGTGCTGTTTCCTGGCGTGCCAGTGCGCGGTGGCGGTGATCAGGAAGATCAGCATGTCGATGACCATCGCGGTGGTGGCGCCGTCTTCACCTCGGCCGAGGGCCGGGCCGCTGTGGACGAGGCCGCGGGCGGCTCGGCGCAGGTCGTGGTCGTGGCTGCGGACGGCGCGGACGTGGGAACGGGAGGCGCGTTCGAACGCGGTGGCTGCTGCCTGGAGTTCGTGGCGGGTATGGGCAGCGGAGGTCTGGGCGAGGGCGTCAAGGACTTCGCCGGTGGCGGCGATCTGCGCGGCGATGACGCCGTCGTCACCGTGGTCGATGACGAGCAACGCCCGCCAGGCGGCGCTGGTGGTGCGCCGCCTGGCGGACGCGGGCCCGGTCACCGAGGGCAAGGCAGGCTGCTGGGTGGGGTCGTCCGGGTTCTGGGTCCAGCGTTCGCGGATACGGGGTAGGGAGAGGTCCGGGGCGAGCTTGGAGCCGGAGTAGAAGACCGGATCGCCCTTGCCGTTGCGGTCGCCGGGGAGGGCGACGGTGTAGCCGAGGGTGTCGCCCGACGGCGCGATACGGCGCCGGACGAGCAGGCCGGCCGCGCCGAGGCGGTCGAAGAACTCCTCCTCGCCCGCCGCACCGGCCACCGAGCGACGGACCGCCTCCCGCAGCTCCTCGCGCGGGGTGCGCTGTCGGCCGCGGCGTTCGGTCTTGTGGCGCTCGGCGCTGGTGGGCTGCTTGGCGGCAGTGCCATCGCCGGGTGTGATCCGGCGCAGGCCGTAGTCCGCTTCGATGAGGCGGGCCTCGGTCTGGGCGCGGCGGGCTTCGTTGTGCAGGCGGGGCCGTGGGCCGTCGTCGCGGACCAGGGTGGCGATGATGTGGATGTGGTCGTCGGCGTGCCGGACGGCTGCCCACCGGCAGGCGGCATCGTCGCCGTCGGGGGCGATGCCGGTGGCGGCGACCATGCGGCGGGCGATGGCTGCCCAGGCGTCGTCGGACAGCATCGGGTCTTCGGGGCTGGCACGTACGGACAGGTGCCACACGTGCTTCTTGGGGCGTCGGTCGGCGGGCAGGGCGTTGACGGGCTGGTCGAGCAGCCGCTGAAGCTGCCCGTAGGTGGCCTGCGGGTCGCGGCCGGGGTCGGGAGTGAGCGGGTCGAAAGCCGTCACCAGGTGCGGGTCGGTGTGCTCTTCGTGGGTGCCGGGACCGTACAGATAGCGGATCAGGCCGATCGTCTCGCTGCCGCGCTTGTGGATGCGGGGGATCACGCCGGGGCACCGCCGTCCCGGTGGGCGAGCAGAGCATCGGCGGCATCCTCCATCCGGCGGGCCGCGCTCAGGACGGCCTGGGCGGTGGCGTCGAGGTGGGGTGCGTCGGCACCGGAGTTGAGGGCCTTGGTGACCTGGTTGAACAGGCCGTGGATGCGGCCCAGATGTCGGCGCGCGGCGAACACCTCGCTGAGGACTTCCCGTTCGGTGGCGATCTCGGCAGCGGTGCGGGTCAGGTCGCGGGCGGCCTTGTCGACGGCGTAGGCGAGGAAGGCGGCGTTGGTCATCTGGCACGTAGCTGCTGCGTCGGTGAAGCGCTTGTACTCGGCGTCGTTCATGCGGCAACTGGGCTGGTGTAGGCGTTTGCGGGGCTTTGTCTGGCGGGCGCGCTGACGCCGCCGCGAAAGGGATTCGGCCTGCTGCCCCCCTCCAGGCTGCGGTCCGCCCTCGGCCGCAGCCTGCCGGTTCGGTGCCCCCTGGCGCAGGACCGGTCCCGCCACCCCTGGGGCGGGAGCTCCGGGAGCATTGCTCCCGGGACAACTTGCTCCGCCTGTTGCTGGGGTGGTGGTCGGCTGCTGCTGGGACGCGGCGGGTTCGTGGTGGGGAACGTGCACTGGTATCTCCGTTTCAGGCCATTGCTGCGGTCTCGGAATCAGACATCCGTGCGCGTGGCCCCGAGCTGGGACTTGAACTCGCGGACGACTCGGCCTGCGTCGTTGCTGGAGACGCTGTAGCCAGCGTCGCGCACGGCGTCCTCTACTCGGTCGCGTCCGACGCGGCCGGTCTCCTCGTACATGCGGCGGGTGAAGTCGAGGATGACTTCGTCGGAGGCGCTGGACTTGCGGCCGGACTGTTTCGCCTTCGGCGGGTGGTACTTGGCCGATGGGCTGTGTGAGGCACTGCCCGTGGGCGGCGGAACTGCTTCTCGCAGGCGGGTCATCGGGCCGGAGCGGGCAATGGGACTCGGGCGGGAATCCGGGCAGGGTTTCCCATCGACCAGATCTGATGGGTGCGGGCGGGCGCGGTCTTCTGCCCGCCCGCCGCAGTCCGCCAGTGCGTCGGCTTCTGCCCGATAGGAACCGGGCCGTGCTGCGGGCAGGTCGACCGGCTGCCCGACGAGCGTGGCCCAGCGCTCGGGCAGGTCGATGGTGGCCAGGGCGGCTGCTTGGCGGCGGGTGGCGAGCTGACGCAGCAGCTGTTCGTTGCGGAGTGGGTCGGCGTCGATGCCGGAGCGGGCGAGGGCCTTGGACAGACGACGCACGGTACGCCGGCCTGCCCGTTTGGTCCGCTGCCCGGGCGTCATCTCGGCAAGGCGGGCGGCGAGGGTGACTGCCCGCTGTGTGGCCCGGTCGCTGATGATCTGAGCGGCGCCCTGGTACTGCTCGACGATCCGCAGACGGGCGAGCAGCCGCTCGCGGGCCTGCCGTGTGAGGACGGCGGCGAGTCCGCAGGAAGTGGCGTCGGGAGTGCGCTGGCGGAGCTCGATGCCCATGGCCAGGTGCCACAGCACGGCTGCCATCACCGGGCCGGTGAAGGCGCGTACTGTGCCGCCGACCGGTCCGGCTTCGGCGTAGGCGGGGATGGTCTGCATAGCGGTGATCACCCAGACGAGGACCCCGGGCAGGCCGGCCGCCTGCCTCGACCCGTGCAGGTTTTGCCGGGCCATCAGCGCCATCGAGAACAGGGCGAGTTCCGCGGCGGCGAACATCGCGGCGCGCTCGGCGGTGTTGCGCATGTCGAGGTAGTGGGTGGCGAACCGCCAGCTGGTGTCCGCACTGTAGGCGGTGCACACGAGCGCCGCCACGGTGGCGGTGACGACGGCAGCCGAGAGACGCCGCTTCCGATTGCGGGGGAGGTACCGGCCGCGTCGGGCCCTCAGGCCCGCGAGCAGAGCGCCGGCGGCGACGGCCAGGACGGCCGCGGGCAGGAGCAGGCTGTCGGCGTACGGGAGCGAGGTGGTGGCGAGTGTTTCGGATATTGCGGGCGGCATGTGCGGATCTACTCCGAGGGAGGGCTGGGAAGTCGATCACGGCGTTCACGGAGGGGGCGTACACGCGGGGCCCCCTTCCAAAGGGGGCCCCGCGCGTGATCGCTTGGGACCGTGTACGGCGTGGACGCTCGCGTGATCGCTCTACCTGCGGTTTTGCGTTGAGCGTGTGGGCTGTGAGCGGTTCACGAGGGTGTGCGGGCGTGGGAGCCGCGTGTACGGTCGCGTGAACGCTTCGAGGGGGCTGGTGAGGGGGTCAGCCGACGGAGGTGAGGTGGCGGGCGGAGGCGTAGTAGCGGGCCTGCTGACCGCCTCCGACACCTCCGGCGATGCCGTCGGCCTTGGTAGCCAGGCCGCTGTCGACGAGGCGGCCGAGGTGGCGCCGCGCCTTCTCGATGTCGGCTCGTTCGGGATCGCCGCCGCCGATGAGGATGGTCGCCAGGTCGCGTGCGGTCAGCCCGCCTGGGGCGTTGCGCAGCAGGACGGCGGGGTCCTTGGTGGGGTCGACGGTTGTGGTGCCGCGCACGTGGTCGTGGGTGACGTCCAGCGGGCCGACTTCGCCGGTAGGGGTCTTGAGGTGATGCAGGGTGACCGCCGGGTCGCCTGCGCGGCCGGTGACGAACAGGACGCTGCCTGCGCCAGCGGTGATCCAGGTGGAACCGTAGACCTGGTCCAGGTTGGGGCGCTGGCCACGTGGGGCGTCTGCGGTGGCCTTGCGCTGGTGGTGCAGCTCCAGGATCTCCACTCCGTTGCGCAGGGCGCGCATACGGGCGTTGTGGAAGGCGACCGCGAGGCTGTCGTCGACCATCGTGCTGACCGCATCCTTGAGGCTGTCGATCACGATGGTGTCGGCCTGGTGGGCGGCGGCGAGGTCGGCGAGGAGGTCGGGCTCCTTGTCGAGGGTGGCCGGCAGCGGGCCCTCCCAGACCACGAGCCGCTCGCGCAGGATCTTCTCGTCGGTGGGGAAGACGCGGCGGGCCATGGCTTTGGCGATCTGCTTGGGGCGGTCCATCGCCAGGTAGAGCACGCGTCGGCTGGGGGCGACGGGCATCTCCAGGACGGTCTCCTGAAGGCCGAGGCGGGCGAAAATCACCTGGTGGGCCAGGGTGGTCTTGCCGACGCCCGGTGCGCCGACGATCATCAAACTCTCGCCGGGAGCCCAGACGGTCTTCTCGCGCGTGCCCCACAGCGGCTCGGTATCCGCGCCGCTCTCTTTGACGAACGACCACCCGTCTGTGGCGAAGCGCGACAAGCGCCCCTGCCCCGAGGCGAGCGCGCGCTCGCGTTCGGCGCGTACGTCCGCTTCGGCCTCGCTGCGGATTGCCTCGGGATCCGCGCTGGGCTCCTGGGCCCGCTGGAGGGTGCGTAGGGCGGAGGTCACCAGGCGGCGCAGGTCGGCCTTCTCGCGGACGATCTCCGCGTGGTACTCCGCGCTACCGGTGCCGTAGGGCACGTTGGCGAGCTGGGAGACATAGGCGGGACCGCCCACGCGTTGCAGGTCACCTTGCTGTCGGAGCAGCTCGGTGAGGACGATCGGGTCGGTCGGCCTGTCCTCGCGGTGCTGGGCGAGAAGCGCGCGCCAGATGGTCTCGTGCGCGGGCCGGTAGAAGGCGTCGTCCCCGAGGATGGGCCGGAGCGCGTCGATGATGTCGGCTTTATGCATACAGGCGCCGAGAACCGCGCACTCGGCGTCCAGGTTGAACGGAGGCTCCATCGGCATGGAGCCCTCACCGAAGCGGGATGGCATCTGGGATGGCAGGGTCGTACCCTGGGGCATGGAGCTCCTTCACCCGGCAGGCCATTACGGGGCGGCAACCCCGGCCTCGGGTTTCGATCGTTCAGGGATGGATGGTTGTGCGGTGGAGCCTCTACTTCGGCCCCGGTGTTCGTAGCACCGGGGCCGCTTGCGTGTGCGGATTCGTCCACCGCTGTACGGCGGAACACGACCATAGCCGAGATTTTCGGCAACGCAACGCCTTGCATTTCACTCCGCAACGATGTTTAGTTGTGGACGCTGGCCCCGGTGGACCCGATGTCGCGTGAAGGGGGTGCGAGTGAGCAGTGAGAAAGGCGCGGAGCGCGCCGGCCCCGGTCGCCCGGTGCCGGAGGATCACGTCGCCACACGCATCAAGCTGGAACGCGAGGTCCGCGGTTGGAGCACGGTGAAGCTCGCAGAGGAGATGGCCGCCGTCGGCCATCCGATCAACCAGTCCGCGATCTGGCGCATCGAGAGCGGCAAGCCCCGTCGCAGGGTCAACCTCGACGAGGCACTCGGCTTCTGCAAGGTCTTCGACCTCACCATGCAGGACCTGACCGGACCGCCAGGCGAACTGGCCACGCCCCGCATCCGCCAGCTCGCACGTGAGTACGTCCAGATGACACTGGAGTACCGCCACATGCGAGCAGCCATCGACCGGAACCAGATGGACCTGAGCGAGATCCAGAGGGAACTCGACGCCTACGGGGACAAGGGGCCCGAGTACAGAGGGCAGGTCGACGAACTCCTCAGGCTCGAAGAGCGGGCCCTGCAGAGGAGCATTCACCCGTCCCGGGCTCACCTGCGAAACCAAGGCCAGCCACCTGCTGGCGACTAGTCAGCCGCTGCTCCTTCCCACGGCGCTACGAACGCCGAGGAGCATCACTCGCGGCGACCTCCGCCGCCGATAACCATCCACCGACCCATCCATCCCTGAACGACGCCACCGGCCAGGCCGCCGGGAGTTGCCGCTCCCGCGTCGCCGCGAAGCCGGCGGGAGGAGTACCCCATGCCGCAGCCCGCCCTGCCCGTTTCCCAGATAGCCCAGCTCCTGGACGTACCCGAAGACGCCCTACGCACCCTGATGGCCGAGCGGCGATCCACCGGGGACATGACACTGGTAGCCCTCACCGTCGCCGAGGCCGCCCGCCGGATCGGCATCGGCCGCACCAAGCTGTACGAGTACGTCTCCTCCGGTGAGATCGCCTCGGTCAAGATCGGAAGCTTGCGCCGCATCCCAGCGGAGGCGGTGAACGACTTCCTCGCCCGCCGCCTGTCGGCGACCGACTTCGGGGCCGCCGCATGACGCGCGCCTCCGCACCGAAGTCCCGCCAGCCCAATGGCGCCTCGTCCATCTACCTCGGTAAGGACGGCCGCTGGCACGGTCGCGTCACCGTCGGCGTCAAGGACGACGGCACCCCGGACCGGCGCCACGTCAGCCGCAAGACCCGAGCAGAGGTCACCAAGGTCGTCCGCGAGCTGGAGCGCCAGCGTGACAAGGGCGCCGTCCGCAAGGCCGGCCAGTCGTGGACCGTGAAGACGTGGCTCACCCACTGGGTCGAGAACATCGCCGCCGCGCACGTCTCGGAGAACACGATCGACGGCTACCGCGTGGCGGTCTACCACCACCTCGTCCCCGGCCTGGGCGCCCACCGCCTGGAGAAGCTGGAGCTCGAGCACCTGGAACGCTTCTACAAGAAGATGCAGGACAACGGCAGCGCCGCCGGCACCGCCCACCAGGCTCACCGCACGATCCGCACGGCGCTGAACGAAGCCGTGCGTCGCCAACACCTCACCTCGAACCCGGCCTCCATCGCCAAGGCCCCCAAGGTCGAAGAGGAGGAGGTCGAGCCATACACGGTCGAAGAGGTCCAGCACCTGCTCGCCGAGGCCGCCAAGCACCGCAACACCGCCCGCTGGGTCATTGCGCTCGCCCTCGGCCTGCGCCAGGGCGAGGTCCTCGGCATGCAGTGGGACGACGTCGACTTCGAGCTCGGCGTCATCCGCGTACGCCGCGGCCGCCTGCGGCCCCGCTACAAGCACGGCTGCGGCGACCGCTGCGGACGCAAGCCCGGCTACTGCCCCCAGAAGATCAACACTCGCCGCGAGACGAAGAACGCCAAGTCCCGCGCCGTCCCCGAAGAGCTCCTCCAGCTCCTGCACCGGCACAAGGAGGACCAGGCCCGTGAGCGAACCATGGCCCGCGACCTCTGGACGGAGAAGGGGTACGTCTTCACCTCACCCATCGGCGAACCCTTGAACCCGAACACCGACTTCCACAGGTGGAAGGACCTGCTGAAGGCTGCCGGAGTTCGCGACGGCCGCCTTCACGACGCCCGTCACACCGCGGCCACGGTCCTGCTGATCCTCGGGATTTCCGACGCCGTCGTCGACAGCATCATGGGCTGGGAGCCCGGAAAGTCTGCTCGGATGCGGCGTCGCTACCAGCACATGACCGGCCCCGTCCTGCAGCAGACCGCCGCCAAAATCGGAGCCCTGCTCTGGGCCGCGCCTGCGGACGTCGCGGAGGAGACTGGCTCCCGTACCGCCGTGCGCTCCGGCCCTGCCTCGGTCGACTCAGCGGTCTACCTCGCCGACCTCGGCGGCCGACGCCTGGCCTTCGCCGCCCGCCAGCACGCGGAGCAAGTGGTTGCCCAGTGGAGCGAGGACCGGCCCGGCCAGGCGGCACAGGTCGAGGAGATGAGGCGGGAACACTGGGAGGCGAGAGGCGGAGCCCAGCTCATCCGCCACGAGATTCCCGACCGCCGGATGGTGCACCACGCTCATGCCGTGTTCCTGACGGGAGGTGAACGACTCAACGTCGGGAGTCCTGCCCGATGGTCGACATGGGCGTGGGACTTCGAGCCCGACCTGTACACCGACCTGCCGATGCGCTGGCACACTTCGCGTCGGCCCGGCCAGGAGATCGAGGCCCACGTGCGTGGTACGGACGAGGACGCGGTCTCGTCTGCCTACGTGGAGGCGTGCGCACAGGCCGTGGACCGGGCGCGGCACCCTGGGCGGCACGGCGATCCAGCTGTCTGAACCTGCCGGTGGGGCCCAGATCTCTAGGGCCGCACCGGCAACGGAGAATTCTCGTCACGCGCTACTTTGGGCTGGGCAGCCCGGCCTATTACTGGCCGAAACCCTTCAAAAACTCCCATGATCCCTGCGCGTCCTCGACATCCTGCTCCCCCACGAGGAGGTACTTCCAGAACACGTCGACGTCGGGAGAGGAATTTGCGGTGTTGGCCCACCGGCGGGCCGCCCGGCGTTTGGCGATGACTTCCTCAGAAGTCATATCCTTGTCAGCCTTCGTCTCCACCAGCCAGCCGATGTGCTTTCCATCCACCTCTTCGATGACGACGAAGTCGGGGTTGTAGTTCCGTCCCTCCGACGTCCAAGTAATGGGCACATCCTTTATGTGCAGACGTGCCCACACGATCACGTGCTTCCCACCCTCGATGGCGTTGGCTGCCTTGAACTCCGGCGCAGTGTCGAACCAGGCATGGCTGTAGAGGTTCTTGCTCCAGCCGTTGAACGCGATCGTTTTTTCGAAGGAACCATCGGCATGGCCGGCCATCTGGCGCTTGCGCGTCACGCGCGTCTTGCTGAGCGGGACGATCTCTACGTCATCGGCGTAGGAGACCTGGGCGGCCTGACTTGCCTCTCGGAGTGTCTTCGCAACCTCAGCGGCGAGACGCTGGCCGCACCGTTCAACGAAAGCGGAGAGGTGCTCGGTCGCTTTGTCGCCCATTGCCCCGATGAGGCGGTCGACGATGCGCTGAGCCGCGCCGAGCTCCAGTGGACGGTTCGGAACACCCTTGACGGACATAACGCGATGAATCAATGAGTTTCGTGTATCCGAGAGGGGGATATCGAGCGGCAGCGCGGAGACCACCGTGTCAGCGGCTGTTTCGGTGCTCACTATGGCAGTACGGCCGTCATGAGAAGCAACGATCTTGGTCCGCTTCAGCTCATCGGAATAGTCCATCGTGAGGGTGCAGCCAAGCCGCTCGAACGGAGCGTAGTCGGTGATGTCATTCAGGCTGACCGTGGCGGGTTGAGAAACCGAGATCAACAGGGGGATCAAGATGGGAGGTCTGTCGGGCAGGGGGGCGTACTCGACGATCCCGGAATTGTTGGCAGCGGCCTCTGCTGCCGCACGCGTCCGGGTCTCCACGTCCACAACGCCAGGCGTATCGGAGGCGGCCGGAGCAGGAGTCGTTGTGTTGGCCCCCGAGGACGAAGCCCTCTCAGAGCTTCGCCCGCTGCCTCCGTCGTCACCGAGTTCCACCGGGTCGCTCTGACCGGGCAGACCGATGACGACCGCATTGCTCTCGACTGTTTTCTGGCGCACCACAGAGCTGCCGTCGGCAAGTCGCCGAACTTCGGCGTAGGTGCCGTAGTCGATGAATGCCTCGTTGAGGACCTTCCGCTTCTCGAGCAGCTGGCCGTACTTCTCGTGGGCCAGGATTTCGAGCGTGTCGAGGATCTCGACGTTCGTGTAGTCCCCGAACGGAAGACGCATACCGCGACCGAGGGTCTGCTCGGTCATGACCTCCGAGACCGACGCCCTCATGGACGCAATCACGTATACGTTCTTGACGTCCCAGCCTTCCTTCAGCATGCCGACGCTGATGATAATGCGGATCGGCGAGTCGGGGTCCTCTACGGCTTGGAGATCGGCCAGTGCCTTCTCCTTGGCATCACCGGTAAGTTTCGAGTGGATCAGCAGTGTCTTCCCGACCCAGGAGCCACCGTCGAAGGAGGCAGTGTCGAGGACATTTCGAAACTCTACGGCTTCTTCGATGTTCCGGGCGATGACCAGCATCACGGGGTTGACTCGGGGCAGATCGTTTTCATCGCAATGGGCATCGGCGGCCTGGCCCTTGTAGCGCAACAGATTGACACCGTCGAGCAGTTTCGTCCCGATGTCCGAGCGGTCATCGCGACGAGCCACCATAACGGGGGTCTTCACGAGCCGGTCGGCGATCGCCGCTGCCAGCGGGTAGCGGAACGCGACGAGGGGCTCGTCCGCCCTCACGGGAGTTGCGGTCATGCCAACCACGAGTTGGGGCTTGAGGTCCCGAATAGTCCGGGAGAACGCCGGGCCGCGGTAGCAGTGGTGCTCGTCCGCCAGGATCACGAGGTCATCGAGTTGCGCGAGATAGTCGAAGAAGGACGTGCCCAGGTTTTCCAAGGGGACGTGCGTAGCGCGACCGTCGCCCGTGGCGGAGGTCAGCGCCTGAACGGTGAAGATGTAGAGCTTCGTGACCGTTGGGTCGTCGATCGCGGCCCGGGTGGCCGGCGTGTTGAAGTTGTCGGCCGTGATGACGTACGGGGCGGACCTGAGCATGCGGCGGAGCGACTTCGCGTTGCCGGCAGTGAAGTTGAGGACCGACTTATCGCGAATCGTCCTGCCGGGCGCTAGCAGCAGGAAGTTGCGCGCCGGTGTCTCGGCCCCAGCCAGGTACTCCATCAGGCCAGCCATGACGTAGGTCTTCCCGACGCCGGTGGCCGAATCCACGATGCATTCGTATGGCTCGGTCTTCTCCTGTACGTCGTAGTGGTCGGAAGTGCGAAGCAACACCGACTCGATCGCCTTGCGGTTCGGTTCACGCAGGGTGAGACGGTGGGCGACCTGGTCCAGGAGGTCAGGCTGAAACTGCAACACGCCCATCAGGCGCTCTCCCTTTCGGTTGCGGCGGCAGCGACCGCGGTCTCAGCCGAATCGTCCGCTTCTCGGGGCGAGGGCATGGAACGACCCGCGCCGAACGGCGACTTGCGGGCCGACTTGCGACGGTAGTTGTCGAGGACCTTATCGGGGATCAGTTCGAGTCGAGAGCCGCTGCGGGAGTCCTTCAGAGCCTCGGCCGCATCGTCTTGGATCTGGGTAGCCCACACCTCGACCATTTCGCCCTCGGCGAGCCTGTCGACGATGGAGGCGATCGTTCCTGGGCCGACCATGCCGTCGATAACGACGTACCTGACGCGGCCCTGCTTGCCGGCGAAGATGCCGTCCGGCTCGTAGGGAACCGACAGCTGGGCGCACATGACCTCTGCCAGGGCGCCCTGAGTGGCCCAGTCGGCAAGCAGGACCATCCCCGCCATCTCGACGAACATGGACTCGCCGACCTGGAGGTGGGTGAAGCTTCCTCCTCCGTGCCAGTTGTCCGTCGTGACGTCCTTGGTCTTGGTGGCCGCCTTCAGGACCTTGATGGTGGGGGCGTCGAGATCCGTGTCGACGCCCTTGGTCACCTTGGTGAGGAGCCGGTTGAACTCCTGGGCTTCTTCAGGGGACATACCGTTAGGCAGGCCGTGCTCCTCGTCTTCTCCATCGCTCACGGCAGAGACTCGCTCGGTGATGGTGGTGATGCCCCCAGGATCCTCTCCGTTGACGACCTTGGTGAGGCGAGGCAGCGTGTATCGGGTCACGGTTTCTGGCAGAAGCTCGCTGGTAACCCAACGGCGCCCCATCTTGTGTGCGACGGCCGCGGTGGTACCTGATCCGGCGAAGCAGTCCAGGACGATGTCGCCAGGATTCGACGCGATGTGGATGACGCGGGCCAGAAGGCGCTCCGGTTTCGGAGTCGCAAACGGATGCTCGTCGGGGAAAAGGGCCTTGATCTCGATTTTCCCGCGCAGGCTGCCTCCGACCTCACTGCCCAGCCAAAGCGTCTCGGGAACTCGGCCGTTGTCCTCGAGATGCTTCTTGCGCTGGATGCGTTCCCGCAGGCCGAGCATGACGATTTCGGGCCAGTTGCCAGCGTCGTAGCGGGCGCGAGCGTGCTTGACAGCCTCCTCGACGGACACCGCCAGCATGATCGCCGGCACACTGGCTTTGACCTTCTCTGGTGTCGTCCCGCAGATGCGTGCGCGCTCCGCTTCGTCGCCGATGTCACGCAGTTCGTAGGGCGCGTACTCCGACATCTGCTCCAACATCCACGACTGCGCTTTGCCCCAGCAGCGGCCCGCAGTCGGATACATCAGGCCCCCCGTGACAGGGTGCTGGATCGCGTAAACCATCGGATGGTTCGTTGATGCCTTGCCGGCGGTTGCATCCCCGTCACGCCACGGGACAGGGTCCCCGTCGCGCTGCTGGTACCGGCTTGTATTCGAGGCGGCAAGCCTGGGCATCCTGTTCGGGATCCAAGACTCGGAACTTCGATAGACCAGGATCGTGTCCTGCGAGGTCGACAGCAGCCTGGTGTCGTTCCGTGGCGAGTCCGCCTTCTGCCAGGCGACCTCAGCGACGAAGTTGTTCTCCCCGAGCTCCTCGTCGAGGACGACGCGGCATCGGTGCGACTCCATGTGGTCGAGGTGTACCCACACAGACGCCTCTTTCGCGAGCAACGGCCTGATCTGCCGGATCCGGTCCCGGAGGAGCGTGAGCCAGATCGAGTGCGTGATGTTGTCCTCGTACTGGGTGAACGCCTGGCCGGTGTTGAAGGGCGGGTCGATGTAGACCAGCTTGACCTTCCCGGCGTACTTCTCGGAGTACGTCGGGATCTTGGCAAGGGCATCCAGCGCGTGCATCGCGTCGCCGGTGATCAGGAGGTTGTCGGTGGTCGGCTGTGGCAGTTCCTCCGGCCGATTGTCCGGCGTCGGCGCCTCGACCCGTTCGACCTCGTGGAGGAGACGAACCTCGGAGACCCGGTAGTCCGTCGGGTCGACGAAGGTGTAGTCGTACTTGCCGTCCCCGGTCGACAAGAGCGTCTTGTCCTTGTCGGTCCAGGTCAGTTCGAGACGGCCCTGGTGTCGGGGCGTCGAGTTCGAGGCCATGCAGCGATCCCTTGCGGTGTGGAGATGACGTTGTCCATCTTGACGGAGTCCCCGTGAAGACGACGGAGAACCTCGACAGTGACCTGCTGCTACGTACCTGCCTCGCCCGTTCCTCCCGGGTGGCCACCGTGATGGGAGGGTCCACGATCCGGGCGCGAGGCCAACTGAGACCAAAACTGAGACCACCAACGTCGAAGGCCCCCGCAGCAAGCTGCGGGGGCCTTCGACGTATTGCCCGGTGAGAGCAATGGCGGAGGATACGAGATTCGAACTCGTGAGGGGTTGCCCCCAACACGCTTTCCAAGCGTGCGCCCTAGGCCACTAGGCGAATCCTCCGCCGCAAACAATACAAGACGTTGGGGAGTGCTCGCGAACCTGTTCCGTTCAAGATCCGCGGCGGGCTCGATCGGGGCGGATCGGGAGGGAGGGGAGTGGACCGGGAGGGGTGGGGATCGGCTAAGGTGGGCTTCAGCCCCTCACGTGGCGCTATCTGACTGAACTCCCCCAGGGCCGGAAGGCAGCAAGGGTAGGTTGGCTCTGGCGGGTGCGTGGGGGGCCCTTGTGTTTCCGGCGGGCGTTTCCCGGTGGGGCGCGGGCGAGGCGGGTGCGGGTTCGGTCGGGCGGGGCCGGTTGTCGGTGCGCCCGGATAACCTCGTATGTGTGTCGTCCCTTGCGCTGTACCGCCGCTACCGCCCCGAGTCGTTCGCCGAGGTCATTGGGCAGGAGCATGTCACTGACCCGCTGCAGCAGGCCCTGCGGAACAACCGGGTCAATCACGCGTACCTGTTCAGCGGACCGCGCGGCTGCGGCAAGACGACCAGCGCACGCATCCTGGCCCGCTGCCTGAACTGCGAGCAGGGGCCGACGCCCACGCCGTGCGGGGAGTGCCAGTCCTGCCGGGACCTCGCGCGCAACGGGCCGGGATCGATCGATGTGATCGAGATCGACGCCGCATCGCACGGTGGCGTGGACGACGCCCGTGATCTGCGGGAGAAGGCGTTCTTCGGGCCCGCGTCGAGTCGTTACAAGATCTACATCATCGACGAGGCGCACATGGTCACGTCGGCGGGGTTCAACGCCCTGCTGAAGGTGGTCGAGGAGCCGCCGGAGCACCTCAAGTTCATCTTCGCGACCACCGAGCCCGAGAAGGTCATCGGCACCATCCGGTCGCGCACCCACCACTACCCGTTCCGCCTGGTTCCGCCCGGCACCCTGCGCGACTATCTCGCGGAGGTCTGCGGCAAGGAGGGCATCCCCGTCGAGGACGGGGTGCTGCCGCTCGTCGTGCGGGCCGGTGCCGGGTCCGTGCGTGACTCGATGTCGGTGATGGACCAGCTGCTGGCGGGTGCTGCCGACGACGGTGTGACATACGCCATGGCGACCGCGCTGCTCGGTTACACGGACGGCTCGTTGCTCGACTCCGTCGTGGACGCCTTCGCGGCCGGTGACGGGGCGGCGGCGTTCGAGGTCGTGGACCGGGTGGTCGAGGGCGGCAACGACCCGCGCCGTTTCGTCGCCGATCTGCTGGAGCGGCTGCGTGACCTGGTGATTCTGGCCGCCGTGCCGGATGCCGGGGAGAAGGGACTGATCGACGCGCCCGCGGATGTCGTCGAGCGGATGCAGGCACAGGCGTCCGTCTTCGGCGCCGCCGAGCTGAGCCGCGCCGCCGACCTGGTCAACGAGGGGCTGACGGAGATGCGCGGGGCGACGGCGCCGCGCCTCCAGGCCGAGCTGATCTGTGCTCGGGTGCTGCTGCCCGCGGCCTTCGACGACGAACGTTCCCTCCAGGCCCGGCTGGACCGGCTGGAGCGCGGCGCGTCCTTCGCGACTGCCGGGCCGGGGCCCGCCATGGGGTACGTGCCGGGGCCGGAGGCCCTGGCGCACGCCCCCGCCCCGGTCGCACCGGCCGTACAGCCGGGGGGCGGGCCTGCTGCCGCGCGAGCCGCTGCGCGCGGAGAGGCGTCCGCGCCCGCCGAGGCGCCGCCCGCACCTCCCGCACCGCCCGTACCTCCCGCGCAGTCGACGGCGCCCGCTGCCCCGCAGCCGTCGGCCGCACCGCCCGGTGGGGCTCCCGCGGGTGGTCAGCGCCCCGGTGCCTGGCCCACCGCCGCGCCGGAATCCGGCCGCCGCCCCGGTGGCTGGCCGACCGCTTCCGCCCCCGGCCAGTCGCCCGCACCCCAGACCGCACCGGCCCGGACCGCCCCCGAGGCACCGGCGCCCGCCGTCGAGCCGGGCCCGGGAGCGGCACAGGGGGCGGGCATGACACAGGGCGCCGGCCAGGTGCGGAACATGTGGCCGGACATCCTGGAGGCGGTGAAGAACCGTCGCCGCTTCACCTGGATCCTGCTCAGCCAGAACGCCCAGGTCACGGGCTTCGACGGCACCACACTGCAACTCGGCTTCCTGAACGCGGGCGCGCGCGACAACTTCACGAGCAGCGGCAGCGAGGACGTGCTGAAGCAGGCTCTCGCCGAACGGTTCAACGCGCAGTGGAAGATCGAGGCGATCGTCGACCCCTCGGGCGGCGCGGGCGCGCCGCCGCAGAGCGGTGGCGGACGGTCCGCCGCCGTCCCGCCCGCGGCGCAGCGCCCGGCCGCCGCGCCCGCGCCGCAGCAGAGTTACGAGCCCCGGCCCGCCGCCCCGTCCCCATCGGCGCCGCAACCGAGCGCGGCACCCGTCGCGGCGTCGGCCCCGTCCTCCTACGCCGCGTCGCAGCCCCGCTCCGCCGCGCCCGAACCTCCGCGTTCGGTCGCGCCCGAGGACGACGTCCCCGAGGCGGACGATCCGGACCTCGTCGACTCGGCGCTCTCCGGGCACGACCTGATCGTCCGGGAGCTGGGTGCCACGGTGCTGGAGGAGTTCACCAACGAGTAGACGCGCGGGCGGCCGTCCGTCCGCGCCGCGGCCCCGGCCTGTCCACGGGCTGACGCGAACAGGCCGACGTGAACGTGCCGACGTGAACGTGCCGACGTGAACGTGCCGACGTGAACGTGCCGACGTGAACGGGTGGGTGTGCAGGGGTGGTGTTCGCGGGCCGGTGGAAAGAGGCGGTGTTCGCGGACCGGTGAGCACGAGTGGGTGTTCGCGGGTCGGCGTACGGGGGCGGTGTTCGCGGACCGTGGTGTTCGTGGGTCGGCCGTTCACGCGCGGGGGGTCCGGGTGCCGGCGTCCGTGGGCGGGTGTCCAGGGACTGGCGTACGTCAAGGCCGCCACGCCCCGGCGGCTAGGCTGCACCGTGTGAAGGTCCTCGTCATCGGCGGCGGCGCCCGCGAACACGCCCTGTGCCGCTCTCTCTCCCTCGACCCCGACGTCACCGCTCTGTACTGCGCTCCCGGCAACGCCGGCATCGCGGAGGTGGCGGAACTCCACCCGGTCGACATCCTCGACGGCGACGCCGTCGCGCGCCTCGCCACCGACCTGGGCGCCGAACTGGTGGTCGTCGGTCCGGAGGCGCCGCTCGTCGCCGGTGTCGCCGACGCCGTGCGCGCCGCGGGCCTCCCCTGCTTCGGCCCCTCCGGTGAGGCGGCACTGCTGGAGGGCTCCAAGGCGTTCGCCAAGGACGTGATGGCGGGCGCCGGCGTCCCGACCGCCCGCAGCTACGTCTGTACCACCCCTGCCGAGATCGATGAGGCCCTCGACGCCTTCGGTGCCCCGTACGTCGTCAAGGACGACGGTCTCGCGGCCGGAAAGGGTGTCGTCGTCACCGAGGACGTCGAGGCGGCCCGTGCCCATGCCCTGGCCTGCGACCGCGTGGTCATCGAGGAGTTCCTCGACGGCCCCGAGGTCAGCCTGTTCGCGATCACGGACGGCACCACCGTGCTGCCCCTGAGGCCCGCGCAGGACTTCAAGCGCGCCCTGGACGGCGACGAGGGCCCGAACACCGGCGGCATGGGCGCGTACTCCCCGCTTCCGTGGGCCGACCCCAAGCTGGTCGACGAGGTCATGGAGTCGGTGCTCCAGCCGACCGTCGATGAGCTCCGCCGTCGCGGCACTCCGTTCTCCGGCCTGCTGTACGCGGGTCTCGCGATCACCTCGCGCGGTGTCCGGGTGATCGAGTTCAACGCCCGTTTCGGTGATCCCGAGACCCAGGTGGTCCTGGCCCGTCTGAAGACCCCGCTCGCCGGGGTGCTGCTGGCTTCCGCCAACGGCACTCTCGACGAACTGCCGCCCCTCAAGTGGAGCGACGAGGCCGCTGTCACCGTGGTCATCGCCTCGCACAACTACCCGGGTACGCCGCGGACGGGAGACCCGATCGGAGGGCTCGACGACGTGGCGGCGCAGGATGCCCCGCATGCGTACGTCCTGCACGCCGGTACCCGGAAGGAGGGCGACAGGGTCGTCAGCGCGGGCGGTCGGGTGCTGTCCGTGACGGCAACCGGAAAGGACCTCGCGGTCGCCCGGGAGCGCGCCTACGCGGCGGCGGCCCGGATCCGGCTCGACGGCTCGCAGTTCCGTACGGACATTGCCCGGAAGGCCGCGGAGGTCTGATCCGGACGGATCCGTCGGCAGAGGTCGACGGGCCCGCCCGCAGGAGCAGAGCGGGAGACGGGGCCGGGGCGGTCATGGGCCGGTCATGGGTTGATTCATGACCGGGGACAGGTTCCGACCCGCTCCCGGCTTCGCCCCGTGCGCGTTCCCGGCTTCGCCCCGTGCCCGTTCCCGGCTTCGCCCCGTGCCCGTTCCCGGCTCCGATCCGTGCTCGTTCCCGGCTTCGCCCCTTGCTCGTTCCTGGCTTCGCCTCGTCACGGGACAGTCCTTGGCCGACGCGCCACTGCCTCCAGGAACGGCGGCGCGTCAGCACCTTTGCCCAAAGCCATTCCATCGAGTGGCGACTGAGCCATCCGGATGACGCTTGCCGACGTCCCAACTAGGGTGCGGCGCAAGCATTCCGGCACTTGGCCCACTGACATTGCGATGTCAGTGACGGGTGCCACAGTGGGGGAGTGAACAACACCGCCGCGGGGGCAGAGGGGGTGACGTCCGGCCGTGTCCGGTATCGGTACAAGTGAGGAGCCGGGTGCGCAGAGTGCGCGCGCCCAAGCCCTCGCTCTGCTGCGTATCCGCAACAGAGCGACCGCGGCTGCCATTCTGCCGACGGCGGTCGCCGTCGTGCTGCTCGTCGCGGGTGCGCAGGGCCATGCCGTCGGCAGCGGTTGGGACGTGGCGCGTTGGACCGTCACCGCCTGCGCGATCGTTGTGCTGCTGATCGCGGCCGCTGTCGCCGTCGCGATCGTGCGGACCAGGCCGGCGGTCAGCCCGACCGTTCCGCTCGCCGAGGAAGCCGCCCCCGACCTCTACCGGCTGGTGAGGGATCTTGCCGACCGGCTCGGGGTTCCCGCTCCTTCGGCGATAGCTCTCACCCCCGATTGCGACAGCTGGCTGGAGGACCGTACACACCCCTCGGCGCAGCCCGTCCCCGGTGCCGGGGACGGGCACGGGCGTGGTGCCGGTGGCGCCGACGGAACGGGGCGAGCGGGTCAGGGTGCGCCTCCCGGGGGGCGGGGAGGACGTCGAGCACAGGCTTCGCCCGTGCTGGTCATCGGTTCGCCCTTCCTGTGGTGGATGCGAGTGGCGGAGCTACGAGCGGTGCTCGCCCCGGTCGTCGCCGGCACCGGGCCCTCCGCGCACCCCGACATAGCTGCGGCGCGTCGCTTCGTCCGAGGACTCGACGGAGTGGTCGCCGACGCGGCCGCACCGCTGCCCGGGCCGCTGCCCGGGGTACGCGGGGCGCCGCGCGCCTTCGTCGGCTGGATCGCCCGGCTGCTGCTGCGCAGCTGCCGGAGCCACGCCGCGGAGATGGAACGAGGCGTCGCCGCCGCCGCGTCCGTCCGTGCACAGGGCGTGGACTACGGCCTCCGGATTGTCGCCCAGGAGCAGGTGGGCCTCGCATACGCCGGATGGGACCGGCTGCTCACGCGGGTCGCGCTGCCGGCCTGGCAGATGGGCCGCTGGCCCTCCGGACTGGACGCGGGCGTCGTGTCCGCCCTCACGGAACTCTCCCGGCGCGACCGGCTCGCCGACGGCTTCGCCTCACGGCTCGGCGAGCGTCCCGCCTGCGACCTCCTGGAGGAGCCGGGCGCGGCCGACGAGGCGACATCCCTGCTGGCTGCCCGGCTTTTCCACGGCGGTCCGGCGAAGCCCGGACCGGATTGGTCGCCGGTCGACTGGCAGCAGTACCCGGAAGAAGTGGTCGACCGGAAATGGCGCACCGAGGCGACTCGTCTGCACCGCGTTCTCGACTCGATGCGGACGGCACCCGCGCATTTCACTGACAGCATCAGCAGCTCTGCCGGTACTGCCAGAGACGGCAGTTCCGGCAGAGATGGCAGTACCGATGGCGTCGGCAGCACCGGCGATGCCGTCTCCTACGGTTCAGGTTCAGGTTCCGGCGGCATCGCGTTTCCCACCGACTCCGAGGTGCCCACGCTGGCCCGCGTCGTCGAGCATCTGGCGGGCCGGAGCGGGGGCGGCGAGGAGCTCGCGGCCGGGATCAGCGCCGAAGTGGCCCGGGAGGCGGCGGAACGGCGCAGCGCGCCGCACGGCGATGCGCCGGGCGCTCCGGGCGCCGTCAACGTGGGCGGAGACGTGCTTGGTTTCTGGGGACCCGTTCCCCTTCCGATCTTTCCTCTCCTGCCGCCCCGCACGGGAACCGAACTGCTCGCCGATCATGTGGCGGCGATGGTCTGTTGCGCCGCCGTCGACACGGCGGGTGCGACCCCCGGACTGGACTGGCTCGACGGCCCGGCTCTGCTGGTCGACGGCGAGCGCCGGGCCGATCTGGCAGTCCCCGTTCTCACCCTGATCGAGGACGGCGACGCGGGACCGCTGCGTTCCTGGCTGGCGTCGGTCGGCGTGCGTACGGACAAGCCAGTCCGACTCGTCTGATCCACCGGGCACATCTGTCCGACTCACTCGATCCTCTCGGCACCACTGTCCGATCCGTCCGACCTCTCGGCACCACCCTCGGACCCGTCGGACCCGTCGGACCCGTCGGACCCGTCAGACCTGTCGGACCTGTCGGACCCGTAGGACCCGTCGAACCCCTTGGACCCGTCGGACCCGTCGGACCTGTCCGACTCATCAGACCCGTCCGGCCCGCTCGGAGCAGAGGCATCCGCGCACGAGCCGACGTCGCGCCGGGGGTCGAGACGCGGTGCGCGGGGCCGACGCGCAGAGGCCGACGCACGAGGGGCCGACGCACGAGGGGCCGACGCGCGGACGAAGGGGGCGACGCGGTCGCCGAAGGAGGGGCGGCGTGGTCGTCGAGGAAGGGTGACACGGCTGCCGAGGGAAGGGTGACACGGCTGCCGAGGGAGGGGCGGCGCGGTCGCCGAGGGAGGAGCGACGCGGTTGTCGAGGGCGGGCGGCGCGGTCGTCGACGGAGGCAACACGGCCGTGCCCCTCGACACCCCAATGTCCGGAAGGGTACGTTCCGTTCACGTCAATTCGCGACGAACGGTGACGGAGTGCATGCGTTATGTGATGTGCTGTGGATCGACGCTGACAGTCGGCGCGTCGCTGTCGGTGCACCGATGGCGCACGGCCGCAAGCGGCCGACGCCGATGATCACCCCGGCGAACGGCATCGGCGATCACCGGTCGACGACTGCATCACTGCTGTCGCGGGGGACCGAGGGAGGGGAGCGGTATGGGGGCGGAGCAGATTCGTCGATGGGAGTCGGGTGCCCTGGCGCATGCCGTCTCCGATCCCTTCGGCCAGGGGCCTCTGCCCTGGCTGCGTGGCAGTGAGAACTACTTCGACGACACCGGACATGTCGTTCCCTGGTACGCGGATCCCACCCTCGCCCGCTCCTCCGACGGCGGAACCCGCACGGCCGACGACGTGCACCGCCAGATCAAGGGCTTCATCTCGACGGGCGCCGCCGCCCCCGGCGAGGCGATCGACTTCCACATCACCGTGGATCCGCCCCAGCAGTTCTCCGTGGACATCTACCGCATCGGCCACTACGGGGGCGACGGGGCTGCCAAGATCACCACGAGCCCGCGGCTCTCCGGCATCGTCCAGCCCGCCCCGCTCACCGCCGACCGCACGGTCTCCTGCCATCACTGGTGGCAGTCGTGGCGGCTGCAGATCCCGACGTACTGGTCCATCGGCGCCTACGTCGCCGTGCTCACCACGGCCGACGGGCACCGCTCACACGTCCCGTTCACGGTTCGTGACGACCACCCGGCCGATCTGCTGCTGGTCCTGCCCGACATCACCTGGCAGGCGTACAACCTCTACCCGGAGGACGGTCACACCGGCGCCAGCCTGTACCACGCCTGGGACGAGCAGGGCCGTCTCCTGGGGGAGCAGGACGCCGCCGTCACGGTGTCCTTCGACCGCCCGTACGCGGGTGCGGGCCTGCCGCTCCACGTCGGTCACGCCTACGACTTCATCCGCTGGGCCGAACGGTACGGCTACGACGTCGCGTACGCCGACACCCGCGACCTGCACGCGGGCCGGGTCGACCCGAGCCGCTACCGGGGCCTGGTCTTCCCCGGCCACGACGAGTACTGGTCGGTTCCCATGCGCAACGCCGTGGAGAGCGCCCGCGACGGCGGCACCTCGCTCGTCTTCCTCTCCGCCAACACCATGTACTGGCAGGTAAGCCTCGCTCCGTCGCCGTCCGGCGTTCCGGACCGGCTGCTCACCTGCCGCAAGCGTCGAAGCCCGGGGCGCCCCGCGCTCTGGCGCGAGATCGACCGGGCCGAGCAGCAGTTGCTCGGCATCCAGTACGCGGGCCGGGTCCCGGACCCGCACCCCCTGGTCGTACGGAACGCCGAGCACTGGCTGTGGGAGGCGACGGGCGCCCGTGAGGGGGACGAGATCGACGGACTGGTCGCGGGCGAGGCCGACCGCTACTTCCCGCGCATCGCGCTCCCCGACCACGAGAGCCGCATCCTGCTCGCCCACTCCCCGTACCAGGACAGCGAGGGCGCCCCCCGCCACCAGGAGACCTCCCTGTACCGGGCGCCGTCCGGCGCCCTCGTCTTCGCCTCCGGTACCTTCGCCTGGTCCCCGGCCCTGGACCGCCCCGGCCATGTGGATCCCCGTATTCAGCGCGCCACGGCCAACCTCCTGGACCGCATCTGCAAACGGGACTGAAGCCCCCGCTCCCACCCCACCGCCCCCGATACGGGAGAATCGGAACGACTCCTGGATCAACCTACGCGGAGGCAGCGTGTCCGGATTTGTAGAAAAGCCCGAACCAGTGCAGGTCCCGGGGCTCACCCACCTCCACACCGGCAAGGTGCGCGACCTGTACCGGAACGAGGCGGGCGACCTCGTCATGGTCGCCAGCGACCGGATGTCCGCGTACGACTGGGTCCTGCCGACCGAGATCCCGGACAAGGGCCGCGTGCTCACCAGGCTGTCGCTGTGGTGGTTCGACCAGCTCGCCGACCTCGTGCCGAACCACGTCCTGTCCACGGAACTCCCCGCCGGAGCCCCCGCCGACTGGGCGGGCCGCACCCTGATCTGCAGATCGCTGCGGATGGTCCCGGTCGAATGCGTCGCCCGCGGCTACCTCACCGGCTCCGGTCTCGTCGAGTACGAGGCCTCCCGCACGGTCTGCGGTCTCCCGCTCCCCGAGGGCCTCGTCGACGGCTCCGAACTCCCGGAGCCGATCTTCACCCCCGCCACCAAGGCGGCGGTCGGCGACCACGACGAGAACGTCAGCTACGAGGAGGCGGCCCGACAGGTCGGCGCGGAGACCGCCGAGCGGCTGCGCCGCGTCACGCTCGACGTGTACGGCAGGGCCCGCGACATCGCACGCGAGCGTGGGATCATCCTGGCCGACACGAAGTTCGAGTTCGGTTTCGCTCCCACGGCCGACGGCGGTGAGGAACTGATCCTCGCGGACGAGGTGCTGACCCCGGACTCCTCGCGCTTCTGGCCCGCGGCCACCTGGGAGCCGGGCAGGGCCCAGCCCTCGTACGACAAGCAGTTCGTGCGCGACTGGCTGACCTCGCCGGCCTCCGGCTGGGACCGCAGGAGCGAGCAGCCGCCCCCGGCCCTGCCGCAGGAGATCGTGGACGTGACCCGGGCGAAGTACCTGGAGGCGTACGAACTCCTCACCGGCACCCGCTGGTAGCAGTCGGCCCGGGAGACCGGAAACACGAAGAAGCCCCGGCCGAAAGGCCGGGGCTTCTTGCTGAACCGAGCGGACGACCAGGTTCGAACTGGCGACCTCAACCTTGGCAAGGTTGCGCTCTACCAACTGAGCTACGTCCGCAAGCGCCGAAGCGCAGGCACCACTATACCCATCCCCGCTCGCGTGCGAGACGCGCCGCGGCATGACGGTTCTCCGCACCGAGCTTCGAGACGGCCGCCGAGAGGTAGTTGCGTACCGTTCCCTGCGACAGCGACGCCCGCTCCGCGATCTCCGCGACCGGCGCCCCGTCGGCCGCCAGCTCCAGCACTTCGGCCTCGCGCGCGGTGAGCGGCGAGTCCCCCGCAGAGATCGCGTCGGCCGCCAACTCCGGGTCCACGTAACGGTTTCCGGCGTGAACGGTGCGAATGATCCCGGCAAGCTGACGCGCGCTGACGGTCTTCGGCACGAAGGCCCGGACGCCGGCCGCGAGTGCGCGTTTCAGGTGTCCCGGGCGACCGTGACTCGTCACGATCATCGTGCGGCAGCCGGGCAGTTCGGCCCGCAGGGATGTGGCGACTCTCACACCGTCGGCGCCCGGCATCTCCAGGTCGAGGACCGCCACATCGGGGCGATGGGCCCGCGCCATGGCCAGTGCCTCCGGGCCGGTCGCCGCCTCCGCGACGACCACGAGATCGTCCTCCAGCGCGAGCAGCGCGGCCAGTGCGCCACGGATCAGATGCTCGTCGTCGGCGAGGAGTACCCGTACAGCTGCCATGGTCACTTCTCCTGAAGAGGCGTACATGATGTCGCGTCCGACGCCGCTGGGGCATCGGTGCCGGGCGGCGGCGTACGCGAGGGTGGGCGGGGCCGTGACGCGCGCCCCGGGCCGACATCGTCGGAGGCCTCCCGGGACCCCTGGGCAATCTGGGACCCCCAAGCCTCCCGGGACCCCTGGGCAACCTGGGACCTCCGAGCCTCCCGGGAACCCCGAGTCCCCCAGGTCCCCCAGGTCCCCCAGGTCCCCCAGGTCCCCCGGGGCTCCGGGCCGGACGGCGTACCCACATCGACGCCCACATCGACGCCTGTGCCGGTACCTGTGCCGGTACCTGCGCCGACGCCCGTGTCGATACCCGCGTCGACACCCGTGTCGATACCCGCGTCGGTGTTCCTGTCGATGTCCGTATCTGTGCCCGCGACGGTTCCGGTCGGCAGGGGGATCGTCGCCGTGAGCCGGAACAGTCCCTTCTCCGCCGGGCCCGCGTCCAGCGAGCCGTCGAGCGCGCGAAGCCGCTCCCGCAACCCGGTCAACCCGGAGCCCCCCGACCCGTCGACGGAGCGGGGCCCGTCGGTGGGAGGCGGCGCCCCGTCGTTCTCCACATCCAGCACCGCGACGTCCGCGGATGCGCGCAGCCGGATCGTGCAGTACCGGGGGTCGCCGTGCCGCAGCACATTGGTCGCCGCCTCCCGCACCACCCAGCCCAGCGCCGACTGCACGGAGACGGGCAGCTCGCCGCCTCCGTCGCCGACCACCTCGCACCTGATCCCGGCTGCTTCCAACACCCCTCGGGCGCCCGCGAGTTCCGTACTCAGGTCGGCTTTCCGGTACCCCCGTACGACATCGCGCACCTCCTGCTGGGAGGCCCGCGCGATCCGTTGCACCTCGACCATCTGGTCCATCGCCGCCGGTTTGCCGCGCTGGGCCAGTTCCACCGCCAGCTCGCTCTTCAGCGCGATCACGGCGAGGTTGCGGCCCAGCACGTCGTGCATGTCCCGCCCGAACCTCAGCCGCTCCTCGGCCACGGCCAGCCGCGCCTCCACATCGCGTGCCTCGTGCAGTTTCCACATCACGCCCAGCGACCAGGCGGACGTCCGGGTGGTGCCCGACATCAGCGCGCCCACGAACGCCGTGGAGAGGGCCAGACCGATGGTCAGCCCCGGGCCACCGCCGAGCAGCCACACGGCCGTGCCCGTACCGACGGCGACGGCGGCCTGCTGGAGCACCGACACCCACCTGGGCACGACGAGCACGAGCGCACAGGTGAAGGGCACCACGCAGGCGCTGAACACGTACGAGGGCTCGGGGAACTCGTGCATGCCGGTGTACCGGGCGAGAGCCAGCACCGCTGTCAGGTTCGCCACCAGCAGCACCCCGCCGACGGCGATGAGGTGCCAGTCCACGGCGCCCCGGCCCAGGTAGTACACCAGCCCCCTGGCGGTCAGCATCGTTCCGCAGATCCCGTGCGCGACGGCCAGCAGGACCGCCGAGGCGATCAGTGCGGCGGGTGCCGCCTCGCGCACGGGCCGGGTCACGGACATCAGGATCTGGATCACCATGGCGAACCACACCAGTGCGTACAAGGTGCCGCGCGTGTACAGATTGACCTTGTCGAACCCGCTGCGTCCGCGCCAGCCCGTCCTGCGCCGCCGCATGCGCGCCCGCGCGGTACGTCCTCGTTCAGCCACGACATCTCCTCGGCACGAGGGCCGTGTCCCCGCCCGTGACCCCGGTGCTGCTCGTGCCCATGCCCACGCCCTCCTCAGCGTCGGGGCTCCCAGCGGAACCACCGCTGCACAGCAAACACGGCGAGAACGGTCCAGGCCAGTGCGTTGAGACCGGCCCCGAGCATGTCGTACCCGTCCGCGCTGCCGAGCCACCCGGCCCGTACGAGGGTCATCACACCGGTCACCGGAAGCAGTTCGCACACCGACGCCACCCGGTCCGGCAGGATCTCCAGCGGCACGAAGAGGCCCGAGCCCATCATCGAGACGAGGAACAGGGGCATCGTGGTGATCTGCGCGGTCTGCACGGTCCGGGTCACCACGGAGGTGACGGCGGCCAGCGCGGACAGCAACACCACTCCCAGCACCAGTCCGATGACCAGCAGTTCCGGGCGCTGCGGCACGCCGAGACCGAAGAACACCGCACCGGCCAGGACCACCAGAACGGTCTGCGCCAGTGCCAGCGCGGCCGACGGCAGAGCCGTTCCGGCGAGGATCTCCCGGTCGGTGACCTCGCCGGTGCGCAGCCGTTTCAGGACCAGCTCCTCGCGCCGTGCCACATACGCGGCGACCAGGTTCATGTACACGACCTGCATCAGGACCATGCCGATGCCCCCGGTGAGCGCCGCCCCCGCCACGGTCAGCCCGGTTCCGCCCAGGTCGATCCGGTCCAGCGACGTCTTCATCGCCACGACCATCGCCAGCGGCACCAGAAGCGCCACGAAGACAGCGGTCCGGTTCCTGGCGAGAAGGGTGAGCTCGGCGCGGCCGAGGGCCCGCAGTCGTCCTGCGACCGTCGTGCCCCTTTTCGGTTCCGCGCCTGCCGGACCGGCCGTCGGACTGGTCATGGCCGTCGGGCCGGTCATGGATGCGCCGGTCGTGCGGGGCGTGCCGGTCGCGCGGGGCGTGGTGGTGTCGGTCATGCGACGTCCGCCTTTCGGGTGTCCGGTTCCGACGCGTTCTGCGCGATGTCGAGGAATGCCTCTTCCAGCGAGGCGGACCGGGCGTCGAGTCCGTGCAGCTCCACGTTCGATTCCCCTGCCCAGACCAGCAGTTCGGTCAGCGAATCCTGGAGCCGGTGGGTGCGGATCTCGACCCTGCCCTCCTCGGCCGCGGCCCGCAGCCGCAGCGGGAGCCGGGCCGCCGGGACACCCTCGGGGAGTTCGAAGCGGATACGGGCGGGGCGGGCCGCCGTCACCTCTGCGGGGGTGCCGGCCGTCACGATCCGCCCACGGTGCATGATCGCCAGCCGATCGGCGAGCGCTTCGGCCTCCTCCAGGTAGTGCGTGGTGAGCAGGACGGTGGTGCCGGCGTCCCGAAGCTCACGCACCAACTCCCAGGTGTCGCGCCGGCCCTCGGCGTCGAGCCCGGTGGTCGGCTCGTCCAGGAACAGCACCTCGGGCCGGCCGAGCAGAGCCAGTGCGAGATCGAGGCGGCGTCGTTCCCCGCCGGAGAGCTGTTTGACCCGCACGCGTGCTCGGTGGGAGAGCCCGACGAGCTCCAGGGCCTCGCCGGTCGGCCGCGCCCCGCTGGTGCAGCCCGCCCACATCCGAAGGGTCTCGGAGACCGTGAGTTCGGGCGGGAAGCCGCCCTCCTGGAGCATCACCCCGATCCGCGGCCGGACGGCGGCACGCATGCGGTACGGGTCATGGCCGAGCACCCGTACGGTGCCGCCGTCGGGCGGGGCCAGTCCCTCCAGGAGCTCGACGGTGGACGTCTTTCCGGCGCCGTTCGTGCCGAGCAGGGCGAAGAGCTCACCGCGCGCGACCGAGAACGAGACGCCGGTGACGGCCTCGAACCCGCCCGCATAGCGTCGCCTCACCCCGTTCGCCTCGATGACGGAATCGTGCGCGAGATCGTGGGAGGCCGCGGCCGCAGAGCCGGTCATGACCGCAGAAGCGGTCGCAGTCGCAGAAGCAGTCGCAGTCGCGGTCGCAGTCGCGGAATCGGTCGTGGTCGTGGGGGCGTGGTCGAGGTCGGGGGAGGAGCCGTAGGCCGGATCCGGCGCCGAACCGGTTGTGATGTCCGCCACGGCGCCGCCCGTGCGGTCGCCGGGATTGTCGTCGCTGCTCATGCCTACAGATTTCCGTCGGTCCGCCGCCGCAGGCAGTGCGAGCTGTCACCACTGCTCATGACAAACGTCATGGTGCGAGTCGGCTCAAGGGGACGGTTCGGCCGAAGGAACAGTCGGCCGAGAGGAGAAAGAGCCGAGGGGAAAGAGCCGAGGGGAAAGAGCCGAGGGGAAAGAGCCGAGGGGGAAGAGCAGGAGAGGAAGAGCAGGAGAGGAAGAGAACAGTGAGAAGGCGGAGCAGGGGAGGAAGGGGACGATCAAGAAGGGGGAGAGCAGAGACGCGTGTATACGACGAAGGCCCCGACCGATATCGATCAGGGCCTTCATTCTCATCAAGAGCGGACGACGAGATTCGAACTCGCGACCCTCACCTTGGCAAGGTGATGCTCTACCAACTGAGCCACGTCCGCATTGCTGCCGTCGATTGTACTCCCAGGAGGAGTTCTTTCGAGCGGTGCGAGCACCACTCTACCCGAACGTCGTAATGATCGGTAAGAGCGATGCAGAGCGGGTGACAGGAATTGCACACTGCGCCTTCCCCCTGGAAGGGGGATGTTCTACTACTGAACTACACCCGCACGCTGCTTGGGGTTTGGCTTTGCGGCCTTGCCCTTCGGCGTGCTCCAGACTTTAGCCGACCTGCAGGGGTGCAGCGCAAGTCGGTGGCCTCCGGGTGTCGTCCGGGGGTCCGGGAAGCCGCCGTCGGGTCCTCGTCCGCACCTCGTCCGCACACCGTCCGTACCCCGTTCAGGCCCCCCGGAGGTTCGTCCGGAGGTTTGCCCCGGCGGGTCCCGGCGGGTCCCGGCGGGTCCCGGCCCGGCGCCGTCGGGACTGCTCGGCGGACCGCTCAACGGGCGGCGCGGAACGCCTCGTAGACCTTCTTCGGGATCCGGCCGCGGGCCGGCACCTCCATTCGGTGCGACCGGGCCCAGGCGCGTACTGCCGCCGGGTCGGGTTCGAGCGAGGTGTGCCGGTACGACGTGGGAGTCCTGCCGCGCTTGCTGTGATTTGTCTGCTTACGGCCCGCCGACATGTACGGCGCCAGGGCCTTGCGCAGTTTCTTTGCATTGGATGCATTGAGGTCGATCTCGTACGACTTCCCGTCCAGGGCGAAGGCGACCGTTTCCGTCGCCGCTCCTCCGTCGATGTCGTCGGAGAGCGTGACCACTACGCGCTGAGCCACGGATATCGATCCTTTCCTACGGCATCGGCACGTCTGACATGCTCCGATGTCGGCCTTCCGGCTGTGGGCGCGGATGCGAGTCGACCGGGTGTCGACGGTTTAGGGGCAATGCTGCATTCCCTGGTAATCATTTGTACAGCGGTTGACGCCGTATTGTGAAGTCCGGTCAATTGTCTCCGCGTGTCAGCCTTCTATGTGTGTCTGCGGTGATGAATTTTTTCGTAGATTTTTCCCGGCCGCGTACCGAGTCCGATATCTCGCCGTGATCCGGACGGTTGATATCTACCCGCGTAGAATTTCCGGCCAGGTAGGCTGAGTGAAGCTGCGGAGGTCAGGGGAGCCCTCCGGAGAACCAGTCGCACCACACCACACGGGAGTGCCAGTGGCACGCGTCGTAGTCGACGTCATGCTCAAGCCCGAGATCCTCGACCCGCAGGGACAGGCGGTGCAGCGCGCACTGCCCCGTCTCGGCTTCGAGGGAATCGCGGACGTACGTCAGGGAAAGCGTTTCGAGCTGGAGGTCGAGGGACCGGTTGACGACGCCGCCCTCGCCCGCATTCACGAGATGGCCGAGACTTTCCTCGCCAACACCGTCATCGAGGACTTCACGGTGAAGGTGGAGAAGGCCGAGGAGTCGAAGTGACTTCCCGCCCGTCTCCCGCCACCACCCGTGAGGGAGGCCCTTCGGGCCGTGGCAACACCCGGATCGGGGTCGTCACCTTTCCCGGCACGCTCGACGACCAGGACAGCCTGAGGGCCGTACGGGTCGCCGGCGCCGAGCCCGTGCCGCTGTGGCACCGCGACAAGGACCTACACCAGGTCGACGCGGTCATTCTGGCGGGGGGCTTCTCCTACGGCGACTATCTGCGGGCCGGAGCCATCTCCCGCTTCTCGCCGGTCATGGAGACGATCATCGACCAGGCCCGTGCGGGGATGCCGGTCCTCGGCATCTGCAACGGCTTCCAGATCCTGACCGAGGCGCACCTGTTGCCCGGCGCGATGCTGCGCAACAACCACCTGCACTTCATCTGCCGCGACCAGAAGCTCCGGGTCGAGAACGCGGAGACCGCCTGGACCTCGGACTACTCCGCGGGCCAGGAGATCTCCGTACCGCTCAAGAACATGGACGGGCGGTACGTCGCCGACGAGCGCGTGCTCGACGAGCTGGAGGCGGAGGGCCGGGTCGCCTTCCGCTACCTGGACATGAACCCGAACGGCTCGCTGCGCGACATCGCCGGCATCACCAACGCCGCGGGCAACGTCGTCGGCCTGATGCCGCACCCGGAGCACGCCGTCGAGCCGCTGATCGGAACCGGCCGCACCGACGGTCTCGGTTTCTTCACCTCGATCATCAAGAAGCTGGTCAACGCATGAGCCTGGATACGGTCAAGCACGCGGCCGGGACCCCGGACGTCGAGCAGCCCTGGAAGGAGCTCGGCCTCAAGGAGGACGAGTACGCCCGGATCCGCGAGATCCTGGGCCGCCGTCCCACCGGTGCCGAGCTCGCCATGTACTCCGTGATGTGGTCCGAGCACTGCTCCTACAAGAGCAGCAAGGTCCACCTCAAGCAGTTCGGCGAGAAGGTCCCCGCCAACGACGCGATGCTCGTCGGCATCGGCGAGAACGCCGGCGTGGTCGACGTCGGCCAGGGATACGCGGTCACCTTCAAGGTCGAGTCGCACAACCATCCCTCGTACATCGAGCCCTACCAGGGCGCGGCCACCGGCGTCGGCGGCATCGTCCGCGACATCCTCGCCATGGGTGCCCGTCCGGTCGCCGTCGTCGACCCGCTGCGGTTCGGCGCTGCCGACCACCCCGACACGAAGCGCGTCCTGCCGGGCGTCGTCGCGGGCATCGGCGGCTACGGCAACTGCCTGGGCCTGCCGAACATCGGCGGCGAGGTCGTCTTCGACGCCTGCTACCAGGGCAACCCGCTGGTCAACGCCGGCTGCATCGGTGTGATGAAGCACGAGGACATCCACCTCGCCAAGGCGTCCGGCCCCGGCAACAAGGTGATCCTCTACGGTGCCCGCACCGGCGGTGACGGCATCGGCGGCGTCTCCGTGCTCGCCTCGGAGACCTTCGAGTCGACGGGCCCGGCCAAGCGCCCCGCGGTCCAGGTCGGCGACCCGTTCCAGGAGAAGCTCCTCATCGAGTGCACCCTGGAGATCTTCCGGGAGAAGCTCGTCGCGGGCATCCAGGACCTCGGCGGCGCCGGGCTCTCCTGCGCCACGTCCGAGCTTGCCTCCGCCGGTTCCGGCGGCATGCGCGTCGAACTGGACACCGTGCCGCTGCGCGACTCCTCCCTCTCGCCCGAGGAAATCCTCATGAGCGAGTCGCAGGAGCGCATGTGCGCGATCGTCGAGCCGCAGCACGTCGATCGTTTCCTGGAGATCTGCGAGAAGTGGGACGTCATCGCCACCGTCATCGGTGAGGTGACCGAGGGCTCGCAGCTGGAGATCTTCTGGCACGGCGAGCAGATCGTGGACGTGCCGCCGCGGTCCGTCGCCCACGAGGGCCCGACGTACCACCGTCCGTTCGCCCGTCCGTCCTGGCAGGACGCGCTCCAGGCGGACGACGCCGGGAAGCTGGCCCGCCCGGCGAACGGTGCCGAGCTGCGCGAGCAGGTCCTCAAGCTGGTCTCCTCCCCGAACCAGGCGTCGAAGTCCTGGATCACGGACCAGTACGACCGGTTCGTGCAGGGCAACACCGTTCTCGCGATGCCCGAGGACGCCGGCATGGTCCGGATCGACGAGGAGTCGAACCTGGGCGTGGCCATGGCGACGGACGGCAACGGCCGGTACGCCAAGCTCGACCCGTACACCGGCGCGCAGCTCGCGCTGGCGGAGGCGTACCGCAACGTCGCCGCCACCGGCGCCAAGCCGCTCGCGATCTCGGACTGCCTGAACTTCGGTTCGCCCGAGGACCCGGACGTCATGTGGCAGTTCGCCGAGGCGACCCGTGGCCTCGCGGACGGCTGCCTGGAGCTGGGCACCCCGGTCACCGGCGGCAACGTGTCGCTGTACAACCAGACCGGCGAGACGGCGATCCACCCGACTCCGGTCGTGGCGGTGCTCGGTGTGATCGACGACGTCACCCGGCGTACGCCGGTCGCCTTCGGGCAGGAGGGGCAGCTCCTCTACCTGCTGGGCGAGACGCGCGAGGAGTTCGGCGGCTCGGCCTGGTCCGAGGTCGTCCACGGCCACCTCGGCGGCATGCCGCCCAAGGTCGACCTGGGGCGCGAGAAGCTGCTCGGCGAGATCCTGATCTCGGCCTCCCGCGACGGCATGATCGACGCCGCGCACGACCTCTCCGACGGCGGTCTGATCCAGGCGGTCACCGAGTCCTGCCTGCGCGGCGGGAAGGGTGCCCGGCTTGTCGTGCCGGACGGTCTCGACGTGTTCACCTTCCTCTTCTCCGAGTCGGCGGGGCGCGCGGTCGTCTCCGTGCCGCGCAGCGAGGAGCTCCGCTTCAACGACATGTGCGGGGCGCGGGGTCTGCCCGTCGCCAGGATCGGTGTCGTGGACGGCGAGGAGATCGAGGTCCAGGGCGAGTTCGGCATTCCGCTGAGCGAGCTGCGCGCCGCGCACGAGGAGACCATCCCGGGTCTGCTCGGCTGAGGTGCCGGTGCCCTGATGGGCGCGTACTGGTTCCGCGTGGTGCGGTCCCGTCCGGTCTACCGGGCGGGACCGCACGCGTCTCACCACCGTGCGTGTACATGCGCGCCGGTGCCGCCGTCCGCCTCACGTGCGGCCCGTGCTGTCGGCGTACGTGCGGGAGCGGGCGGCGATGCCGCCCTGCCCATAAATGTACTGGGTAAAGATTATATCCGGTATTAATGTTCATCCTGGTACAGTGCCGCCATGACCGAGGGGATGAGCCTGCGCGAACGGAAGAAGGCACAGACGCGAAGGCGCCTGCTGGCCGCGGCCACCGAGCTCTTTTCCGAGCGCGGTTTCGACAAGGTCTCGGTCGCCGAGATCGCCGAGGCGGCCGAGGTCTCGAAGATGACCGTCTTCAACTACTTCGCGAGCAAGGAGGACCTGGTCCTCGCCCCCATGGAGGAGCACATCGGCGATGTCGCCCGGGTGGTGCGGGAGCGGGCTCCCGGCGAGTCCGTGTCCGCCGCGGTGCGCCGCCAGTTCCTGTCCGCCGTCGAGGCGCGCGACCCCTCCGTGGGGCTGAGCGACGCGCCCGTGGTGCTGGCGTTGCGCAGGCTGATCCAGGAGACCCCGTCGCTGCTTCTCCGGGCCCAGGCGCTCGCGCTGCGCTCCTTCGACCTGCTCGCCGAGGTCCTGGTCGAGGAGGGGGAGGAACCGCCGGTCGCCCGGATCGCGGCCGCCCAGCTGATCGCCACCCGGAACACCCTGATCGCGTCGAACCAGGGCCGGCTGCTGGCGGGCGAGCCGGCGGACGAGGTGGCGCCGGCCGCCGCCGCGCTCGCCGAGCGCGGTTTCGGCCTGCTCGACCAGGGGCTCGGAGACTTCGCCATCCGGCCCTGAGCCGGGAGCGCCCGCCGTCTGGTCCGGCACCACCACGCCCCGTTCGTTGCGCCCACTACCCACTCCCCACTCCCCCCGCGTCGCGTTCCACCGGGCTCCACCCCGCTCCACCCCACCCCGCTCCACCCCACTCCGCTCCACCGCGCCGTGCCGACCGTCGTGAACGAGGTCGTAGGCTCCCGGGCATGCCGCCGTCCCGCAAACGCGCCCGCCACTACGACCCCGCCCGGACCCGCGACGCCGTTCTGGCCCAGTTCGCCAACGTCCACGCGGCCGTCCGCGCACTGACGCCCGAACAACTCGCGCTGCCGACCCGGCTCGGGGACTGGACCGTGCGCGAACTGGCCGTCCACCTCGCCATGGCGCTCTCCCACGTCAGCCACGGCCTGGAACTGCCCGAACCCGCCGAGTCCGAGTCCGGCCCGAGCCTCCTGCGGTGGCCGTTCTCACTCGCGGACCGGGCCGCCGCGATCGACGCCGACACCAGGGCGCGGGCCGCGGACCGCACGGACCTCGACACGCTGTACGGGGAGGTCGCCGCACGGTTCCGGGAACGTGTCACGGATGCCCCCGGGGAGCGGTTGCTGACGACCCGGGCCGGTGCCATGAGGCTGGCGGACTTCCTGGTCACCCGGACCATCGAACTCGTCGCGCACACCGACGACCTGAACGAGGCGACCGGGGCCGCCGTCCCGTACGACAGGCAGGCGCTCGCCGCCTGCACCCGGCTGCTCGCCGACTCCCTCGCGGAGAAGGCCCCCGGCGGATCGGTCGAGGTGCGCGTCCCGCCGTTCGCGGTCGTCCAGTGCGTCCAGGGCCCCAGGCACACCCGCGGTACGCCGCCCAATGTCGTGGAGACCGACCCGCTCACCTGGATGCGGCTCGCCACCGGACGCACGGACTGGGCGCGGGCGGTCGACGAGGCGAAGGTCGCCGCCAGTGGCGAGCGCGCCGATCTCGCCTCCCTGCTGCCCCTGATGCGCTGAACGCCCAGCGCCCGCCGTTCACTGCCCGCCGTCCACTGCCTGGCGCCCGCCGCGCCGCCGCAGGTGTGGAGAAGCCTCATACCGGGCGTCCTCGATGTGAGGCTCGCCACGAAACAGCTGTTCGGCCGGAACGTGCGCGGGGGCGGTGACCAGTTCACCGAGCGCCACCGTCCGGTCCGGCCGTCCCGGCACGACGAATGGCCGGAATCATTCGGTCCCCGGCCGCCGATCCGGGCCGTCGCGGCCCCGTGCCCGCCCTGTTCCCCGTTTCGGGACCCCTCCACGGGCGTTCCGCAGCCGTTCCGCAGCCGATCCGCAGTACATCCAGGGCGGGCCATTAAGCGGAATTCGTCACTCCATGGAGTCGCCGGAGTCGGCCCCCGCGCCGCCTCCGGAAGCACGTCCGCAGTGCCCCGATCCGCGATCCCGAATTCGGACCAGTGGTCGACCTCGCCTACACTCGGTTGCGTGCCCCGTGGTGATGGACGACTCAACCACGACCTGCTCCCCGGAGAGAAAGGCCCCCAGGACGCTTGCGGCGTCTTCGGCGTCTGGGCTCCGGGCGAAGAGGTCGCCAAGCTCACCTATTTCGGACTGTATGCCCTGCAGCACCGTGGACAGGAGTCCGCGGGCATCGCAGTGAGCAACGGGTCCCAGATCCTGGTCTTCAAGGACATGGGACTGGTCTCGCAGGTCTTCGACGAAACGTCTCTGGGATCCCTCCAGGGCCATATCGCGGTCGGTCATGCCCGCTACTCCACCACCGGCGCCTCGGTGTGGGAGAACGCGCAGCCGACGTTCCGTGCCACCGCGCACGGCTCGATCGCCCTGGGCCACAACGGCAATCTGGTCAATACGGCCCAGCTCGCCGAAATGGTCGCCGACCTGCCTCGCAAGGACGGCCGTGCCACCCAGGTCGCCGCGACGAACGACACCGATCTGGTGACCGCGCTGCTCGCCGGCCAGACCGACGACGACGGCAAGCCGCTCACCATCGAGGAGGCCGCCGCGAAGGTGCTCCCCGATGTGAGGGGCGCCTTCTCCCTCGTCTTCATGGACGAGCACACCCTCTACGCCGCTCGCGACCCGCAGGGCATCCGCCCGCTGGTGCTCGGCCGCCTGGAGCGCGGCTGGGTGGTCGCCTCGGAGTCCGCCGCCCTCGACATCTGCGGCGCCAGCTTCGTCCGCGAGATCGAGCCGGGTGAGATGGTCGCCATCGACGAGAACGGGCTGCGCACCTCGCGCTTCGCGGAAGCGAAGCCCAAGGGCTGTGTCTTCGAGTACGTCTACCTGGCCCGGCCCGACACCGACATCGCCGGGCGCAACGTCTACCTCTCCCGGGTGGAGATGGGGCGCAGGCTGGCCGCCGAGGCGCCCGTCGAGGCCGATCTGGTCATAGCGACGCCGGAGTCCGGCACCCCCGCGGCGATCGGCTACGCGGAGGCGAGCGGCATCCCGTTCGGCGCCGGTCTGGTCAAGAACGCGTACGTCGGACGGACCTTCATCCAGCCGTCGCAGACGATCCGCCAGCTCGGCATCCGCCTCAAGCTGAACCCCCTGAAGGAAGTCATCAAGGGCAAGCGCCTGGTGGTCGTCGACGACTCGATCGTCCGCGGCAACACCCAGCGCGCGCTGGTCCGGATGCTGCGCGAGGCGGGCGCCGCCGAGATCCACATCCGGATCTCGTCCCCGCCGGTGAAGTGGCCCTGCTTCTTCGGCATCGACTTCGCCACCCGTGCCGAGCTGATCGCGAACGGCATGTCGGTCGAGGAGATCGGCACCTCGATGGGCGCGGACTCGCTCGCCTACATCTCGCTCGACGCGATGGTGGAGGCGACGACGATCGCCAAGCCGGATCTCTGCCGCGCCTGTTTCGACGGCGAGTACCCGATGGAACTCCCGGATCCGGAGCTGCTCGGCAAGCAACTGCTGGAGACCGAGCTGGCGGCAGGCCCTGCGGCGACCGCCGCGTCCGACGCCCTGCGTCGGCCGTGACGTTCCGGCCGTACCCCAGGCCCACCAGCCCCGTATCTCCACACGAAAGATCCCAGGCCATGTCTGAGACAACAGGTGCTTCCTACGCGGCAGCGGGCGTCGACATCGAGGCCGGCGACCGCGCCGTCGAGCTGATGAAGGAGTGGGTGAAGAAGACCCGCCGCCCCGAGGTCGAGGGCCTCGGCGGCCTCGGCGGCTTCGCCGGCCTCTTCGACGCCTCGGCACTCAAGCGCTACGAGCGTCCGCTGCTCGCCTCCGCCACCGACGGCGTCGGCACCAAGGTCGACCTCGCCCGCAAGATGGGCGTGTACGACACCATCGGCCACGATCTCGTCGGCATGGTCGTCGACGACCTGGTCGTCTGCGGTGCCGAGCCGCTCTTCATGACGGACTACATCTGCGTCGGCAAGGTGCACCCCGAGCGGGTCGCGGCCATCGTGAAGGGCATCGCCGAGGGCTGCGTCCTGGCGGGCTGTGCCCTGGTCGGCGGCGAGACCGCCGAGCACCCGGGCCTGCTGGGCCCGGACGACTTCGACGTCGCGGGCGCCGGTACAGGCGTGGTCGAGGCCGACCGCCTCCTCGGCCCGGAACGCATCCGCAAGGGTGACGTGGTGATCGCCATGGCATCCTCCGGCCTTCACTCCAACGGGTACTCGCTCGTCCGCCATGTGGTCTTCGACCGGGCCGGCTGGTCGCTCGACCGCCAGGTCGAGGAGTTCGGCCGCACGCTCGGCGAGGAACTCCTGGAACCCACCAGGATCTACTCGCTGGACTGCCTGGCCCTCACCCGCACGACCGAGGTGCACGGCTTCAGCCACGTCACCGGCGGCGGCCTCGCCAACAACCTGGCCCGGGTCATCCCCGACGGGCTGCACGCCACGGTCGACCGCTCCACCTGGACGCCCGGCGCGGTCTTCGACCTGGTCGGCAGGACCGGTGGGGTCGAGCGGCTGGAGCTGGAGAAGACGCTGAACATGGGCGTCGGCATGATCGCGGTCGTCCCCGCCGAGTCCGTGGACGCGGCCCTGACGACGCTGGCCGACCGGGGCGTCGAGTCCTGGGTGGCGGGTGAGATCACCGAGCGCGGGGAGCGGGCCTCCGGCGCGGAGCTGGTGGGTGACTACGCACGCTAGTGCCGGGAGCGGCACTGGTGCTGCGACCGGGAAGGTTCACCGGCTCGCGACGCACCACACCGGACGCCGCGAGCTTCCCGGCGAACCTTCCCGTTCACAGCTACCGGTGCGGGAGCGGACGAGTGGCCGGGGCGCCCCGGCCACCTCTTCGCCCCGCCCACCACGGGATGCGGCGAAGGTCTGCGGAGTGGGGCGAGGACCCATGGGTGCGGTGAGGGCCCGTGGCCGCGGCGAAGCCCAGCAGGTGCGGCGAGGAGACGCGTCTCCTCGCCAACGCCGAACGAGCGGACCGGATCGGGACAGCACAGAACCCGGTCCGGGGCGGGCCCGGACCGGGTTGATGTGTCAGCGCGAGGTCAAGCGCCGCGGCGCTTTGACGCAGGACCGGACTTGCCGTCCTCGTCCTCGTCCTCGTCGTCGTTGTACAGATCCGCGTACTGTGCGTACGGGTCGTCTTCCTCGTCCTCGAACGGCTCAGCGTTCGGTGGCTGACTTGAAGACGATGCGCCCAGCTCATTGGCCAGACGCGACAGGTCAGTCCCGCCGGTGCTGTATTTCAGCTGGCGGGCGACCTTTGTCTGCTTGGCCTTTGCCCGGCCGCGCCCCATGGCTCGACCCCCTCGGTGACGGGGCTCGACGGCCCCAGAGTCTTGACACGCGTTCATGTTTCAGGACGGACTCTCATCGGAGAGACCGTGCCCGTAGGGCTTTAACGGTACCTGCTTCCGCGGCCATACGGTACGCCGCCCGCATCACACGCCCCGGAAGAGGACCGGCGAGACGCCCTGTCCTCGCTGGTCAACTGCGATTTTAACCTCTTCTCGGCATACGACCCGCCGTCCGGCGTGAGTCTTCTCTCGCCGGACGGCGGGTCGCGGGCCCGTGTGTGACGGGGGTGCCGTGTGACGCCCCCGTCACGGTCAGCTCCGGCGCGCTTCGGCCATTCGCTGCTCGGCGATCCGGTCGGCCGCGGCCGCGGGCGGAATACCATCCGCCTTCGCACGTGCGAATATGGCCAGCGTGGTGTCGAAGATCTCCGTCGCCTTGGCCCTGCACCGCTCGAAGTCGAACCCGTGCAGTTCGTCCGCCACCTGGATGACACCGCCCGCGTTCACCACGTAGTCGGGTGCGTACAGGATCGACCGGTCCGAGAGGTCCTTCTCCACCCCGGGGTGCGCGAGCTGGTTGTTGGCCGCACCGCACACCACCCGGGCGGTGAGCGCGGCGACGGACGCGTCGTTCAGGGCGCCGCCGAGCGCGCACGGGGCGTAGATGTCCAGGCCCTCGGTGCGGATCAGGGCCTCGGTGTCCGCTGCGACGGCGACCTCGGGGTGCTTCTCGGTGATCCGGCGGACCGATTCCTCGCGGACATCCGTGATCACGACCTCGGCGCCGTCCGAGAGGAGGTGCTCGACCAGGTAATGGCCGACCTTGCCGACCCCGGCCACCGCTACTTTTCGGCCACGGAGCGTCGGGTCGCCCCAGAGGTGCTGCGCGGAGGCCCGCATGCCCTGGAAGACACCGAACGAGGTGAGCACGGAGGAGTCGCCGGCGCCGCCGTTCTCGGGGGAGCGGCCGGTGGTCCAGCGGCATTCGCGGGCGACGACGTCCATGTCGGAGACGTACGTGCCGACATCGCAGGCCGTCACGTAGCGACCGCCGAGCGAGGCCACGAACCGGCCGTAGGCCAGCAGCAGTTCCTCGGACTTGATGCGCTCGGGGTCGCCGATGATCACGGCCTTGCCGCCGCCGTGGTCGAGTCCGGCCATGGCGTTCTTGTAGGACATACCGCGCGACAGGTTCAGCGCGTCCGCGACGGCCTCCTCCTCGGAGGCGTACGGGTAGAAGCGGGTGCCGCCGAGGGCCGGGCCCAGGGCGGTCGAGTGGATGGCGATCACGGCCTTGAGGCCGCTGGCACGGTCCTGGCAGAGCACGACTTGCTCGTGTCCCCCCTGATCCGAGCGGAACAGGGTGTGCAGGACGCCGTCTGTCACATCGGTCACTGTGGTGACTCCCAAGTACGAAGCGGCGGAGGACCCTCCTGAAGGTGGGGAGGGCCGTGGACCGGCCGGCAGGCGGGTCCGACGGCATGAGCGTAAGTCCTACGCGGAGGTAGATCCGGCCGGGTGCCGAGGATCACCCCCCGGCGGCGTAGGGGCATGACACGATTCGCTGCATGTCGGTGGTGTCTTCGCTGCTCGTCCCCTACGCGTCCTACCTCCGGGTGTACGAACCGCTCGCCGCCTTCCCGGAGCCGGAACGGAGCCACTGGGCCCGTTACGCCGGGCGCCCGCACCTGCCCACGGCCCAGGACGAACTGCGCCGTTCGCTCGCGGACCTGGTGGCCACGCCACCGGTCGCGGTGCCGGCGCACGAGAGCGGGGACGCGTTCGTCGCCGAGGCGGACGGCGTGACGTGTGTCTGCCCGTGGCGGACGAGGCTGCGCGGCTGGCTGGCCCTGGACGGGCTGGCGGAGATGTTCCCCGGAGCGGTGCTCGACGCGGTGCTGCCTCCGGTGGTGCGCGGCCAGGTACTCGCGGACCACGAGCGGTGGGCGGAGCGCAATCCGGACGCGAGGCCCTGGATCATCACCGCGCTGTGGCAGGTTCCGGTGCGCTGGTTCGTGCTCTTCTCCGACGAGGAGCGGGAGTTCGCGGAGGCGGGCGGGGAGGGCGGGCCGCCGGTGCTGCGTTACCGGACGCCGATGGTCCAGGCCCGGCGCCGACTGGCGCGGGGCCTGCGGACGCTGCGCGAGTCGGTGGACGAGGGCCCGCTGACCGAGGGGCTCGTGGAGGTGGGGCGTTGGCTGGAGGAGTTCCACCCGAGGGCACTGGTGGAACTCGACTACGCCGGCCTGGTGCACGCGCTGCCGGCGGAGCGGCTCGCCGCCGACCGTTCGGCCGCCGACGTGGCCGAGGGGCTGGAGGCGCTGCGGGCCGGGGACGCCGACCGGGCGAGTGAGGCGTACGGTCGGCTGGCGGAGCGCTGGCGGGCGGTAAGAGACCGTCAGTTCGCGAACTGACCGGGGTCTTGTTCGCGTCAGACCCCGTGTGCTGATGCGACACGTGGGAATTCTGAACCCGTGTGCTGTGCGACACGTGGGAATGAAGAGGCGGAAGCGTACTCCAGAAGGCGACAGGACCTACGTCCCGAACCGGGCCTTTGCCTCAAGCGTGACGGATAGCACTAACGGGGCTCTTGCGCCGTTCCCTACTCCTCGTGCCAAAATAGGACAAGGAGTCCCGGGAGGACTCCATCCGTCCAACTAAGGGCGGATTGCTCAGTATTGCACGCTATGGGGGGTCTGGTGACTCCTGATCGCTCTGTGACTGATCGTCACGGCGGTGTGACTGTCCGCTATGGCATGGTCCATCGGCTTCCGTCGCTGATGAACACCTGGGAGGGCAATTCCATCGGTTTGGCCGACGTGGCTGGACGGATGGTGTAGTTGTAGTGCCGAGGACAAGCCGTTCGTCCTATAACCGACTCGGCCCGCGTCCGCCATTTCGGGCAACGTGGGTCAAGGTGCAGAATTTAGAGGAAAGAACCGAGATGGTTCGGTTCTCCCGAGGAGGCCGCTCATGACCGCTCGCACACCTGATGCCGAGCCGCTGCTGACCCCGGCTGAGGTTGCCACGATGTTCCGCGTGGACCCGAAGACGGTTACCCGCTGGGCAAAGGCGGGCAAGCTCACGTCCATCCGCACACTCGGTGGACACCGCCGGTATCGCGAGGCAGAGGTCCGCGCACTACTTGCGGGTATTCCGCAGCAGCGCAGCGAGGCCTGACACCCCTGTCGTCGCGCAACAACTGGGCTTTTGGGTCCCCCAACCCGCACATGCCCACCCATAGCTCCACATGACGGGCGCCTGCCCCAACGGGCGCCGCACCTGTGCGATACGGGTACGTCGTGCGATCGTGCCGCACTCCGCCGGGTCCGGCACGATCTTGTTTTGACGCGCTCCCGCCCCGAGGTCCTCCACCGGGGCGGGAGCGCGCTTTTTCGTGCGCTGTCCCGGGGGTCCGGAGGAGCGTTGGAAACCGGGCGTCCGGTTGGCTCCGGCGGCTCCGTCCGGGGTGGCTCACCCTATCCGGACGGAATCGTTCCGCGCTGTCCCGGGGGGAGGGATCCGGAAGGCCGGGGTATCCCGCACCAGCTCCCGAGTGGATTCCGCACCGCGTTCGCGGTCCTCCTTCGGTGCTCCCGTCAGGGTGGTGCAATTGCACATATTAAATTCGCCAGTTGTAGGAAGGGTGTAAAGTCACCACTTCATAAAACTTCTTCAGTGACTCCCGTCACACGGTTCGAGTCTTGCCAAGTACGACCCTGCCACTCGCGGAACACGGAATGGTGCGCCGTTGGTCACTCGGGCAAGGGACTTTCGTCCCTGCCTCGCTTCCCGGACGGTTGCCCCCCGGAGGTCCTGGGCGCCTCTCTGACGCCTCGTGCGCGCGGCGGACGGTTTCGGGGCGTCGAAGCGCTCCGTGGCCCGTGGGCGCCCCCGGAGCGGGGTCCCTGGGGGTTCCTGCGGGTCGATGGCGGGTCGCCCTCGTGGGGAGCGGGGGCGGGGCCGTGGCAAAAGGCGGCGCGGCGGTCCGGAACGGCGGTCGCCGGGCACGGGGGCGGCCGGCGGAGGCGGTTGCCGTCCGCGGTGGTTGCCGTTCGCCGGTCGGTCGGTCGGTCGGTCGGTCGGTCGTGCGGCGGCGGCCGGTCGGTCGTGCGGCGGCGGCCGGTCGGTCGTGCGGCGGCGGCCGGGCGTGCGGGTCGCCTGCCCGGCGAGGGGAAAGGGGCGTGCGGCCCTCGTCGTGGACGGGCGCGGCCCGCTGACGGCGTACCGGGCGAGTGTCCGCCCGACTGCCGCGTGGCGGAGGTCGGGTGCCGGTTCCCGTGCGCCGCTGCCGCTTGCTGTGCGCCGCTTGCCGCGTGCTGCTGCTGGTGGCGGAGTTCGCGCGTTGTCGCCCGCTCGCGCGTCGGCGGTTGCTTCGGGCCGAGACGCGCGAAAGCCCGGATCCATTGGATCCGGGCTTTCTTCACTGCGGTCCTGACGGGATTTGAACCCGCGGCCTCCACCTTGACAGGGTGGCGAGCACTCCAAACTGCTCCACAGGACCAGGTTTTCGCTGCTTCGCCTTGCGGCTGGCTGCGAAGACAGACTGTACAGCAGGTCGGAGGGTGCGGTCGACTTCACCGAAGGTGGCCGCACCGTCACGCGCCCAACGCCCGCCGAGGAGGCCCCGGAGAGCCCCGGGAAGGCCGCGGGGCGCCCCCGATTCAGGGTGCCGCGGCGTCGATCGCCTTCACGATGCGCTTGTCGGAGACCGGGTATGCCGTTCCCAGGGCGTGGGCGAAGTAGCTGACCCGGAGCTCCTCGATCATCCAGCGGATGTCCAGGACCTCCTGCGGAACGGGCCTGCCCTGCGGCAGCTGTTCCAGCAGCCAGGCGTACTCGTCCTGCATCTCGTGGACCTTCTCCATGCGCGTGGTGTCCCGCTGGGCGGCCGTCGGCATCTGCTGGAGCCTGCGGTCCGCGGCGACCAGATAGCGCATCAGGTCGGGCAGCCTGCGCAGCCCGGTGGACGTGACGAAGCCCGACGGCATCAGGGCCGCGAGCTGGTCGCGCACATCGGTGACGTTGTCCACCAGAACCAGGCTGTTGGTCGCCTTCAGCCGCCGCTCGCAGGACTGCCAGGCGGCCAGCACCTGCTGCACCTGCTTGACCGCGTGCTCGGTCAGCGCCACCAGGTCGGCGCGGACCTTGTCGTACAGCTTCCGGAACGACTCCTCGTCCCAGGCGGGGCCGCCGTGTGCGCCGATCAGCCGGTCGGCGGCGGCAGTGGCGCAGTCCTCGAAGAGCGCCTGGATGGAGCCGTGCGGATTGCGGGACAGCGCGAGCTTCTGCTGGTTCGTCAGCTTGTCGGAGGCGAACTTCGCCGGGTTCACCGGCACGTTCAGCATGATCAGTTTCCGGGTGCCGAGCCACATCGCCCGCTGCTGCTCGGCCTCGGTGTCGAAGAGGCGAACGGCGACGCTGTCGCCCTGGTCCACCAGGGCCGGATAGGCCTTCACCGGCTGTCCGGCCCGCCGCGTCTCGAAGACCCGGTTCAGTGTGCCGATCGTCCAGTCCGTGAGGCCCGAACGCTCGATGGACTCGCCCGAGGGGCCCGCACCGGCCGCGGCGGCCTTGGAGAGCGCCTGACGGGCCCTGGGGCGGAGTTGGAGCCTCAGCGCCTCCAGGTCCTTGTCCTCGGCCACCTTGCGGCGCCGTTCGTCGACGATCCGGAAGGTGATCCGCAGGTGGTCCGGGATGCGGCTCAGGTCGAAGTCGGCCGCGGTGACCGGCACGCCGACCATCCGCTGGAGCTCGCGCGCCAGCGTGACCGTCAGCGGTTCCTGCGGTGGCACCGGGCCGCCGGAGGCGGACGGGACCGCCCGGTCCAGGAACTTCTCCGCGTAGTTCGGCGCGGGGACGTAGTGCCGGCGTATCGGCTTGGGGAGCGACCGGATCAGCTCGGTGACCACGTCCTCGCGCAGGCCCGGGATCTGCCAGTCGAAGCCCTCGTCGGTGACCTGGTTGAGCACCTGGAGCGGAATGTGGACGGTCACGCCGTCCGCGTCGGCACCGGGCTCGAACTGGTACGTCACCCGGAACTTGAGCTGCCCCTGCCGCCAGGAGTCCGGGTAGTCGTCCTTGGTGACGGCCCCGGCCTTCTCGTTGATGAGCATCGAGCGCTCGAAGTCCAGCGCGTCCGGCTCGTCCCGGCGCTTGTGCTTCCACCAGGAGTCGAAGTGCGCACCGGAGACCACGTGCGCGGGGATGCGCTGGTCGTAGAAGTCGAAGAGGGTCTCGTCGTCCACGAGGATGTCGCGGCGCCGGGCGCGGTGCTCCAGCTCCTCGACCTCGCCGAGCAGCTTGCGGTTGTCGTGGAAGAACTGGTGGTGCGTCCGCCAGTCGCCCTCGACAAGGGCGTTGCGGATGAACAGGTCGCGGGAGGTCTCGGCGTCGATACGGCCGAAATTGATCTTGCGCTGGGCGACGATCGGAACCCCGTACAGCGTGACGCGCTCGAACGCCATCACCGCCGCCTGGTCCTTCTCCCAGTGCGGCTCGCTGTAGGTGCGCTTCAGCAGGTGCTGGGCCAGCGGCTCGATCCACTCCGGCTCGACCTTGGCGTTGACCCGGGCCCACAGCCGTGACGTCTCGACCAGCTCGGCCGACATCACGAACCGCGGCTGCTTCTTGAAGAGCGCCGACCCGGGGAAGATCGCGAACTTGGCGCTGCGGGCGCCCAGGTACTCGTTCTTGTCCGTGTCCTTCAGACCGATGTGCGAGAGCAGCCCGGACAGCAGCGAGACGTGCACCGACTGCTCGGGCACGTCCGTGTCCGCCGAGGACTCCTTGACCTCGATGCCCATCTGCTTGGCGACCGTGCGCAGCTGCGCGTAGATGTCCTGCCATTCGCGGATGCGCAGGAAGTTCAGGTACTCCTGCTTGCACATCCGGCGGAAGCTGGAGGAGCCGCGCTCCTTCTGCTGTTCGCGGATGTACCGCCACAGGTTCAGGAAGGCCAGGAAGTCGGAGGTCTCGTCCTTGAAACGGGCGTGCTGCTGGTCGGCCTGGGTCTGCTTCTCGGAGGGCCGCTCGCGCGGGTCCTGGATGGAGAGCGCGGCGGCGATGACCATGACCTCGCGGACGCAGCCGTTGCGCTCGGCCTCGATGACCATGCGGGCCAGGCGCGGGTCGACGGGAAGCTGAGAGAGCTTCCGGCCGAGCGGGGTGAGCCGCTGCCCCTTCTTCCCGGCGGGCCCGCCGGCGGACTTCTCCGCGGGTCTCTTCCCGGACCTGTCCCGGGGCCTCTCCCCGGCGCCCTCCGCGGGCCTCTCGCCGACGCCTTCCTCCGGCTGCTCGCCGGGATGCCCGTCGGGAGAGCGCTGGTCGCCCCGCTCCAGAGCGCCGAGCTCCTGGAGGAGCTGGATGCCGTCGCGGATGTTGCGGTGGTCCGGCGGGTCGATGAAGGGGAACTTCTCGATGTCACCGAGGCCGGCCGCGGTCATCTGGAGGATGACGGAGGCGAGGTTGGTCCGCAGGATCTCGGGGTCGGTGAACTCCGGACGGGTCAGGAAGTCGTCCTCGGAGTACAGACGGATGCAGATGCCGTCCGAGGTACGGCCGCAGCGGCCCTTGCGCTGGTTGGCGCTGGCCTGCGAGACCGGCTCGATCGGCAGTCGCTGGACCTTGGTGCGGTGGCTGTAGCGGGAGATCCGGGCGGTGCCGGGGTCGATCACGTACTTGATGCCGGGGACGGTCAGCGAGGTCTCGGCGACGTTCGTCGCCAGCACGATCCGCCGACCGGTGTGGCGCTGGAAGACACGGTGCTGCTCGGCGTGCGAGAGACGGGCGTAGAGGGGGAGTACCTCGGTGTGGCGGAGGTTCCTCTTGTTCAGCGCGTCCGCGGTGTCGCGGATCTCGCGCTCGCCGGAGAGGAAGACCAGGACGTCGCCGGGGCCCTCGGAGTGGAGCTCGTCGACGGCGTCGCAGATCGCGGTGATCTGGTCCCGGTCGGCGTCGTCGCCGTCCTCCTCCAGCAGCGGGCGGTAGCGCACCTCCACCGGGTACGTGCGCCCGCTGACCTCGACGATCGGGGCCTCGCCGAAGTGGCGGGCGAACCGCTCGGGATCGATCGTCGCCGAGGTGATGACGACCTTCAGGTCCGGTCGCCGGGGCAGCAGCCGCGCCAGGTAGCCGAGCAGGAAGTCGATGTTCAGCGAACGCTCGTGGGCCTCGTCGATGATGATCGTGTCATAGGCGCGCAGCTCGCGGTCCGTCTGGATCTCGGCGAGCAGGATGCCGTCCGTCATCAGCTTCACGAACGTCGCGTCGGGGTTCACCTGGTCGGTGAAGCGGACCTTCCAGCCGACCGTCTCGCCCAGCGGCGTGTTCAGCTCCTCGGCGACGCGTTCCGCGACCGTGCGGGCCGCGATCCGGCGCGGCTGGGTGTGCCCGATCATGCCCCGGACGCCGCGCCCCAGCTCCATGCAGATCTTCGGGATCTGCGTGGTCTTGCCCGAGCCCGTCTCCCCGGCGACGATCACGACCTGGTGGTCGCGTATCGCCTCCAGGATCTCGTCCTTCTTCTGACTGACCGGGAGCTGTTCCGGATACGACACGGCGGGCACCCGCTCGGCGCGCAGCGCGAGTCGCTCGGCGGCCCTTCCGGCCTCGGTGGCGATCTCGTCCAGTACGGCCTGCCGGGCCTCGGGCTTGCGGATGCGGCGCGCCCCTTCGAGGCGGCGGCCGAGCCGGTGCGCATCACGGAGCGAGAGCTCTTCGAGCCGGGACTGGAGATCGGCGAAGGAAGTAGACATACGGACCCCAGGATCTCACCCGGGCCCGAGGAACGGCGAACCCATTTCGTGCGGTCCGGGTCACTCCGGAGGCACCGCACGGATGCGCGGGATCACAGCACGTACCATTTCGGGCAGCCGGCCAACCGTCGTCCGTCCGCAGCACCAGGTTCGTCGCCCGCCGTTGGCCGGGCTCGTCCGTTCCACTTGTCGCCCACCCGTTGTCCCGCTTGTCGCACCGTTCTCGTTGCACCGTTTGTTGCCCTGTCCGCCGTCCCTGTCCGCCGCTCCTTTCCCGGAAGGCCGGTCGCCGTGTCCGTGTCCCGTACGCAGTGGTGCTGCCTGCTGGCGGTGCTCGGGGTGGTGCTGGGGCTGTTCTGCGGACCGGGGACGATGGGGTCGGCCGGTGGTGCGCGTGCGACGGCGGTGGCGTTCGCGAGCGAGGGTCCCATCGGACCGTCCGCCGGGACTGACGGGACTGACGGGACTGACGGGACTGACGGGACTGAAAGACCCGGTGCGGTCAACGGGGCTGACGGGACTGACGGGACTGAAAGGCCCGGTGCGGTCAACGGGGCTGACAGGGCTGACGGGGCTGAAAGGTCCGGTGCGGCTGGAGTGGCCGACGGGGCCACCGCGGCCGACACCGTGCGGCCGGACGTCCAGGCCCCGGCCCTGACGGCGGTACGGCATTACGTCCCGGTCCCGGCCCTGGCCACAGCCCCGGACCCGCACTCGGTCCCGGGCTGCGGCAAGAGCAGGAAGCACGAGGACGGCGAGCCCGCCCTGCCGGGACGGGCCCGTACGGCCCACGACCAGGCACCCGGTCTCGCCGGGTGGGGGCTGCCCGCCGTCACCGGACCGGCCCTGTTCCACCCGCCCGTCCGGATGGAACCGCGGGGCCCGGCGGCCGCCGCGCCCAGTCTGACGGAGCTCTCCGTACTGAGGGTGTAGAGGCTGCCCGACCGGCTGTCCTCACCCCTTCTCCTTCCTTCTTCCGCACCACCAGTACGGAGTCCCGCATGTCCAAGCCCAAGCCCAAGCCCAAGCCCACGGCCACGTCCAAGCCCAAGCGCACCGCCACATCCGTTCCCGCGTCCGGGGCGTCGTCGCGCACGCCGTCGTCCAGGAAGCCGTTGCTGTACGGGGCCGGAGTCGTGCTCGCCGCGGCGGCGCTCGGTTTCGTCTCCTACCGGGCCACCGCCCCCGACCACTCGGGCTCCTCGTCGTCCGCCTCCTCGTCGGCCGCCGACGTCACGGCGGAACCGGACGCCGGTGTCTACCCCGAGCTGGAGAAGCTCGCCCGCCGCGACGCCGGTGACGCGCTCGCCCAGGGCCGGGCGGACGCGCCCGTCGTCCTCATCGAGTACGCCGATTTCAAGTGCGGCTACTGCGGCAAGTTCGCCCGCGACACCGAGCCCGCCCTGGTGAAGAAGTACGTCGACAACGGCACCCTGCGCATCGAATGGCGCAACTTCCCGATCTTCGGCGCCGAATCGGAAGCCGCCGCCCGGGCGGCGTGGGCGGCCGGACAACAGGGCCGCTTCTGGCAGTTCCACCGTGCCGCGTACGCCGACGGGGCCAAGGAGAAGGGGTTCGGCAAGGCCCGGCTGAAGGAGCTCGCCCAGCAGGCCGGCGTCGCGGACCTCGACCGGTTCGTCCGTGACGCGGACAGCCCGGCCGCCTCCGCCGCGGTGAGCAAGGACCAGGAACAGGGGTACGGCATCGGAGCGACCTCCACCCCGTCGTTCCTGATCAACGGCCGCCCGATCGCGGGGGCCCAGTCGACGGACACCTTCACCCGGGCCATCGAGACGGCGGCGGAGAAGGCCCGGGCCACCGAGGACGCGAGGAACGGCACCGGAACGGCCGGCGCCGGCAAGGGCGAAACCGGCACCGGAACCGGGAAGGCCGGCCCCGGGGCCGGCACCGCGGCCGATGGTGCCGAGCCGGACGGCAGCAAGTCCGACGGCGCAGGGGCGGCCCGAAATGACGGCTGACATCGGCTACTTCGCGGCCTTCCTCGGAGGCCTGCTCGCCCTGGTCAGTCCGTGCAGTGCCCTGTTGCTGCCGGCCTTCTTCGCGTACTCCATCGACTCCACCTCGCGCCTTCTGGCCCGCACCGGCATCTTCTACGCGGGCCTCGCCACCACCCTGGTCCCGCTCGGCGCCGCCGGCTCGTACGCCGGACGGCTCTTCTACAGCCACCGCGACGCGCTCGTCCTCGGCGCGGGATGGCTGATCATCGCGCTGGGCATCGCGCAGATCGTCGGCCTGGGCTTCGCCTCGCGCCGGATCGCCGCCCTCAGCGGCCGGATCCGCCCGACCACCGCCGTGTCGGTGTACGCGCTGGGCGCGGTATACGGACTGGCCGGTTTCTGCGCGGGGCCCATCCTCGGCAGCGTCCTCACCGTGGCCGCGGTCAGCGGCAGCCCGGTCTACGGCGGACTGCTGCTCGCCGTCTACGCCCTGGGCATGGCGGTCCCGCTCTTCCTTCTCGCCCTGCTCTGGGAACGCTTCGACCTGGGCCGCCGCGCCTGGCTGCGCGGCCGTGCCTTCCGGCTCGGCCGTTTCGAACTGCACACCACGACGCTGCTGTCCGGGCTCTTCTTCATCGGACTCGGTGTCCTGTTCCTGGTGTACGACGGGACGACCGCGCTGCCCGGGTTGCTGGGCGTGGACGAATCGTTCGCCGTCGAGCAGTGGGCCCAGCGGGTCGGGGAGCACGTGCCGGACGCGACGGCCCTGGTGGCCGTGGTCGCGGTGGTGCTGCTGGTCCTGGCGGTACGGGCGTGGCGTGGCAGGGGCACGCCCGGTGGGAGCGGTTCGAACGCCCCGAACGGCCAGAGCGCTCCGCACGGTTCGAACGATGCGGCGGACACCGCCGTCGTCGCCGATGCGAACGCGGTGGACCGGGAAGAGACCTGATACGACGAAGGCCCCGTCCACCGGACGGGGCCTTCGGGTGGTGGCTGGGGCCGGGATCGAACCGGCGACCTATCGCTTTTCAGGCGATCGCTCGTACCAACTGAGCTACCCAGCCACGCAGCTCACAAGGGCTGCAGCGGTCCTGACGGGATTTGAACCCGCGGCCTCCACCTTGACAGGGTGGCGAGCACTCCAAACTGCTCCACAGGACCAAGCTAATGTGCGAGACAAGTCTCGCACACGGTAAAGCGTGCCCCCAACGGGATTCGAACCCGTGCTACCGCCTTGAAAGGGCGGCGTCCTGGGCCACTAGACGATGAGGGCTAAGGGCCCACCTGCGCGCTTTCCAGCGCGTCGGGGACGTGAGAAGCATATGGGATGGCGGCGGGTATCGCCAAAACGGTTTACGGCGAGGTCGGCGGAGGGGTGTTCGGGCCGTTCGTTCGCATCGGGGCGGCCCGGGGCGGCCCGGGCGGGCGTACGGGACAATGGCGGGGTGCTGGAGATGACGCGCGAGGAGTTCGAGGAACTGGTCGCCGAGGCGTTGGACCGGATTCCGCCGGAACTGACACGGCTGATGGACAACGTCGCGGTGTTCGTCGAGGACGAACCGGATCCAGCCGATCCGGAACTGCTCGGCCTGTACGAAGGAACGCCGCTGACCGAGCGCGGCGAGTGGTACGCGGGGGTGCTGCCGGACCGGATCACCATCTACCGCGGGCCGACACTGCGGATGTGCGAGTCGCGCGAGGACGTCGTCGCGGAGACCGAGATCACGGTCGTTCACGAGATAGCCCACCACTTCGGCATCGACGACGAGAGGCTGCACGCACTCGGCTACGGATGATCCCGCGCCGGTACTCCGGTCCTTCTGGTGGTCCCCCGGTCCGCCGGTCCGCCAGTTCGCCGGCCTTCCGGTCCGCCGGTCCGCCGGTTCGCCGGGGGAGATCTGCCCGGGAGAGCCGGGGGCGTGAGCGGGAGCGGAGGGCGGCGCTGGAGGCGCGCGGACCGGATCGGGCGTGTCCCCGGCGGGGCAACGGGAGTTGGGTACGTCATCACGTCGCTTCCCCGCTTCGCCTCTCCCCGTGCCCCGGAGGTGCTGTCCGTGCGCCAGTTGTCCGTTCCCGTCCGATGGGCGGCCGTCGTCGCAGTGACGGCCGCCGCGTCCGCAGGCTGCATGAGCGTCGGCGACGACGGCGACAAACCGCCGAGGACGCCGACGGCCGAGCCGAGGGGGAGCGCGGCCGTACCGGACGGAGGCACCGTGTCCGGCACGGGCACCGTCCGGTCGGGCGGCGGCCGTGCCGAGGCGCACTCCGAACGGGAGGCGGCCGAGTCCCCCGACCCCGGTGAGTCGAAGGCGTCCTCGGTTCCGTCCGAGGCGCATCCCCGGACGGAACACGGCGAGGCGGGCGAGCCGGCGGAGCCGGGTGTCCCGGGCCCGGGACACGGCGGCGGGAGGCCGGAGCCCTCGGCCGTGGAGCCGGGCCCGGGGACTCCGCAGCGGCCCGAGTCGCCGTCGCCGTCCGAGCCGCCCGCCCCCGAGCCCCCGGCCTCCCCGGATCCCGAGGGGCCCGCGGGCCCGTCACCGCAGCCGTCCGCCTCGCCCGCGGCCGAGTTCCGCGCCTACGCGATGAGCCTGCCGGGCGGTCCGGCGGCGCTGCGGACACCGGAGGCATCGCCGCAGGTGGAGCCCGCTTGATCGGGGGGAGACCAGCGGCCGGGTGGGGCCGGTTTGCGCAAGGTGGGGGTGAGTGCGTATGGTGGTAGATCGTTTGATCCCATTGCCCGGCGCCGAAACAGAAGCGCGCCGTGTGGCGCGTACTCTCCCTTGCCGTGGCTGGACCGCATTGAGGCGGTCGAAATTGCGAATCACGGAGTTACGGGCGCGTGCCGAGACTCCGGAAGGTTTCGCATTTCGCATGTCAATTTCCAGTTCTGACCGCACCGTCATGTCCGAGAACGACGAGCTGGTCGAGGTCGCGGCAACCGTCGTGGCCGAGCCGACGAGGTCCGTGGAGTCCACCGACCCCACGTCCTCCACCGGGTCCACGTCCGCCGCGGACCTCGGCGACTCCGTGAAGGACGACGCCCCTCGCGGGGAGCGGACCGACTCCGTCTCCACCGACGAAGAGGCCGAGGCCGAGGAGAAGGCCGAGCCGAAGGTCACCTTCGGCGATCTGGGGCTGCCCGACGGCATCGTCCGCAAGCTCGCGCAGAACGGTGTGACCGAGCCCTTCCCGATCCAGGCCGCGACCATCCCGGACGCCCTGGCCGGCAAGGACATCCTGGGCCGCGGCCGTACCGGCTCCGGCAAGACGCTCTCCTTCGGTCTGCCGACCCTGGCCGCCCTTGCCGACGGCCACACCGAGAAGAAGAAGCCCCGCGCGGTCATCCTCACCCCGACCCGTGAGCTCGCCATGCAGGTGGCGGACGCCCTTCAGCCGTACGGCGACGTGCTCGGCCTGAGGATGAAGGTCGTCTGCGGCGGTACGTCGATGGGCAACCAGATCTACGCGCTGGAGCGTGGTGTCGACATCCTCGTCGCCACCCCGGGCCGACTGCGCGACATCATCAACCGGGGCGCCTGCTCCCTGGAGAACGTCCAGGTCGCCGTCCTCGACGAGGCCGACCAGATGTCCGACCTGGGCTTCCTGCCCGAGGTCACCGAGCTGCTCGACCAGGTTCCGGCCGGCGGCCAGCGCATGCTCTTCTCCGCGACGATGGAGAACGAGATCGGCACGCTGGTCAAGCGCTACCTGGACAACCCGGTGAGCCACGAGGTCGACAGTGCCCAGGGCAACGTCACGACCATGACGCACCACGTCCTCGTCGTGAAGCCGAAGGACAAGGCGCCGGTCACCTCCGCCATCGCCGCCCGCAAGGGCCGCACCATCATCTTCGTCCGCACCCAGCTGGGGGCCGACCGCATCGCCGAGCAGCTCGTCGAGGCGGGCGTCAAGGCGGACGCGCTGCACGGCGGCATGACGCAGGGCGCCCGTACCCGGGTGCTCGCCGACTTCAAGGACGGTTACGTCAACGCGCTCGTCGCGACCGACGTCGCCGCCCGAGGCATTCACGTCGACGGGATCGACCTGGTGCTGAACGTGGACCCGGCCGGTGACCACAAGGACTACCTGCACCGCTCGGGCCGTACCGCCCGCGCCGGCAAGTCCGGTGTCGTGGTCTCGCTGGCGCTGCCGCACCAGCGCCGTCAGATCTTCCGCCTCATGGAGGACGCGGGCGTCGACGCCTCCCGTCACATCGTGGGCGGCGCGGGTGCCTTCGACCCGGAGGTCGCCGAGATCACCGGCGCCCGTTCGCTGACCGAGGTCCAGGCCGACTCCGCCGCCAACGCCGCCAAGCAGGCCGAGCGCGAGGTCGCCGAGCTGACCAAGCAGCTGGAGCGCGTCCAGCGTCGCGCCGGTGAGCTGCGCGAGGAGGCGGACCGTCTCGTCGCCCGTGCCGCGCGTGAGCGTGGCGAGGACCCCGAGGTCGCCGTCGCCGAGGTTGTCGCCGAGGCGGAGGCCGCGGTCGAGGCCGCCGTCTCCGTGCCCGAGCAGCCCGCGGCCCGGGACGACCGCCGCGACGACCGCGGAAACTTCGAGCGCCGCGACAACCGCGGCGGCGACCGCGGTGGATACCGCGGTGGCAACGACCGTCGTGACGACCGTGGCGGGGACCGTGGTTTCCAGCGTCGTGATGACCGTTCGTCCGGTGGTTTCCGTCGGGACAACGACCGTCCGTCGTTCAACCGTGACCGTCGCGACGACCGCGGTGGTGACCGTCGTGACGACCGTGGTGGGGACCGTGGTTTCCAGCGTCGTGATGACCGTTCGTCCGGTGGTTTCCGTCGGGACAACGACCGTCCGTCGTTG
>NZ_JBIBYN010000002.1:0-33214 GCF_043083325.1 Streptomyces sp. NPDC014734 | reverse complement strand
CAACCGTGACCGTCGCGACGACCGCGGTGGTGACCGTCGTGACGACCGTGGTGGGGACCGTGGTTTCCAGCGTCGTGATGACCGTTCGTCCGGTGGTTTCCGTCGGGACAACGACCGTCCGTCGTTCAACCGCGACCGTCGCGACGACCGTCCCTCCGGCGGCTTCCGCTCCGGTGGCAGCGACCGCCCGTTCAACCGTGACCGTCGTGACGACCGTCCCTCCGGCGGCTTCCGCTCCGGTGGCGGCGACCGCCCGTACGGCCGTCGTGACGACCGCGGCACCGGTTCCTTCGGCCGCCGTGACGACAAGCCGCGCTGGAAGCGCAACGGCTGAGCGGTGACCCGGTCCCGCTGAACATCGCCCGGAAGCGGGCCCGCTCCTTCGGGGCGGGCCCGCTTCCGGTTTCCGGCACCTCGGGTGAGGGGCGGCGTCCGCCGTGACGTACGGCCGCGTCGCGAGTTTTCCCAGTCGTGACCACGGCGACCGCATGTGGGCGCCGGAGCGAGGGAATTGCTGGGGGCATGACAAACGATACCGGTGAGAACAGGCCATCCCGGGACGTCTCCGACGAGGAGCGCCTCGCGCAGCTCGGATACACGCAGACGCTGGCCCGGCGCATGTCGGCGTTCTCGAACTACGCCGTCTCGTTCACGATCATCTCGGTGCTCTCCGGCTGTCTCACGCTCTACCTCTTCGGCATGCGGACCGGCGGCCCCGCCGTCATCACCTGGGGCTGGGTCGGTGTCGGGCTGATGACGCTGTTCGTCGGCCTGGCGATGGCCGAGATCTGTTCGGCGTACCCGACCTCGGCCGGCCTCTACTTCTGGGCCCACCGGCTGGCCCCGCCGCGCTCGGCGGCGGCCTGGGCGTGGTTCACGGGCTGGTTCAACGTGCTGGGCCAGGTCGCCGTCACCGCCGGGATCGATTTCGGGGCGGCGTCCTTCCTCGGCGCCTACCTGAACCTCCAGTTCGGTTTCGAGGTCACGCCCGTCCGCACGATCCTGCTCTTCGCCGCGATCCTGGTGCTGCACGGTCTGCTCAACACCTTCGGCGTCCGGATCGTCGCGATCCTGAACAGCGTGAGCGTGTGGTGGCACGTCCTCGGCGTCGCCGTCATCGTCGGTGCCCTGACCCTCGTCCCCGACTCGCACCGCTCGGCGTCGTTCGTCTTCACCGAGTTCGTCAACGGAACGGGCTGGGGCAGCGGGTTCTACGTCGTGATGATCGGCCTGCTGATGGCCCAGTACACCTTCACCGGATATGACGCCTCCGCCCACATGACGGAGGAGACCCACGACGCGGCAACGGCGGGCCCGCGCGGCATCGTCCGGTCGATCTGGACCTCGTGGATCGCCGGCTTCGCCCTGCTGCTCGGCTTCACCTTCGCCATCCAGTCGTACGACGGGGCGCTGAACTCCCCGACCGGCGCCCCGCCCGCCCAGATCCTGCTGGACGCTCTCGGCGCCACCACCGGCACGTTCCTGCTGCTGGTCGTGATCGGCGCGCAACTGTTCTGCGGCATGGCGTCCGTCACCGCCAACAGCCGCATGATCTACGCCTTCTCGCGCGACGGGGCGCTGCCCTTCTCCCACCTCTGGCACACCGTCAGCCCCCGCACCCGCACCCCCGTCGCCGCGGTCTGGCTCGCCGCCCTCGGCGCCCTGGTCCTGGGGCTGCCGTACCTGATCAACGAGACGGCATACGCGGCGGTGACCTCGATCGCCGTGATCGGCCTCTACATCGCCTACGTCATCCCCACCCTGCTCCGGCTGCTCCGGGGCGGCGACTTCACCCCGGGGCCCTGGCACCTGGGCCGCTGGTCGCGCCCGATCGGTGTCGTCGCGGTGGTCTGGGTCGTGATCATCACGGTGCTGTTCATGCTGCCGCAGGTCTCGCCGGTCACCTGGGAGACGTTCAACTACGCGCCCGTCGCGGTTCTGGTGGTCCTCGGTTTCGCCGCGACGTGGTGGCTGGTCTCGGCCCGGCACTGGTTCCTCAACCCGGATCACCAGCGCACGACCACGCCCGCCGCCCCCGTCCGCACCCCGTGATTCCGTCGCGACGGGCCCGGTGGCCGATACCCGATCGGCTGCCGGGCCGCGGCGGGCTATGCTCAGGGGTGATTCGCCAAGGGCCGTTAGCTCAATTGGCAGAGCAGCGGACTTTTAATCCGTTGGTTGTGGGTTCGAGTCCCACACGGCCTACCGCGACAACAGCCCTCCCCGAACGTTTCGGGGAGGGCTGTTCCGTTGCCGGTCGACAGCGGATGCGAGGCGGACACCGGGGGCGTCGACGGCGCCGGTGTCCGGTGGCCTGTGGTGGCGCGAGGGGTGCCGTGCGGCTCCAGCCACTCGGCCCCGGCTCTCAGACCAGGAGCTTCGCCTTCGCCCGCTGGTACTCCTCCTCGGTGAGGGCGCCGCGGTCCCTGAGTTCCGCGAGCTTCGTCAGGTCGTCCACGTGGCTGTCCCGCTTCGGGCCGGAGGAGGCGTCGGCGGCGTGGGGGCCGGGGGTGCCGACGGCATCGCGTAGGTACGTCCTGAAGGCGGCCTCGCGTTCCTGCGCCTGTTTGGCGTCACGCCCGCCCATGGACCGGCCGCGCACGATCACGTACAGAAGGACGCCGAGGTAGGGCAGCAGAAGCGCCACGATCAACCATCCGGCCTTGGCCCAGCCGCCGAGGTCGTCGCTGCGGAAGATGTCTGCGATGACCTTGAAGAGCAGGAACAGCCACATGATCCAGAGGAAGAACCAGAGCATCGTCCAGAAGAGGTTGAGCAAGGGGTAGTTGTCCACGTTCGCTCCCCGGTCACCGCGATGTCGTCGCGTCGGCCAGTCGACTGATGAATCAGTGATATCACCCCATATCCGGATCCGCTCGTCGCCGTCCGGAGGGGTGGCGGCCGTTCGGCGAGGTGTTGCGGTGTCGGTGACGCGGCTCCGGCGGCGGCACCTTCTTCCGGTGCCCGTGTCCCGCCGCGTACACGGCCCGGACACCGAGTGGTCATGAGCGCTCCGAACATGCCGTAGAGTTGTGTTCACCGACGCGGGGTGGAGCAGCTCGGTAGCTCGCTGGGCTCATAACCCAGAGGTCGCAGGTTCAAATCCTGTCCCCGCTACTGAAGACCTGGGCCCGACACGCATGCAGCGTGTCGGGCCCAGGTCGTTCTGGCGTGCGACGGCCGGGCGCACATCGGGTGGGGTGTGAGCTGCGCCCTGCGGGTACCCCCATTGGGGGACGAGGATTCGCCGCACGGCTCCGCTCCGGCGAGCCTGAGGGCGGGGCGCGGTATCGTCCGCAGCCGCGCGTACCGGGCAGGAGACCACAGGTGTGGAAGCGGCTGAAGCGGCGCGGCAGGCATGCCGGAGAAGGGGCAGGGGTCGCCGGTACCAGGCAGTTCGTGCGCATGCTGCCCGCGCTGATGATCGCCGGCGGACTGGTGTTCGACCTGTTGACGCCGCCGACCTTCACCGCCATCCCGATGTTCGTGGCGGCACCGCTGATCGCCGCGCCGTTCTTCTCACTGGCCAGCACCATTCGTATCGGCGTCGCCTCGATGCTGGCCGTCGTCGCGCTGCGGCTGTTCAGCAGGACGTTGCCGGAGATCGTGCCGCTGATCGAACTGCTCACGCTGGCCACCGTCTCGATCCTGGCGGTGGTGATCAACGGGGTCGTGCGGCGGAGCAATGAGCAGTTGGCGTCCGCGAGGGTCATCGCCGAGCGGGCCATGCGCGCCGTGCTGCCGAAGCCGTCTGACCGGATCGGAGGGCTGCATGTGGCGGCCCGGTACGAGGCGGCCCAGGCGGACGAGTTCGTCGGCGGCGACCTGTTCGCCGTGACGGACACCCCGCACGGGGTGCGGCTGGTGGTGGGGGACGTGCGCGGGAAGGGGCTCGACGCCGTGGAGACGGTGGCGGTGGTCATCGGGGCGTTCCGGGAGGCGGCCGAACAGGAGCGTTTCCTGGAGGGCGTGGCGCGGCGGCTGGAGCGGGCGCTGGCGCGGGAGGGGGAGATGCGGAGGGGGCTCGACGCCGTGGAGGGCTTCACCACTGCCGTACTTGCCGAGATCCCGTCGGGGCTGTCCCGGGTCCGGATCGTCAACCGGGGGCATCCGGAGCCGATCCTGCTGCACCCGGACGGGGCGCTGGACGTTCTGGCGCCGTCGGTGCCCGCGCTGCCGCTCGGCATGGACCTGGGCGCGTGGCCCGACCGGGCGGACGAGTGGGAACTGCTGCCGGGAACGACTCTGCTCCTCTACACGGACGGTCTTTCCGAGGCGCGGAACGCCGAGGGGGTCTTCTACGATCCGGCGGCCCGGCTGCGCGGGCGGATCTTCCCCGGCCCCGAGGAGCTGCTGTCCGCGCTCACCGATGACGTGCGCCTGCACACGGGTGGCGAGTCGACGGACGACATGGCGCTGCTCGCGGTCGTGCGTCCTGCGGAGGGGCAGCCGGACCGGCGCAGAACCGTCCGGATCGTGGGGCCGGGCCCCGTGCGATCGGGATGACGTCCGGGCCGTCGAGGGCGCCACGGTGCGTAATCGAGAGACGCCGCTCCGATAACATTTGACGCAACGTCAGTTCAAGGGGTGTGACTGAGGGGCGATCAACTCGTCTGTTGCGTCCGCCTGTGTCCCGTAAAGTCCAGGCCAAAGACGTGAACGATCAGTGGGAACGGCTTGGAATCGGACCCGGGTGTCTATTAACGTTCGATAACGCAGTGCGGTCGTCCCAGCCGTCGTCAGTGGCGGCACCGCGTGCGAGCGCCGAATTCCGAAAGGAAACCGGGGAACCATCACCTTGGGGTGAATCGGACATCTGTGCCTCGTGAGAGGCGGAGAAGTCCGTAGGAGACCTTCCTGCTCCGAACCCGTCAGCTAACCCGGTAGGCGAGAAGGAAGGAAAGGAGTGCGCCCCCGTGGCGTCCAACAAGCCTGCCCCAGAGGCCCCCACCCGGCTCGACTCCGCATTCGGACCCGGTAACGGCGCCGACTTCGCCCCGGGGTACGGCTCCGGCCCGGGATATGGCTCCGGCCAGAGCTACGGTTCCGTCCAGGGTTACGGTTCCGGTTACGGTTACGCCCCCGAACCCGGCTACGGCTCCGAGTACGGAACCGTCGGCACGGGAACGGCGTTCGGCTCCGATTCCGGTACGTCGTACGGCACCGATCCCGGCATGGGCGGCGGTGAACCGGGCGAGGTCTTCGTCGCGGGCCGATCCGGCGGTGAGTTCCACGCCGACCTCGACCGCGGTCCCGAGCGTGCCCTGGACGAGTGGAACCCCACCGAGGAGTCCGTCCGTCCTGTACGCGGCAAGCACCGTGTCGCCAAGCAGCGCAACGGACTTGCCCGCAGTTCCACGGTGCTCGGGGTCGGCGTCATAGCGGCCGTCGGCGCGGGCGGCATGGCCACCGCGCAGAGCAAGCCGCCGGTCTCCATCTCGCTCCCCGACTCCATCGCGGACAACCTGCCCGACGCCGCGTCCCTTCCCGGCGTGGGTGCCTTCTTCTCGGGCGGCTCCGAGGACGACAAGCCCCGGGACACCACCGCCGACGCGCCGCTCACCACGGCCGGCCTCACCTCCGCCGAGGCCGAGCAGGGTACGACGGACGCGGGGGAGGCGCTCCGCGCCCGTATCCTCCAGCAGGCCGAGCAGCAGCAGGACGCCGCCGACGCCGAGGCCAGGGCGGCGCAGGAGAAGGTCGCCGCGGAGAAGGCCGCCGCGGAGGCCAAGAAACAGCAGGACGCCGCCGAGGCCAAGGTCGCCGCCGAGAAGAAGAAGGCGGAGGAGGAGGCCAAGAAGAAGGCCGAGGCCCTGCGTCTCGCCAAGCTCGCTGCCAGCTATGCCATTCCGGTCAGCTCCTACACCATCACCTCGACGTACGGGCAGGCCGGCCCCATGTGGTCCTCCGGCCACCACACCGGCCTCGACTTCGCGGCGCAGACGGGCACGCCGATCAAGGCCGTGCACAGCGGCACCATCAAGTCGGCGGGCTGGTCCGGCGCGTACGGCTACCGCACGGTGCTGGAGCTGGAGGACGGTACGGAGCTGTGGTTCTGCCACCAGTCCTCGATCGGTGTCGGCGTCGGCCAGAAGGTCTCCACCGGTGAGACCATCGGCCGGGTCGGTGCCACCGGAAACGTGACGGGAGCCCACCTCCACCTGGAGGTCCACACCCCCGACGGTACGGGTGTCGACCCGATGAACTGGCTCCGGAACAAGGGGCTCACCCCCTGAACCACCGCTGGACGGGCTCCGGATCGTCGTCTCCGGCCGTCCTGCGGTGCTGAGTTCCCGGTGGCGCTGAGCCCCCTGCGGTGCTGAGGTCCGCGCGCTACCGGGTCCCTCGTGGCGCTGAGCCCCTGCGGGCCTGGTGGGCCCGGTGGGCCCGGTGGTTCTTGTGGTTCTTTGTGGGCCTCGTGTCCTTGAGCCCTTGAGCCCTTGAGCCCTTGAGCCCTCGTGTCCTTGAGTCCGTTGGGGTTCACGTGCCCTTTGTGGACCGAGCTGGTTCGCCGGCCATGAAACCTCGGCGGCCCTGGCGCTCCCCCCGACGCCAGGGCTGCCGGCTTGCTTTTCGGCGCCCGTCCCGACGTCCGTTCCGACACTCGGCTCGGGCGTACGGGCGTACGGGCGTACGGGCGTACGGGTGTACGGCGCGCTGCGCGCGGCCCTTCGCGTCTGCGTCCGTGCCCGCGTCCGCGTTTGTGCCCGTGTGCGCGTGGCTGTCGCGCGAGTGTCCTGCTTCGAACGGCGGCGGTCGGCACGGCAGTTGCACGAGAAAGACCGAACAGGTGACGGCCGAACAGCCGATGTCCGGAATACCGCGGCGAGCGGAATTCGTTGGGCCACACATGACTTCTCTCCGTAAGCTGGGCGCTTCCGACCTTCAGGTCTTCCCCCTCGCCCTTGGCGGCAACGTCTTCGGATGGACGGCCGACGAGGCGCAGTCGTTCGCCGTGCTGGACGCCTACGCGGCAGCGGGCGGCAACTTCATCGACACCGCCGACGCCTACTCGGCCTGGGTTGCGGGCAACGAGGGCGGCGAGTCGGAAACCGTCATCGGCAAGTGGCTTGCGGCGCGGTCCAACCGGTCCGACATCATCGTCGCCACCAAGGTCGGTTCCCACCCGTCGTACAAGGGGCTTTCCGCCGCGACCATCAAGGCGGCGGCGGACGAGTCGCTGCGCAGGCTCGGCACGGACCACATCGACCTCTACTACACGCATTTCGACGACGAGACCGTTCCGGTCGAGGAGATCATCACCACCCTCGACGAGCTGGTGAAGGCGGGGAAGGTGCGGGAGATCGGCGCCTCCAACATCAGCGCCGAGCGGCTCCGGGCGTCCGTGGACTTCTCGGACCGCGAGGGGTTGGCCCGCTACGTCGCGCTCCAGCCGCACTACAACCTGGTCTCCCGCGACACGTATGAGGGCGCTCTTCAGGACACGGCCGCCCGGGCCGGCCTGGGCGCCGTCCCGTACTTCGCCCTCGCCGCCGGTTTCCTCACCGGCAAGTACCGTCCGGGAACTCAGGTGGAGAGCGCGCGGGCACAGAGCGCGGCGCCGTACCTGGAGTCCGAGCGCGGGCCGAAGGTTCTGGACGCACTGGACAGGGTCGCCCGGGCCCACGACGTGGAGATCGCGTCTGTTGCCCTGGCCTGGCTGGCCGCCCAACCCACCGTCGTCGCACCGATCGCCTCGGCCCGCACGGTCGAGCAACTGCCTGCCCTGCTGGCCGTCGCCGACCTGCGACTGACCGAGCAGGAACTGGCCGACCTCACCGAGGCATCCGCCTGATACCTGCGCCTGCCGCACCGTTCCCGCTCCCGTTCCCCCTCCTGTTTCTGTTTCTGTTCCTGTTGCGGTTCCTGTTCCAGGCTCAGTTCCCGGCTCATGAACAAAGGGCGGGCGGGGCCGGAAGCAAGTCGGACGCCGGACCGTCGGCACCAGGCCTCGGACGCGAGCGGCGACACGACGGCACCGCAGTGACGTGGGCGACGCCACCGCAGCGACGAGTACGAGACCCGCTCACCCGCGCATGGCGTGCGGGCCGAGCGGGTCGTCCCTCGTTGCCTCCGTGTCCGGGATCACCCCGTGTGCGGGACCGCCGCCCTGCTCGGAGGCGCTGCCCGCGGACGAGGCACCATGAGCGTGTGGACATCGAACTGCTCTACTTCGCCGACTGCCCGAACTGGCACCTCGCACACGATCGTCTCCGCGAAGCCCTCACGGCCGCAGGCCACCTCGACCCGGAGATCGGCCTCCGCGCCGTCGAGACGGATGAGGAGGCCCAGGCCCTGCGATTTCCCGGCTCACCCACGATCCGTGTCAACGGACAGGATCCCTTCCCCTCCGCGGCCCCGACCTATGGCCTGACCTGCCGGGTCTACGCCACACCGGACGGCCTGGCCGGAGCCCCCACCGTCGACCAACTCGTCCGGGCGCTCGTCGGCGAAGGCCAAGAACCGTCCCGTAACTTCTGATGCCGGGCACGGCGGGACGGCGACCGCCGCGTCGGCGCCGCGGAGTATCCGCAGCCCGGAAACCAACCGCAGCCCGGGAACCGACCGACGTGCGGCGCCTCCGGCGGTGCGGTGCCTCCGGCCGTGTGGTGCGCCGGGTCGTGCGATGCACCGGAGTTCTCAGAGCTGGGCCGGCCCGTTCCCGGTCTGCTGTCGTGGAGGCAGCAGGTACGGGTTGTGGCCGGTGTAATGCTGCGGGTACGGCGCCGGAAACCCCCACGGGGGCGGCGGCGGGTACGACGGGCGCAACCGACCCGTCGCCTGTGCCGCGTAGGTGAGGGCGGGCGCGGCCACGTCCCTGCGTTGCCAGAGGTGGTGCAGCAGCTCCAGCTCGCGTGCGGTGAAGTCAGGGCCGACCGCCCCGCGACGGGCCTGCCGACGGAGTGAGGCCAGTGACGTCGCGAATGATTCGTACTCGGCGACGGTGCGGGCGGCGGCCTTCCCCTGTGCCTTGATCTGCGCCTTGATCTGCTTCGTGTCCTGGGACTTCGTCCGCACTTCGGGGAACGGCCGGTACGCGGGAGGGTGCCCCGGCCCGTACATCGACGGGTGTCCCGGACCGCCGTACGGGCCTTCCCAGCTGTTCCCGGCCGCGGCGACGTGCCGTCGGGCCGCGTCGCGGGCCATGCCGCGGGCCCGCATCGACGACAGGGCGAGAGGTTCGGCCGGGGTGAGCCAGCCGGCCGCCGCGTAGGCGGGCAGCTCGGCGGCGAGCGTGCGCAGCTCCCGCTGCCGCGACCAGATCGCCAGCCAGGTCACCAGACCGAAGACCGGCACCATGAACACCCCGTACACGGCGTAGAAGCCATACGGGCTGTAGGAAGCCGATCCGTTCCACAGCGCGTGCATGCCCATGGCGAGGACGAGGCCCAGCAGCGGCCACCCGATGCGACGGAACCGCTGACGGCGCGCACTGACGGCGGCCAGCCCGAAGCCGATGCCCGTCAGCACCGTGAAGAGCGGATGGGTGAACGGTGACAGCACCGCCCGCACGAAGAACGTCGCGGCCGTCACCGAGACCACCCCGGCGGTGCCGATCTGCTGGTCCTCACCGAAGGCGTTGCCCAGGTAGAGGATGTTCTCGGTGAAGGCGAAGCCGCTCGCGGTGAATCCGGCGACGACGACACCGTCGACGATTCCGTTGAACTCCCGTCTTCGGAACAGGAAGACCAACAGGACCGCGGCGGCCTTGGCGCTCTCCTCGACGACCGGCGCTATGACCGTGGCGCCGAGGGTGTCGGCGTTCGAGGGGTTCGCGGTGGCCATCCAGCGCATCGCGAACGAATTGGCGGTGAGCGCGATCAGGGCGGCGGCGAACGCGCCCCAGGCGAAGGCGAACAACAGATTCCGCCAGGGCGCGGGATCGACCCGGTCCAGCCAGCGGAACGCCGCCATCAGAAGGGGCACGGGCAGCACGGCGAGGCCCAGCCCCACGAGGAACCCCTCGGTGCCCGTCTGGTCGCGGACCAGGGCCAGGATCGCCAGGCCGCACAGCGCGAGCACCGTGCACACGGCCGCGATGCGGAATGTTCTGCTGCGCCACACCATGCCGACGCGCCGAGGCCGGTACAGCCAGTACCTGCGCTCCGGCACGGCAGCAAGGATCTCGCCGACCCGCTGCTCCTGGAGGAGCGGGACGGCCGGCTGCGGCTGTCGTTGCTGGACAGACCCGTCGGACACCACCCCATGACCCTAACCAGCAGCACCGACACTGGCCATGGGACATCGGGTCATGCGCTTCTTCCGGCCGGCCGAGTGTCTTTTCCCGGTGCTGCCGTTCGGTTCCCCCGCCCCGCCGGGCCCCCGGTGCGGGGGCGGGCCCGTCAGCGGCGGGTGAAGAGCAGGTCGTGGACGACGTGGCCCTTGTCGAGGCCCTGTCCTTCGAACCGGGTCAGCGGCCGGAACGCCGGCCGGGGGGCGTAACCGCCGTCCGGCCGGGTGTTCTCGAAGAGGGGGTGCGCGGTCAGCACCTCCAGCATCTGCTCCGCGTACGGCTCCCAGTCGGTCGCGCAGTGGACCAGGGCACCCGGCTTCAGCCGTTGGGCCACCAGGTCGAGGAATTCCGGCTGGATCAGCCGTCGCTTGTGGTGACGCTTCTTGGGCCAGGGGTCGGGGAAGTACACCCGCAGCCCGTCCAACGATTCCGGCTTCAGCATCTCGCGCAGCAGGATGATCGCGTCGCCATTGGCGACGCGGACGTTGGACAGGCCGTTCCGGTCCGCGAGGCCGAGCAGGTTGCCCTGACCGGGTGTGTGCACATCGACGGCGAGGATGCCCGTACCGGGATCGTCGGCGGCCATCTGCGCGGTCGCCTCGCCCATGCCGAAACCGATCTCCAGCACGACCGGGAGACCGTCGAACATCTCGGGGAGATCGATGACCAGCCGCCCGTCGATGTCCAGGCCCCACCGGGGCCAGAGCCGCACCAGGGCCTCCTCCTGTCCGGGCGTGACGCGGCTGCGGCGCGGCTGGAAGCTGCGGATCCGGCGCTCGTGGTGCGATCCGGCCGGATCGACGGCGGGCCCGCCGGGGAAGCGCGGCTCCTGGCGCAGCCTGCGCTGCCGCTCCAGCGCGGCGGCGCGCAGGTCGTCGGTGATCCCGGCCGCGGCCTCGCCGTGCGGGGCGGCGGAGGGGTCTGCGGCGGAATCCGTGGCGGGTCGCGTCGCCGAATCCACGGAGCGGTCCGTGGCAGGACGTGTCGCGGAATCCACGGAGCGGTCCGTGGCGGGCCGTGCGGAGGGGTTCAAGGGCTCAGACACAATGCCCCGATTCTACGGCGGGCGGTCTCCATCCCGTTTCCCGTGCCCGGAGCAGCGCCCTGCGTGCCACCTCCCGGCCGATGGGCAGGGAGGCCGTCGCGGCGGGCGACGGGGCGTTCAGCACGTGGACGGTGCGCGGGGTCTCGCGGATCAGGAAGTCGTCCACCAGTGTGCCGTCGCGCAGCACCGCCTGAGCCCTGACCCCGGCCGGCGCGGGCCTCAGATCGGCCTCCGTGACATCGGGCAGCAGCCGCCGCACAGCCGATGTGAACGCGTGCTTCGACAGCGAACGCCGCACCTCGCCCGCGCCGTACCGCCAGTGTCTGCGCGCGATCTGCCAGGTGCCCGGCCAGGCCAGGGTGTCCGCCAGCTCGCGTGGGCGCACGACGGGCCACGCGTAGCCCTCGCGGGCCAGTGCCGGCACCGCGTTCGGGCCGACGTGGACTGTGCCGTCGTGGCCCCGGGTCAGGTGCACTCCGAGGAAGGGGAACGCCGGGTCGGGCACCGGATAGACCAGACCACGCACCAGCTCGGGCCGTGCCAGCTCGTAGTACTCCCCCCGGAACGGCACGATCCGCACCCCCGGGTCGTCGCCCGCGAGCCGGGCCACCCGGTCGCAGTGCAGCCCCGCGCAGTTGACCAGCACCCGGGCCCGTACCACCGCGCCGTCGGCCGTGAGCACCGCGGCGCCCCAGGGGCGCCGGTCGATCGAGACGACCTCGGAGCCGTAGCGGATCGTCCCGCCCGCCGCGCGGGTCTCGGCGGCGAACCGCTCGGCGACCGCCGCGAAGTCGCACACCCCGGTCGTCCCGACCCGGATCGCGGCGAGCCCGCGCACCTGCGGCTCGTACTCGGCGATCTGCGCGGGTCCCAGCTCACGCACCGGCAGCCCGTGCTGTCGGCCGCGCTGGACCAGGCCGTGCAGCCGGGGCAGCTCGGACCGCTCGGTCGCCACGATCAGCTTGCCGGTCACCGCGTGGGCTATGCCGTGCCGGGCGCAGAAGTCCACCATCTCGGTGGCGCCACGCAGCGCGTAGCGGGCCTTGAGCGAGCCCGGAGGGTAGTAGATGCCGCTGTGGATCACTCCGCTGTTGCGCCCGGTCTGGTGGCGGGCGGCGCCGGGCTCCTTCTCCAGCACCGTCACCCGGGTCCCCGGGGCGGCGCGGGTGAGGGCATAAGCCGTCGACAGACCGACGATCCCGCCGCCGATCACCAGCACGTCGCAGTCGTACGCCGCGCGCGTCATCATCACGCCACCTCCCACCCCGATAGTGCACTGACCCACTGACAACGCACTCAAACCCGCGAAGCCGAGCGTGGCGCGTATTCGCGTGCGGCGCGCGGTTCGCGACGGCGTGCGCGATACCCGGTTCGCGACGGCGTGCGCGTGTGATGCCGGGTTCGCGACGGCGCGCGCGGGCGACGCCCGGTTCGAGGAGTCCTGACCGGCCCGCGACGCCCGGTTCGAGGAGCCCTGGCCGGCCCGCGGCGCCCGGTGCGGCGCGGACCGGTCAGGCGGGCGTCACCAGGAGCGGCCGGGCCCGCTCGCGCAACTCGGCGACACGCGGTTCGTGCCCGTACGGTTCGAGCCGGTGCAGCAGGTCCCGTACGTACTCCGTGGTCCGTGCGGAGGAGATGCGGCCCGCCACCTCCACCGCGCGTGTGCCCGCCGCACAGGCCGCGTCCAGGTTCCCCGATTCCAGTTCGGCCACCGCTCCCACCACGAGCCGCAGCCCGTGCGAGCGGACGAATTCCTCGGTGGGCCGGGACAGCGCCTGCTCGGTGAAGCGCCGCACCTGCCGGGGCGCCTTCAGGTCGAGGTGGCACTCCGCCGCGTCGGCCGCGAACCTGTCGTACGAGTAGAAGCCGAGCCACGACGGGTCCGCGTCGCCGTGCCGGGAGCGCTCCAGCCAGCCCTCGGCCGCCTTCAGCGCCGCCCCCGCGGCCGACGCGTCGTTCGCCTTCGCGTGGGCGCGTGCCTCGACCAGACGGAAGAAGCTCATGGTGCGGGCCGTGGCGAGTCCCCGGTTGCGCTCGACGGCCGCCTGGGCGAGGTCGACCCCTTCGTCGGCGAAACCGCGATAGGTCGCCTGCAACGACATCGAGGCGAGGACATATCCCCCGAGCGGGACGTCGGCGGCGGCGCGCGCGAGCCTGAGCGCCTGGATGTAATAGCGCTGCGCGGCCTCCTGCTGGCCGGTGTCGAAGGCCATCCACCCGGCGAGCCGGGTCAGCTCCGCCGCCGCGCCGAAGAGCGCCCTGCCCACCTCGTCGCTGTACGAACCGAGCAGCAGCGGCGCCGCGTCGACCCGTAAGCACTCGGGGACCATGGAGGAACGCCAGTCCCCGCCGCCGTACTTGGAGTCCCAGCGGCGGGCGTCCTGAGCCGCCTCGCGCAGCTTGGAGACATCGCTGTGGCCGACCCGCAGGGGCGAGATGTCGCTGGTGACCGGATGCGGGTGCGGGGCCGGGCCCGAGTGGGGGGCCGGGCCCGCACCGGGGGTCGGGTGCGTGGCCGGGGGTGCGGCGGGGACCGTGTGCCCGGCCGGTGGAGCGGCGGTTCTGGACGCGGGCGGGTTCTGCGGGCCCGGCTGGGCGGGGATGATCGCGGTCCGGGACGTACCGGTCGGCTCCAGCGTTCCGAGCCCGGTCCGGTCCGCACGTGCCGCGTGGGCCGGGCCCGCGCCGGGCTGTCTCCGGGCGTCGGGTGCTCCGGCCGGGGCGGGCACGGCAGGCGCGTCGGGTGTGCCAGCCGGGCCCGGTGCCGTGGAAGCGGCAGACGCGGACTCGGCGCTCCGCCCCGCCGCGTCGGGGGTCTTGTGCGCCCCTGCATCGGGGTGTGCGCCCCCCGCGCTCCGGGAACCGAGGATGGCCGCCTGGGCGGCGGTCGCGTCACGCTCCACCGACGGGTCGGCGGGGGATATCAGCCAGCGGGACGCGGGCGTCGCGTACGCGCTGACCGAGAACGAGCCCGCGAGCGACTGCCAGATCCCGCCACTGCCGGCCCGCCGCCCGGCCAGATCGAGCCGGTACAGCTCGGTCGCGGAACGGACCGCTTCGGCCACATCGCGGGGGAAGGCCAGCCCGACCTCGGGCGCCGGATCGGCGTCCGCGAGCCCGATCTCGTGCAGGGGGACCGGCCGGCCGAGCTTGGCACCGATCGCCGCCGCGATGAGATGGGGCGCGGCACCCTGCGGCACCATGCCCTTGGAGACCCAGCGGGCCACCGAGGTCTTGTCGTACCGGAGCGTCAGGCCGCGTTGCGCCCCGAGGTCGTTGACCCGCCGGGCGAGTCCGGCGTTGCTGATTCCCGCGAGGGCGAGAACGGTTCCGAGCTTCTCGTTCGGTCCTCGTTGCTCCCTGGACATGCGTCACCCCTCGACACACAGACGGCCGCCGCGTCACCGTTGCGGTGCGCGGCATTCGTACCGTGTCCTCCCCAGGGACGGACCCCGGCACTCGGGCCGCACACGCAATTGGCCGAGCCCCGAGGAATATGCCTCCTGCCGAGAACCTCAGTAAACCCAGCGTAGTTCGCCGCATCCCCACCGTTAAGGGGCAGACGTCCGTATGGCGGGAATGTTGTCCGTGCGCGGCCGCGCGGTTCCGTGCGGACGCGAGCGGTCCGCGTCGTCGCACGCGGTGTTCTCCGGACGGCCCGGACGGCGGTCCGGACGCCGGGCCCGGGATCTGCGCCGGGGCCGGCGAGATGCTCCGCCGGGCGCCCGCTCCCGCCCGCCGGGCGCCCCGTCCGTGCGCTCCCCGAGTCGACGTTCGCGCAGCGTGGGGGCGGTGCCCGCGGTGTTTCACACGTGCCCCTGGTGTGTGGCCGTGCGCCCGGCCGTGCGCTCTCGTCCGGCCGTTTCGGAAGGGATTCCATGGGTGCTGCGTGGGTCGGCCCGCCGCAAGGGAAGCGGCGGGCTGGGGGACACTGCCGCCTCATTCCCCGCAGGCGGCGGACCGGTCCGGGAGGCGGGCGACGCCTCCCGGACCGTGCGTGGAGAACGGTACGGCGGCGCCGCGGAAGACGCGGAGCGGTGCGGGGGACGAGGTGGAGGCCCGGGGGCGAACGATCGGGCGGCGGAGGTTCAGAGGGGCGGAACTCGGGGGCGGAGGCGGGGCAGGGCGCCGGAGTGGACCGGGAGCCGGGCCGATGGCCGCCGTGCTCCCCGGATGCTCCCGGACTTCCCCCGTGTGCTCCCGGGCCGCCCTCCGGGGCTTCGGCGGGTGGTTGCGGCCGGTGACGGGCAATGGGGTGAAACCGGGAGGAATGTTCGAGCGAAGGGATCGTGAGCGGCTCGGGAGAACCGCGGAATGAAGTGGGGTGTATCGGGGTATACGGTGCGACGGGTTTCCCGTCGTTGCGTTCCCGCATGCTTCGAGATTGGCCGAAAGTGATCGGTTGGCCGCGGTTGGGCCGGCTGCTGTGCGGACATCCCGTCGACGCGCCCGACATCTTCCGCCGTCACCCCGTGGCCGGTCCGTCGACGACTCGGAGAATGGCCGAATCCCTGCTGGTGAACGCGGCTCCTCGCCGGTAGGCAACGCCGCTGATTCGTAAGGCCGTTGGCGTTTGAGACGCTTCCGGCTGGTCGGGCTTCCGGCCCTTCGCCGCGGTCCCGGTGCCGCGCCGCCGGAGAGCGGGCCGACACCCCGGACCGGCCGCAGCCTGCGCGGGCCCGGCATGCGCCAGGGGCGCATGCCCGTCCGACGTGCGCCCTCGGTAACCCCTCCCGCACGCGTCTGTCGTGGCAGCATGTTCGCAACGGCGGCGCGCGCTACCGGAGTTCTCCCGACGTATTCCCGCTGCGCCACTTTGTCCACAGCCTGTGGAGGCGGCGATGCGTTGGTTGGTGGGGTGGAGCAGTGTCGCCGCGCGCTTCGGTACGGCCGGTACGGCCGGTGCGGTCGGCGCCGGGGACGAGGGGCGCACCGTGCAGCCCGTCGGCTCCCAACTCCTGTGGGGCGACCCCGATCCGCTGTGGGCCGTGGGCGACTGGCGCCCGGACGAGATCCGTATCAGCACGGTCGAGACCGCCGAAGGCACGCCCACCGCCCGGCTCGCCGTCCTCGGCTGCTGCAGTGCCACCGACGAACAACTGCGCGTCGGTCTCCTCGCCGCCCGCGGCGGGGCCCTGCGCCACCTCACCTCATGGCCCGGCAGCTACACGGCCGTCGTCCAGGTCGGCCGACGCATCACCGTCATCGGCGACCTCGCCGGAGCGCGGCCGGTCTTCCACACGCCCTGGGCCGGCGGCACGGCGTACGCCACCGCCGCGCTCCCGCTCGCCGATCTCGTCGAGGCGCAGTTGGACATCGGTCACCTGGCCGCCCTGCTCGCCTGCCCCGAATCCCCGGAGGCGCTGGGCGACGGCACTCCGTACGAGGGGGTGAGGCGCATCCCGCCGGGCCACGCGCTCATCCTCCGTGAGGGGTCGCGTGAGATCGCCGGGTACGAGGCGGTGGCCTCGCTGGCCGTCGCCGCGCCCGAACTCGATCCGGTGAGTGCCGTCGACGGAGTGCGCGACGCCCTGGTCGACGCGGTGCGGGCCAGACTCACGGCCCCGCGCCATGCCCCCGAGACCCTGCCGCCCGACCCCGGGCCGGTTCCCGGTATGGGGCCCGCAGAGCGGCGCGCGGCACGCGGCGCGCCCGTTCCCGGCATCGGCGCCGACCTCTCCGGGGGCAGCGCCTCCGCCACGCTGGCCCTGCTCGCGGCGGGGCTGCCCGGTTTGCCCGGACTGCCGGGAGGCCTCCTCGGCCGCGGCGCGGGCGCGGGGGAGCGGCTGCTCGCCGTCACCTTCAACGACCTCACCGCGAGCGGACACGAGGGCGAACTCGAACGCGCGCGCGTGATCGCCGCCAACCCGCGGCTCCACCACGTCGTCGTGGCCGCCGGGGAAGAGGCGCTGCCCTACGCGGATCTGGGCGGCGGCCCGCTCACCGACGAACCCGCCCCGTCCCTCGTCGTCGCCGAGCGCCACCGTCGCCGTCTCGCCTCGGGCAGCGCCGACCACCTGGTCGGCGGCGGTGCCCGGCAGGTCCTCGACGCCCACCCCGCGCGCCTCGCCGACCTGCTGATGGACCGGCGACGACGCCATCTGCTCCGTCCGGTCGCGGCGCTCGCCAAGGCCGAGGGGCCCAGCGCGCACTCCCTCTTCGTGCCGTGGACCGTCTACCGCGCGGCCCGCCGCCTGTCCCGTACGTCGTACCGCAGCGGCCTGGAGGAGGCGGCCGGCCGACTGCCCGGGGCCAACCGCCACACCCCCGACCTCGACACCCCCGCCGACGCCTCGCTCGACGCACTCGCCTGGTCGCGGCCCGGCCCCGCCGCCCGCTGGCTGACGGGGGAAGCGCTCGCCGAAGTGTCGGTTCGTCTCCAGGAGGCGGCGGTCCGGCCGGTCACCGTCCAGCGGCCGGGCGAGGCCCGGGCACGGGCCGCACTCGCGCGGCACGCAGCCGATCACCGCATCCTGGAGCAGGCCGCCGAGAACCGAAGCCAGCGGCTGCACGCCCCCTTCCTCGACAACCAGGTCGTACGCGCCGCCCGCGCGCTTCCCGAGTCGCTCCGGGTCCAGCCCGGCGCCCGCGCCGCGATCCTGCGCCGGGTGCTGGCGGGCGCAGGCGTCCACGACCTGCCGCCGGGCTGGGGCGCCCCGTCCCTCGCCACCGCTCACGCGACCGCGCGCACCGGTCTGCGCGCCGCCCTCCCCGACCTGATCGCCCTCTTCGACGCCCCGTTGCTCGCCGACGCCGGACTGGTCGAGGCCCGCGTCGTGCGCGAGGCCCTGCGCGCGGGCGCCGACGGCGCACCGCTTCCGCTGGACGGCCTGGCCCATCTCGCGTCCGTGGAACTCTGGCTCCGCCGCCTCATGTCGCGGCGCGGTACCTGCTGGACGGGGACGGCGGCGCCCCGGCGGCGCGCGGTCCCCCACGGGATCGTCCCGGCGCGGCGCAGCCTGCAACCGTAGAGCGCGGAACCCGAAGAGCGCGGAACCCGAAGAGCGCGGAACCCGAAGAGCGCGGAACCCAAGGGTGTGTGGGGCAGGGGCCGCGACCGTGGGGGCCGCGACCGTGGCGCGCGCGGTCGGTGGGGCAGTGGTGTGCGGGGCCGACGGGGCCGACGGGGCCCGCGATTGCGGGAGGACGGCTCGGGCGCGGGGCCGGACGCCTCAATTCCCGTGAGGGACCGCGCGCAGGCGGGCCAGAATGGCCGGATGCGGTACTTGATCCTGGGCGTCACCGAAGCACGAGACGAAACCGGCAGCGTGCTGCCCGTGGGTGGCCCCCGGCTGCGTGCGCTCCTTGCCGCCCTCGCCCTGCGCGCGGGGCGTCCCGTGCCCGTGGCCGTCCTCGTCGACGACATCTGGGGCGCCGCTCCTCCGCGTGACGCTCCGGCCGCGCTCCAGGCACTGGTGGGACGGCTGCGCCGGGTACTGGGCAGGGACACGATCACCAGTACGCAGGGCGGCTATCGCCTGGAGGCGGAGCCCCACCAGGTCGATCTGCGCGAATTCGAGCGGCTGTCGCGGCGGGGGGCCGATCAGCTCGACGCCGGAGATCCGGTGGCGGCCGCCCGGACGCTGCGCGTCGCCCTCGCCCTGTGGCGCGGTACGCCCCTGACCGACCTGTCGGACCAGGGGCACGGCCACGGACTGCGTCCGGAGGCCCAACGCCTGACCGCGCTGGAACGCCGCATCGAGGCCGATCTGCGGTGTGCCGCGGCCGACGGCATTGCCCGAGCGGAATCAGGAACCGGAACCGGGACGGGGGCGGGGATGGGGGCCGGGACGGAGATGGGGACGGGAGCGAGACCCGGACCCGGGACGAGAGAGGGGACTGGACCCGGAACCGGTGCGGGAACCGGGACGAGAACTGGCGCCGACGGGGGCGCCGCCTTCGACGCGGGGCCCGGTTCCGGCACGCGTGACCTCGTACCGGAGCTCCAGGCGTTGACCGTCGCCCACCCGTACGACGAACGATTCCGGGGGCAGCTGATCCGTGCTCTGCGCGCCGAAGGCCGACAGGCCGATGCGCTCGCCGCCTACGAGGAGGCCCGCCGGGCCCTCGCGGAGGGCCTTGGTGCCGACCCGGGGCCCGAACTCGGCGCGTTGCACCGGGAGTTGCTTCATTCGTCGGTCAATTCACCCGCCGCTGAGCGTCCGTCGGGCTCGTACGCCGCTTCCGCCCCTGGGGCAGCTCCCGCCGTGTTCGCTCCGTCGACGACGCCCGCCGCGCCCGAACTCATGTCCGTGCGGGGCAATATCCACCCCCGGCTCACCTCGTTCGTCGGCCGTGAGTCGGAACTGCGAGAGATCCGGGAGGAGCTGGGAAGGTCCCGACTGGTCACGCTCACCGGCCCGGGCGGCTCGGGGAAGACCCGGCTTGCCGAGGAGTCCGCGACCCGGGCGAGTCTGCCGGTTCCGGGCAGGGGCCGACCGGCTTCGGGGCAGCCGCTTCCGGCTGGGCCGCTTCCGGCTGGGCCGGTCGGCGATCAGCCGGCTCCGGTTGGGTCGGTCGCCGACCATTCGGCTCCGGTTCATTCGGCTCCGGTTCATTCGGCTCCGGTTCGGCCGGTTCCGGCCGGGGAGGAGCTCGGGCAACCGTTCTCGGCGCCCATGGACGCCTGGATCGCCGAACTGGCCCCGGTGGACGATCCGGCCGATGTCCCCGGAGTCGTGCTCTCCGCTCTCGGGCTGCGCGAGACGGCACTCCTGCGGGACAAACAGCGCGACGGGCAGCAGCCGCGCAGCGACCCGACCGGGGCCCTCGTCGAGCATCTGGCGCACTGTTCCCGCATCCGCCCGGTCCTGCTGATCCTGGACAACTGCGAACATGTCGTCGACGCGGCAGCCGCGCTCGCCGAAACACTGCTCACCCACTGCCCGCGGCTGCGGATCCTCGCCACCAGCCGCGAACCTCTGGGCGTTCCCGGAGAGGCGATACGCCCGGTCGGCCCGCTCCCGGCCGACCCCGCCCACCGGCTGTTCGTCGAACGCGCCCGAGCGGTGCGGCCCGGCTTCGACCTCGGACAGGACGCCGCGCACGACACCGGCGCGGTGGCGGAGATCTGCCGACGGCTCGACGGCCAGCCACTCGCGATCGAGCTCGCCGCCGCCCGGCTGCGGCTGCTCGGCCCGCGTCAGATCGCGGACCGGCTCGACGACCGGTTCCGGCTGCTCACCGGTGGGGCCAGGACCGCCCTGCCTCGGCAGCAGACGTTGCGCGCCGTCGTCGACTGGTCCTGGGACCTGCTCGACGAGGACGAGCGCACACTTCTGCGGCAGGTGTCGGTCTTCGCGGGCGGCTGGGACCTGACCGCCGCAGAGGCTCTGACCGCGGCCGCCGCTGAGGCTCTGACCGCGGCCGTCGCGGCGGCTCCTGTTCCGACTGCGGCCGTCGCGGCGGCTTCTGTTCCGACCGCTCCCGTCGCGGCTGCTTCGGCCGGATCCTCCGCGGTGTCTCCCGACGGTCCCGTCGTAAGTCCGGCCGGTGTTCCGGCCCGCCCCTCCACCGCAGAGCTGATCGGCTCTCTCGTCGACAAGTCCCTCGTCGTCGCGACCTCCACGGCCACCGGTGAGATGCGTTATCGCCTGCTGGAGACCATCCACGAGTACGCGTCCGAGCGCGCCGCCGAGACCCCTGCCCTGCGCGCCGCCGCCGAGAAGGCACACACCGCGTACGTCGTCGCGCTCGTCGAGGAGGCCGACCCCCGTCTCCGCTCCGGCGAGCAACTGCACTGGATCGGCCGCCTGGAGGCCGACCTGGACAACATCCGGGCCGCCCTCACCCGCACCGTCGTCACCTGCCCCTCGGAGGCGGAGGCGGTGCGTCTGGTCCTCGGGATGGGATGGTTCTGGTGGTTGCGCAACTACCGGACCGAGGGGCTCCTCTGGTCCGAGCGGGCCGTGCTGCTCGGACCCGAGCCGTCGAACGGCGGCGATCCCCGCTTCTGGCCGCGGATGCAACTGGAGATGCTGCGCTTCTTCCTGGCGGTGGAGAGCCGGCCTGCCGACGACATCCGTGACGACCACCGCCGGGAAGCACTTATGGTGCGGGTGGTCGACGCGTTCAGGTCCGGTGGCCCACAGGCCGCCCGATTTCCCGGGCTGCTCTGGCCGATGATCTCGTTCCTGAGCAGCACCACCGTGGAGGCCCACGAGATGGTCGAGGCGGTGGTCGCCAATGCCCGCATCCACGGTGGTGCCTGGGAGTACGGCACCACTCTGATGTTCCGTACCCACATGGTCGTCGACATGCCGGGTGGCATGCCGGGGGTCGACGACGATCTCGCCGAACTGAGCGTCCTGGCCCGCCGCGTCGGCGATCGCTGGCTGCGTGCGCAGGTCGCCAGCGCGGCAGCCGAGGCCGGAGTGATGCGGGGGCGCTACGAGGAGGCGGGCGCGGCGTACGAGGAGGCGCTGCTGCTCGCCCGCGAGGTCGGAGCACATGCCGAGGGCCCGTTCCTGCTGGCCCGCCTCGCGGAGCTCGCCTATCGCGTCGGCGACACGGCGGGTTTCGAACGGCTGCTGACCGAGTCCGAGAGCGAGGCCGAGCGGCTACAGGTGCACGATGCCCGCGCCTACGCGTATCTCCTGCGCGCCATCGCGGCTTTCGACCGACGCGAGATCGCGAGGGCCCGCCGACTGGTCGGAGCGGTGCGGACGGCGGCCGGGCCGAGCGCCCTGCCTCTGGACTTCGCCGTGGTGCTCAAGGGCCTGGACGCGCGGATATCCGTGTACGAAACGGGGCCCGAGTGCGGTGCGGCGGCCGGTGTACGGGGCCTGACGCTGGCACTCCGCGACGCGCGCGAAGCCCAGTGTGCCGAACTCGTCACCAGGCAACTGGCGGACGGCGCGGCGATGGTGCTGGTCGAGATGGACCGCTACGGCGAAGTCGTACGGATCCTTGCCGCAGCCGATAGCTGGCGTCCCACCAGCCCCCGGACCGCGAAGCAACAGGCAGAGGTGGACGAGGCCGATCGGCGGGCGCGTGCGGAACTGGGTCCACGGGCATACGAGTCGGAGCGCACGGCGGGTCGGGCACTGACGATCGACGACGCCATCGAACTCCTCACCCGTATCACTGCGGGGCTGCCGGACGGGGACGGTCCGAGCGGAGGCAGTCAGAACGGGGTCGATGACGGCGGGACCGGCCGGGACGGGGTCGGCAAGGGAGGAGTCGGCAAGGGAGGAGTCGGCGACGACGGAATCAGCTCGGGCGGCAGTGGTCCGGACAGGTGCAGTTCGGATGGGAGTGGTCCGGGCGGCAGCGGTCCGGATGTGAGCGGTCCGGTTCCCGGGGACGGCGTCCGGTCCCCGGGAGTCGCGTTCCCGCCCGCTCGCCTCAGCGGCAGTTGATGCCCGAATCCGCCCAGTTGGCGAGTGCCAGGCTGCCGCCCGGGCGTGCCCGTTCGACGACGAGCCGGATCGATTCCTGACCGGCGATGCCGACTCCGACGGGCACGGCCGGGTCACCTCCGTGCATCACCGGGGACTGCCACAGCGGCGTTCCGTCACCGCCGACGACGGAGAAGCGCACCGCGCCCAGCCCCATCACCATGTCGTCCACTCCGACCACGGCCTCGTACCGCGAGCACTGCCGGTTGAGCCGGATGGTGACCGAGGACTGTCCGTGGACGGTCACGCCATGCGCGTACCGCGTGCCCCCGATCGACAGACCGGTTCGCTGCCAGAGCCAACTGCTCTCGCCGATCACCACTTCGGGTTCGGTGTGGTCGCCGAGCGCGGAGTAGCGCAGCTCGCTCAAGCGGTAGACAGTGGGCGGAGGCGTCGGGGCCGGTGGTGTCGTGGACGGCGTCGGCGACGGGGGGCGCGTAGGGCTCGGGGTGTCCGTCGGGGTGGGCGTCGGGGTGGCCGTCGGGGTGGGCGTTGGGGTGGGGGTGGGCCGGGGCGTGGTCTTCGGCGCGGGCGTCGGGGACGTCGCGGGCGGAACGGGCGGTGCGGGCACGGGCGGCCCGGGTCGCGCCGGTCGCGCCGGTGGCGCCGGTTCCTTCGGCGCGGGCGTCGGCGCGGGCATCGGTGCCGCAGGCGCCGTGGCGGCGGGCTTGGCGAGGGGCGGGGCCTCCGGTTTCGGTTCGTCGTCGCCGACCAGGGCCCAGGCCAGTCCGGCCGCCGCCGCGACGGCGAGCGCCGCCGCGATACCTGCCTTCGCCGGTGTCCCGAGCCCTTCCGAGACCGCGGCACCCCCCGTCGCACCGCCGGACGAGCCGCTGCCCGTCGCCGCCGCGGCGGTTCCCGCGCCGGCGGCCCCGGCCACGCCGCCGGCGACGATTCCGGCGGCCTTGAGCGAATACCCGGCAGCGAACCAGCCGATGACCGCGACCGGCAGCAGCGCGGGAATGCCCGCATTGACGTGAGCGAGTTCACCTGCGGCGAGACGGCACTTCACACACTCGTCGAGATGCCCCCGCAGGCCGCGCTCGGCCCGCATCCGGAGCCCGCCGCGGGCGTAGGCGCCGAGGCGGTCGGCGTAGCGGGCGCAGTCGCCGCCGGACGTGAGCGCCCGGCTGACGTGGGCCTGGAGGTAGGCCTGCTTGAGACCCTCGCGGGCCCGACTGGCCAGGACCGCGGTGGCGTTGGCGGTCAGCCCGAACAACGGGGCGACCTCGCTGGGCGACTCCTCCTCCACGGTGGTGTGCCACAGCACCGCCTGCCAGCGTTCCGGCAGGCTGCGGAAGGCCCGCATCGCCATGGACTGCTCGGCCTCGTGCATCGCCAGCACATCCGCACCGACATCGAGCGTCTCCATGTCCGACACCTGGGAGGAGGAGGACGCGGAGGCCTGGGTGACGAAAACGGCGAAGTCCTCGACCAGGTGCTCCCGTTTCGCGGTTTTGGTCCAGGCGGCCGCGACATGCCGGACGGCCGTCATGAGGTAGGCCCGTACCGCTTCCTCGGGGCCCTTGCCCCTGCGTACCGCCTGCAGCGTGCGTGCGAAGACCTCGGCCGTCAGGTCGTCGGCGGTGTGCGTGTCCCGGCAGCAGGTCCGTGCGTAGCGGCGCACCGCGTCCGAGTGCCGACGGAACAACTCCGCGTACGCGTGGTCGTCGCCGTCCCGCATCTGCCTGATGAGTTCGGCGTCCGAGTGGCCCGAGCCGTGGGCATCGGTGGCGGGGCTGCCGCCCGCCCGTTGCATGGGCACGGCGGGGTCGACCATGCCACCGGTATCGCTGCCGGTGTTGCCGCCGGTTTCGGTATCGGTCCCGGCGGATGCCGGCCACGGGCCCGGGAGGACTGTGCCGCCGTCGGGGGCGCCCGAGCGCCCGGGGCCGCCCTGACTCGGCACCTGCCGGGAGAAGGGGCTGTCGGCAGGTGTCGAGTCGCCTGTGGCGGAGACGCCGTCGAACATTTCTTCCTGCTGCCCGTCACCGCTCATCGCGGAAGCCCCCGTATGCGCTGTCGGACCCGAACATCGGGCAAGAGTGCCACATGGCGCAATCACGCCGACCCCTCAGCCCCGGCAACCACTCATCCGGGGTGTTCCTTACGAACTGGGGAGCAAGAGAGGGGTGGAGTAGCGAGCGGCGTGATGCGGCTTCGGATCCAAGGCGGAGGAGGGAGTGAGGGCGGAGTCATCGCGGCCGACGGCAACGCGGGAGGCGGAGTCGCAGGGCGTCGCGAGCCCGTTCTCCATTACCCCCAGTTCATTAGGGCGTGTGTGCGAATAGGTAATCGTTCGGGGAAGAGGGCGGAAGAGGTACGGGTCCGGACGCGGAAGAGTGGATTGTGCACAGGACGGAACCGGAACACGGAACGGGCACGGAACAGGTGTGGAACGGCCGTGGAGCGGAAGCGGACGCCCCCTGCGCGCCCGTGCTGCGGCAGGAGGAGGGGCCGACACCCGTCCGCGCGGCACCCGACGCGGAACAACCCGTGCACCGGGCATCACGCACCGCGCACCGTCTGACCACGCGGCCCGAACGCATCACCTGAACACGCATCACGCACGCCTGCCGCCCACACGCGCCGCGTACACGGCAGACCCGAGACGTCGAGTCGGCACCGCGTACGCGGCAGGCACGGGAACGACGGGAGCGACGGGAGCGGCCAGAGCTCGTGAAGCCCGTGCGTGACGTCCGTGAAGCCCGTGCGTGATGCCCGTGACGCGCATGACGGGGCACCCCGTGACACTCATCACGGGCCACGGGCCACGGGCCACGGGCCACGGGCCACGGGCCACGGGCCACGGGCCACGGGCCACGGGCCACGGCGCGACGGGCCACGGCGCGACGGGCCACGGCGCGACGGGCGCGGTCGCGAGCTCCCTGTCTCACGCAGCCGGTCGGGAGCGCAGGCCCTCCAGGAGGATGTCCAGCAGTCGGCTCGAAGCCGCTGCCTGCTGAGCCGCGTCGGGCAGCGACGGCGCCGCCGTAGCGATGACCAGCAGTACATCCGCGACCGTCACATCACGCCGCAGCTCACCGGCCGCACGTGCCCGCTCCACGAGCCGCCCGACGACCTCCAGCAACTCGCCGGCACCGGTGTCGTCACCGTCGGGCTCGGTCTCCGGGGCAGTCCGTGTCTCGACCGGCCGGGGCCCCGCCTGGCCGGTGCCCTGACGCTGGTGGGGCACCCGCGCCTCGTCCCGCGCGCCTGCCTGAACCGGCAACGCGGCCCCCGGTTCAGCGACCGGTGTCGAGGCGCCCGCACCCGCACCGGCGTCGACGGCGTCGACCCCGACCCGGAGGACCTGCGGCGGCAGCAGCCGTCCCGCGCCGGAGGCCACGGACGTCCGCAGGAAGCGCGACAGCGCCGACCACGGCTCCTCCTCCTGCCGCAGCGCGGTTCGCGCCTGGTCCGTCAGTCGCGCGGTCTCTTCCTCCGCTATCCGCCGGACCAGGACGTCCTTGCTCGGGAACCGTCGGTAGACCGTGCCGACACCGACTCTGGCCCGACGTGCCACGTCCTCCATCGGGGCCCCGTACCCCAGCTCGCCGAACACCTCGCGCGCGGCCCGCAGCACATGCTCCAGATTGCGCTGGGCATCCACGCGCAGAGGAGTCGACCGGCCGTTCGCGCCACCCGCTCCGTTCGTGCCACCCGCTCCGTTCGTGCCGTTCGTTCCGTTCGCGCTGACCGGCCCGGACGGCGAGGGCGCGCCGACCGGCGTCACCGTCCCGACAGCACCGACAGCACCGACAGCACCGACAGCACCGACAGCACCGACAGCACCGACAGCACCGGCCGTTCCGACGGCTCCGCCACGCCCGTTCCCATCGGACGAATGGGGCGTAACCGTCGCAGCGGTCGGCCAATGAGAATCCTGAATATGCATAACTGTTCCCCCGGTTATGGCGTCTCCCCCCGGAGACTTCCCGCCGTTTGAGCCAGAGAGCGGATCGCGGTCCTGACCCGGCACTCCGACGACATACGAACATAGTTGAGGCTGCGTCAATTCAGAAGAGGGTAGTTCCGCATGGGGCGCACCCGATCGGAACAAGGACCGGTTGGTCACTGAATCACCCTCCGCCCATCACCCCCGCTCCAAGCCCTGACCTGCGCAGCTTCGACGCCCCCTCCGCGATCGACGGCACCGACGCATCCGGAACCTCCGGTCACACAATTTGCCGGGGCTGTGGACAAACCCCTGAGGGCGTTGCGTCATGGGGTGGTGATGGCTTCAGATTCCGAGGGAACACCCCCCGGCCCCCCGGCGTGCGTCCGCATTCTCGTCGTCGGCGGCGGCTACGTCGGGATGTACACGGCGCTGCGTCTCCAGCGGAAGCTGAAGCAGCGGCTCAGAACCGGTCGGGCCGAGATCGTCGTCGTCACGCCCGACCCCTACATGACGTATCAGCCGTTTCTTCCCGAGGCGGCGGCCGGTTCCCTCTCCCCGCGCCACGTCGTCGTACCGCTGCGCCGGGTCCTGGCGCGCTGCCGGATCGTGATCGGCGAGGCGAAGCACATCGATCACGCCGGGCGCACGGCGACCGTGACCACACTCGCCGGAGGGCAGGACGGCACCGGAGCCGTCGAGATCACCTACGACGAGCTCGTTCTCGCCCCCGGATCCGTCTCGCGCACCCTCCCGATTCCCGGCCTCGCCGACCACGGCATCGGGTTCAGGACCATCGAGGAGGCCATCGGCCTGCGCAACCACGTGATCGAGCAGATGGACATCGCCTCCGCCACCCGCGACCCGGCCGTCCGTGACGCCGCCCTCACCTTCGTCTTCGTCGGCGGCGGCTACGCGGGAGTCGAGGCGCTCGCCGAGCTGGAGGACATGGCCCGCTACGCCTCGCGCCACTACCACAACATCAGGGCCGAGGACCTGAAATGGATCCTGGTCGAGGCGTCCGACCGGATCCTCCCCGAGGTCGGCGACGCGATGAGCCGGTACGCGATCCGCGAACTGCGCGGCCGGAACATCGACGTACGCCTCGACACCCGGCTGGACTCCTGCGAGGACCGCGTCGCCGTCCTGAGTGACGGCGCCCGCTTCCCGACCCGCACCCTCGTGTGGACCGCGGGCATCAAACCCGCACCGATCCTCGCCGCCACCGATCTGCCGCTCGACGAGCGGGGGCGGATCCGATGTACGACCGCGCTCGCCGTCGAAGGCGCCGCGCACGCCTGGGCGGCCGGGGACGCCGCGGCCGTACCCGACCTGACCTCCGCGGAGAAGGGCGGGCTGACCGCCCCCAACGCCCAGCACGCCGTGCGTCAGGCCAAGGTTCTCGCCGAGAACGTCCTCGCCTCGATCGACGGCGGCACCCCCCGGACGTACCGGCACGCCCACGCGGGCTCCGTCGCCTCGCTCGGCCTCCACAAGGGCGTGGCCCATGTCTACGGCCGCAAGCTGAAGGGGCGTGCGGCCTGGCTGATGCACCGCACGTACCACCTCAGCCGCGTCCCGACCTTCAACCGGAAGGCCCGTGTCCTGGCCGAATGGACGCTCGCCGGACTCTTCACGCGGGAGATCGTCTCCCTCGGCTCCCTGGAACACCCGCGCGCCGAGTTCGAACGCGCCGCGGGCGGCCGCCGCCCCGGGGAGGACGGCCCGCCGCCCAGCGGCCGACCGCCGCGCCCCCGTGACCCCACGGACCCCGACGGACCGCCGGGTCACCACAACTGACCGGCCGTCGGCCCCGCACCTCACCCGACCGCGGCACCGCCGTACCGACAACTGTCAGTACGGTCCGCCACACTGGACGTGTGACCATAGGTGGGCCCACATCTGCACAGAGTGACCCGGTCGGCAGTGACGAACAGTGAACAGCAGCGACATCCCCGATGTCCGAGACACACCAGACGCATCGGAGGCATCAGGCGCGTGGCGCGCACCGGTGACGCCGGACGCGTCGAAGGCGTTGGACCTCTCTGACGCGACAGCGGCACGAGCAGCGCGATGAGCCCCGGCTGCGCTCTCCCGGACCGGCCCCGGACGGAACCGGCGGAGAGAACCGGAACCGGCAGGGGGAAACCGGAACCAGCAGAGGAAGCAGCCCGCCCGAGCGGACCAGACCGACACACGAGGCCAGAAATTCCGTGAACTTCACGCGCTGGAGCGCCCGCCTACCCGGAACGCAGCGTCGCGCCGCCGCTCGGGACGACCGCAGTCCCGTCCCCTCGGCGCGCGCCGAGTACGCACAGCCCGACTCCGGACCCCACCCGCCGGACGACGGAAGGGCCACGGACCTGCCGGGCGGTGCGAGCGACGGCCCGCCCGGCGGTGCGGACGACGACGCGCCCGCACGGTCCGCCGGAGCCGGTGCCCACCCCACCCCGGAAGACCTCTCCGCGCGGGATCTGCTCGGGCGGCTTCCCGCACTGGTGGCCCTCGTCTACGGCCCCGACCACCGGATCGCGTACGTGAACGACGCCTACACCGCCGCCTTCGGCCCCCGGCCCGTCGGCGCCCCCGCCGCCGAGGTCATGCCCGAGCTCGCCGAACTCAGCCTGCTGCCCCTCATGGACCAGGTGCTGCGCAGCGGCACATCCCGCACGGTCAAGTCCCGCAAGGTCCGCAGCGGCAGTTCGTACACCGTGACCTGCACCCCGGTGAACCGGAACGACGGCACCGGAACGCCCGACCCCGCGAAGGTCGTGCCGCACGGGAGCGACAAGGACGACCGCACGAACAGAGGCAGGAGAAGAGACCGGGAGCGGAGCCGGGGCGGCGAGCGCGCCGACGGGCGCGGCGTGCTCGTGTACGCCGCCGACGTCACCGACCACGCCGAAGCCGCCGAGCGGCTCCGCGCCAGCGAACGACGCCACCGCGAGACCGCCGTCACCCTCCAGCGCTCGTTGCTCCCGCAGGAACTGGAACAACCCGACGACCTGCGGATCGCCGCCACCTATCAGCCCGGTGGCACGGACGCGGCGGTCGGTGGCGACTGGTACGACGTCATCACCCTCGGCGCCGGCCGCACCGCCCTGGTGATCGGGGACGTGATGGGGCGCGGGGTGCGGGCCGCCGCCGTCATGGGGCAGCTGCGCACCGCCGTGCGCGCCTACGCCCGCCTCGACCTCCCGCCGCACGAGGTGCTCCAGCTCCTCGACGGCCTCGCCGCCGAGATCGACGCCAGCCAGATCGCCACCTGCGCCTACGCGGTCCACGACCCCAACGAGGGCCGGCTCGTCTACGCCTCCGCCGGGCACCTGCCGATCCTGGTGTGCCACGAGGACGGCACGGTGCACCGCGCCGAGGACCCGACCGGACCGCCGCTCGGCACCGGTGGCTGGATCCACACCTCGGGCACGATCGAGTTGCCGCCCGGTTCCACCGCCGTGTTCTACACGGACGGCCTGGTGGAACGCCGCAGCGAGGACATCGACGAGGGCGTCGCCGCGCTGGGGCGTGCCCTCTCGGGCGCCAAGGGCGCGCCCCAGGTCGTCTGCGACCGGTTGATCCGCTCGCTCGGCGTCACCGCGGAACACGACGACGACGTTGCGGTGCTGGTGGTCCAGCACCCCGCCCGGACGGGAGCCGACGCGGAGCTGTTCCACAACGCCTCGCTCGACCTTCTCGGCGGCATCGAGGCCGCCCCGCGCGCCCGGGCCTTCGCGACCGGCGTCCTGACGTCGTGGCGCTTCCCGGCCGAACTACGCGACCTCGGCGTCCTGGCCGCCGGCGAGCTCGTCGCGAACTCCCTCCAGCACGGCACCCCGCCGATGCGCCTGGGCCTGCGCCGCACCGATCGCCGCCTGATCATCGAGGTGACCGACGGCGACGACCACCTGCCCCGGCTGCGGCGCGCGGAACCGGGGGACGAGACCGGCCGCGGCATCTCGATCGTCGCGTCGATCGCCACGTCCTGGGGCAGCCGCCGCACACCGGGCGGTGGCAAGGCCGTCTGGTGCGAGTTCGCACTCCCGCGCTGACGCGGGAGGGGGCCCTGCCGTCGCACGACGACAGGACCCCCTCCGCGAATGCGCGGATTCCGCGGAAAGATCCGCGGAATCCGTCACTTCCGGCCTGGTGGAAACACCTCAGTGGGCGGAGGACGCGGAAGCGGCCACGGGCTCGGCCTCCGGCCTCGACACGGCCACCACCCTGGACGGCGCCGTTTCGAGCGACGGCCTGTCCTGCACCGGGGTGAGCCGTCGGCCGAGTCGCAGCGCCAGCACCGTGATGCCCAGCGAGAACAGTACGAACGTCACGATGTACGGCCCGTGCAGCGACGCCCCCATCGGTCCGCCCACGGCCGGACCGACCGCCAGCGCGAGCTGCTTGCACAGGGCGAAGGCGGAGTTGTACTGCCCGACCATCGACTCCGGTGCCAGATCGGCGACCAGCGGTGCCACGGTCGGCGACAGCATGGACTCACCGAGCCCGAAAAGCGCGTACGTGGAGATCATCGCGGCCGTCGCCATGGTCTGGCTGCCGTGCCCGAGACCCGCGAAGCCCGCCACGGCCCAGGCGAAGGCCCAGATCAGACCCACCGACGCGATGACCCGGCTGCGCCGGCGGCGCTCCACCAGCCGCAGCACGACGAACTGCGCCACGACGATGACGGCGGTGTTGGCGGCCAGCGCGATGCCGAGCGTGGAGGGCTGGATCCCGGCGGCCTCGGTGCCGTACGCCGCGAGCCCGGACTCGAACTGTCCGTAGCAGGCGAAGAACAGCACGAAGCCCAGCACGCAGAGCTGCACCATGGCCCGGTGCGAGAGCAGCGCCCGCAGCCCGCCCTGCGCCGCGGACCCGTCGACGGGCCTGGCGTCGGAGAAGGAGGGCGCGCGGGACAGCCGCACGGTGGAGATGATGACACCGAGCACGATGAACATCGCGGCCTCGATGAGGAAGAGCAGGGTGAAGGTCTGCGGCCGGGCCGTGTCGACGATCTGCCCGCCGACCAGACCCCCGATGCCGAGCCCGAGGTTCTGCAGGAAGAACTGCATGGCGAAGGCACGTGTCCGGGTGGCGGTGCTGGAACACCACACGAGCATCGTGGCGAGCGCCGGCTGCATGACCGCCGTGCCCGCGCCGAGCACCGCGGCCGACAGCACGGCCGCCGTCACACCGGACGACAGCCCGAGGGCGACCGCGCCCAGGGACGCGACGACCGACGCGACGACCAGTACGGGCAGCGGCCCGCGCCGGTCGATGACACGGCCGGTGAACGGCAGAACGGCGAGCGCCGCCATGGCGAAGACCGCCAGCACGACTCCCGCCGTGCCGGCGCCCAGATCCCGTACCTGCGCCACATAGACGTACAAGTACGGAACGGTGAACCCCAGCCCGAACGCGCTCAGCGCGCTCCCCAGCTGGATCCGCCGCAGCGCTGCCCCCATCTCCCTGGTCACACTCACCTGCCTCAAGTCTCGAAGTGATAGGTCGAGCCATCCCAACGACTCGAACCCGAAGACTTTAGCACTAAAGTTAGAAGCTCAACAATTCAGACCGAAGGACTTCGACGGCTGTGGCGGGCGTGCCATACTGCCCGCCATGTCTGACACCACCGAGCAGCCCGGCGGTCCCGACGAGCCGAGCCTCGACGAGCAGATCGCCGCCTACCAGCGGGAGTTCCGCGACCTCGACCCCCAGGTCGAGCAGGTCGTCTCGGCCCTGGGACGACTGAACCGCCGGATGAACGTGGCGTACGGACGCCAGCTCGCCGCCCTCGGCATCAGCAACGCCGAGTGGGAGGTCCTGAAGACGCTGGTACTGGCCGGCGCGCCCTACCGGCTGGGGCCGGGGGAGCTCGCCAAGCGCCTGGGTCTCACCCCGGCGGCGATGACCCACCGCATCGACCGCATGGCGGGCGAGGGCCTGGTCACCCGCGACCGGGACGAGAACAACCGGGTGCGCGTGATCGTCGAGGTGACCGACGAGGGGCGTACGAAGTGGCTGGAGGCGATGCGCATGGCCACGGACTTCGAGGAGGACCTGCTCCAGGACCTCACGGCCGAGGAGCGGGGGGACCTGGGGGACATGCTGATCCGGGTCCTGCGCCGGGTGGAGCACGCCCAGCCGGACGCGGGCGGTCGCCTCACCGACCTGGACTGAGGAGCGCCGCGGGACCCGCGGCCCCACCGGGAAAACCGTTTGACCTGGCGAGGTTGACACATCCCGACCCGATCCGTAATGTTCTCCGGGTTGCCACCGGGCCGTAACGGTTCTGCGGCAACCGATCCCGCCGCGGACGCGGCAGCCAAAACTCAGCACGATCTCCCACCCGGGACAATTTCGGCATGCCGAAATTGATTTCGAGGACTCGATTATGAGTCGCCGAAAGAATCCGCTAGAGTTTTGGACGTCGGAACGGCCCAACGGCCGGGAGGACGAAACCCGCTGACTGGGAATCAGGACCGAAAGGATCTGATAGAGTCGGACTCGCCGGAAAGGGAAACGCGAAAGCGTGGAACTGGAAAGCGGCCCCGCTTCGACCGGGGGTCGGACACTGAAAAGGGTCTGATAGAGTCGGAAACGCAAGACCGAAGGGAAGAAGCCCGGAGGAAAGCCCGGAGAGT
>NZ_JBIBYN010000001.1:733474-908036 GCF_043083325.1 Streptomyces sp. NPDC014734 | reverse complement strand
GCGCGCGCTTCGCTCCGCGAAGACGACGCGCCGTCGCTACGCGACGGATACCTCGCGATGCTCCGCATCACTGACGCTGCGTCACTCCGTGACGCAAGCCGGCCGCTCCGCGACCGGCGCTCGATTCGCTTCGCGATCCGAGCGTACGAGAGCCCGCTCCGCGGTCTCTCTCGACGGAGTTCGCTCCGCGAACTCCTAGGGCTGGCTACCAAGATGGGGCGGGGTGGCCGATTGGCTGAGGGCTCGGGCCTGCTCGGCCGGCAGGTGGCGTGAGTCGTTCTCATGCCGAGGGTGCGGGCATGAGGCGTGCGAACCGCCTCCCCGTCAGATCTTCACGGTAGCACTTCCAGGGTGCTTCCTTAGTGGGATAGTGGGCAGAAAAATTACGGGATCTCTGAGAATTCGGGGCGCTCCTCTTCGGGAGGAGCGACGCTGGCTTCGTTGAGGATGCTCTGGATCAACTGGCTTCTGCTCTCGGGGAGTTGACCGTTCTTCTGGGCGGTGCGGATCTTGCAGAGCCAGGGGCCGATCATTACGCGTTCTCCGTCGACGTCGATCCCCTCCCGGGCGCCAGGAGGGCGGCCGTGTCGTTCCACGAAGGCGCGCAGCAGTGTGGCGGTCTGTTCGAAGGAGCGGCGTTTTCTGGTGTTGGGGGTGCTGAGTCTGGCGGGGGTGGTGGTCTTCTTCGCCTTCGTTTTCGTCGTGAGGGTGATGTGTGTGGGGGTGAGGCCGAGGCGGGTCAGGAGGCGGCGTTGGTCGTCGTTGAGGGCGCCCCAGGTGGTGAGTTGGTGGTGGAGCCAGGTGCCGATTTTGACGTGGTCGATGACGGTGTCGCGGTGCAGGGTGGCGGGGTCGTGTCCGGTGTGGAGGTGGCGGGCGAGGAGGTGGTATTTGCGGTGCCAGTCGGGTCCGTGCGGCAGGAGCCAGTCGGGGTCGAGGGCGGTGAGACGTGTGTGGCGGGCTTCGGGGAGGCGTCCTTTGCGGGCGAGGCCGCGCTGGTCGACGAGGAACTGGCCGCCGGGATCCTGGGCGGGGATGGCGAGGTGACCGTGTTCGGTGTGGAAGGCCTCGACGAGGGTCATGTTGGATTCGAAGGCGGCTTCGTGCTCGTCCCAGATCATGCCGAGGTTGTCGAGTTCGGCGACCCAGTCGGCGCTCAGGGTGGATCGGCGGCGGGCGGTGCGCTGGCCGGCGATGAAGGCTCCCAGTCGGTAGCCGTAGGCGTCGGTGTAGTCGACTGGGACCTTCAAGTGACCGTGTTCGGCGTGGTAGCGGAGGGCGGCGGCCAGGCCCGCGCGGCGGGGCGCGGAGAGGACCGCGCCGGTCGACGGCCAGGCCAGCAGGTCCATCGCGCGGGCGATCGTGCCCGGGTCGAGGGTGAAGTCGAAGCGGAACCGGCGGGTGATCAGGCGGTGGGTGACCTCGTCCAGGTGGTGCGCGGTGGCCTTGCGCGGGGCGCGGGCGGCGATGGTCTGGTCGTGGTGGCGCAGCGCGGCGGTGATCAGCCAGAGAGCCTCAAAGGGGGTGTCGAGGAGGTCGGTGGGATCAGAGCCTGGTGGGGTGTAGGCGGGGATGATCAGACTCGCCGTCTTCACCTTGGTGGTGGGCGGTTTGCGCAGGGCGCGGCCCAACGCTTGGACGATGCGGCGCACGCTCTCGGTGCGGGAGGCGAACACGATGGCGTCGACGGCTGGCAGGTCGATGCCCTCGGAGAGGACCTGGGCGTTGGTGATCACCGCACGGTCGGCGTTCGCGAACTGGTCGAGGAGCGTGGTGCGTTGGTCGGGGGTGTGGTTGCCGTTGATCGAGGAGACGGACAGCGTCCCGGCCCAGGATGGGCGTTGGTCGGGTGGGAGAGTGCGCAGGGTGTGCCCGAATTGGCGGGCGAAGTCTTCGGCGTCGGCGACCTGTTGGAAGTAGACGATCACATGCTTGAGGTCATGCTCGCGCATGGCTTTGAGGACTGCCAGGTGCAGGGCGGTCGTCCGGCGCGCAGTCGGGGCGAAGCCGGCGTGAGCGCGGTCGGGGTCGGCCAGGACGGTACGCAGATCGGTGTCGGTGATCGTGGGGACCAGGAGTTGGTAGTCCGCGAGAACGCCGTCCTCGATCGCCTCGGCGTGGGTGTAGGTGTGCAGGCGCGGGCCGAACACCTTGGGGTCGTCCATGGAGGCGATCAGGGACGGGGACTCCCAGGCGGGGGCAGTCGAGGCGGTGCGCTTGGGCTGCGGGCGGGTATCCGGGGCCTCGGCCAGGCGCGGCGCCTCCCACTCATACGGGGTCGCGGTCAGATAGAGGCGGCGGTGGGTGCGGATCCGGGATTGGTCATGGACCATCGTCCATTCTTTGTCCCAGGACCCCGCGGTACGGTGCGCCTCATCGATGATCGTGAGGTCGAAGGCGGGGGCGGGGAAGACGGAGTGCTTGATCTCCTCGATCCGCGCCAGTGAGTCGAGGGTGACGAACACGGTCGCCGGCTCGCTGTTCTTGGCGCGCTGGGATAGCCAGTACGCCAGGTACTCCCCCGAACTCGTGGACGCCGCTCCGGCCTTGGCGAGTGCGGGGTGCTTGTCGGCGTTCAGCGACGACACCGCCATCAACGCCTCGGTGCGCCCGTCCGCGCGGGCCGCCGCCGCCCACTGGCCGATCAGATCCCGGCTGGGTACCACCACCAGCAGGAACCGGGCATCGAGGGCATCGGCCGTGCGCAGGGCGATCAGCGTCTTGCCGGTGCCGCACGCGGACACCATGTGCCCGCGGCTCCCGGGTTTCCTCAGCCCGCGCACCCCGCTGTCCACCGCCGCCTGTTGATCCGGGCGCAGCGTACGGCGAGGAGCGGGGGTGGGGGTGGAGGTGGTCTGAGGCTTCACCGCAGCGGGCTCGGGGCTGGTGGACATCGCGTGCAACCTCAACTCGCGCAGGAAGGGACGTTCGACGGCCATCCTCCCGCAGGGGCAGGAGGGGAGGTCACTGGTAGAGGAAGTCGGTCCACCACACCTGGAATCCGTCGACCAGAGCAACGGCGTTGTCTGCCACCTGACGACGCTGCGCGGTGTCATACGTGGCGAACAATGTGGTGAAGGTCGGCCCGGGGTTCTGGTACTGCGCGGCAAGCCTGCAGAAGAAGGGCGAGGGGCGGAAGACGGTGGTCGCTGCCTCGGCTTCGTCCACGAGCTCTCTGGGAAGTTCGCAGTACATCTCGGAGGCGATATAGCAGGCCCACTCCACCAGCGTGCGCGTCGCTGCCGCGTCGGCCGCAACGCGGTCAAGTAGCAGAGGGCGGCAGTTGGGATCAGGGCATTCGTCGACCGTCGCGTAGAACAACCCGTCCAGCAGAGCGGTGTCGGCCGTCGTCGGGCGGTGGGGGTGCAACTCGGACGGTGGCACGAACGTGCGTTGCCGACGGCGGACCGTGGCCGCCGTGTGCACATGGTCAGCGCCGATCACGATTCTCTCCACGGTCCCCTCCGGCGAGCGCGTTTTCCGGTGTCACGGTTCATGGTCGCGTGCCCTGGATGTGTGGCGGCCGTAGAACGGCGAACACGTCGCACATAAAACGATCTTCTAGTACGGCGCTCGCCCACGAGCAGCCTGTCGATCCGGGCTGGCGCCTGGGCCGTGGGCTGACCGTGATCCGTACCGTCGACCGTCATCTCCACGACCCTTTGGGGTCGTGTTCGGGCATCCGGCTGGGGTGGGCGAGTCGGCCGTTCGCCGCCTGCGCGAACCACGCTGCCCATCTGCTGATGAAATCGTCCGGATCAGCGATAGGCAGGGGCGTGAAGGGCCATGCCACCTGGTGCATGCCGAGAACCGGGCTGATGGCGGTGCGCGCCTCGTGGTGGGGGTGAAGGGCGAAGGGGTCCGTGGTTCCTGTGCCGGGGCGAAACGGAGTGTTCATGAACGCCGTCTCGAACCACTGGTACTGGCCTTCCACTTGGGCGTCGGCGTACCAGAGGGAGTGGCTGCGGCCCCCATAGCCGTGATGGTTGGCAGGGATCTTCAGGGAGAGGGTCGCGGAGGCGATGACGTCGAACGGCGCCGGCGCCGCAGGGGCGTGCCAGACCTCGGGCGCCGTCTGCATGAAGCCGGACAGGGTCAGCTGAGCGTCGTTGAGGCGGAGCGTCCATCCGGCCTGGTTGCCCCGGCGGATCTCCGCGCTCGGCGCGGCAGCTTTGAGGCTCGCGAGGAAGGCGTCGGCGGTGAGGGAGAAGGATGTTGTGGCTGCCTCGAGCAGGGTTGCGCGGCGGTCGGTCTCGGTGGCGTGCGCCGAAGCCCGGCGGTCGGCCTCGGCTTGACGTGCGACCGCGCCCTGGTTGGCCTGCGCAAGTGCGGCCAGCCCGCCGGAGGGCGGGGCGGAGGGGATCTGCGCCAGCCGGGCGAGCACGTTACCGGCTGCCGGACGTGCCTGCGGAGCGCGGAAGAGGCACTCGGTGATCAGCGCGGCCAGCAGGGGCGGGGGTGTGGTCGTGAGGGGTGGTGGGGTTCCGTGCAGGTGCTGCTCCTGGTAGTCGTGCTCGTCGGGTCCGGTGAAGGGGGTGGTGCCTTCCATGAGTTCGTAGGCCAGGACGCCCAGGGCGTAGATGTCGGTCGCGCCAGTGGCCCGCTGGTACTTCCAGACCTCGGGGGCCATGTATGGCAGGGTTCCTGCCCCTTTGTAGGTGTGCCGGGCGGTGGTCGCTTCGGCGTAGCGGGCGATACCGAAGTCGGCCAGGCACCAGCGGCCGTCGAGCAGCAGGATGTTCTCCGGCTTGAGGTCGCGGTGGACGATCTCGCGGTCCTGGAGGTCGGCGAGTGCCTGGGCGACGTCGGACAGGACGGCGATCGCTTCGTTGAGGGGCAGTCGTCCGTGCTCTTGGAGGTGGGCGCGCAGGGACGTCTCGGCACGGGGCATCACCAGCACCCACTGGTCTTCGTGTTCGCCGCTGTCGATGACCGGCACTACGTTGCGGACGCCGTCCAGGTTGGTGAACAGCATCTCGCGCTCGGTGCCCGGCCGTTGAGGGACGAGTTTGACCGCTGCTTGCTCGCCGGCCGCGTTCTGCGCCTCGAAAACGGCGCCGAAGCCGCCGTCCCCGATGGATCCGCCCAGGGTCCACTGTTCATTCAGTACCAGCTTCATGGCGCGTGTTGTCTCCGTCGTCAACTGATGTGCCGTGGGGCGGTTTCGTCCCACTTCCTATTCTCTCTGGCCCCACTGACAACGGGTCAGCGCTCCCACGCACGCCGTGTCCGCTGTCAGGGGGCTTGGACACTGCGGTAATCCCTCGACTGCGTCCTGCCCGCGTGGCGGACGGCAGACTGGCCGGAGGGCAAGAAGCAGCCGTACTGGCGGCATCGCGAAGCGGCCCACCGCGCGATTGCTCAATTCGGGGCCGAACAGGAACTCATCGACAATCTCGGCAAGCGTTCAGGGGCTTTGGAGCAGCGGGCGCTTCCGCGGAGCAGTGGGTATGGCAGCCAAGGCGATCAATGCCCAGGCGCAGGCCAAAACTGGCGGACCTCGGCGAGCTCTCCCTCGTCGGCCGGGATGCCGAGTTCCATGGGCACCACGGCCACGAGCGCCTCCATCACGGGGCGAGTCTCGACGCCGTGGCGCTCGGCCAGGTACTCGCCCGCGCGGTCATCACGGCGGATCGCGGCGAGGAGCTCGGATCCGGCTCGGTCATCATCTGCTCCCTGGTCTTGAGTCAGCCGGTGGTCGGGGTGGAACGTTTGGGCCTCGTGCCGCCCGGACGGGCGCGCCTTCGCCCCCGCGACGGGCCGGGCGCCGGGAGTTCGTGCAGCGCGCAGATGCGGGCTGCTTCGCCGACGGCCTTCTGGTCCCAGCCGCTCAGCCGCAGCGGTCCCTGGCCGCGGGCCAGCCGGTCCAGGTTCCCGAAACAGTGCGCCGCCTTGATGAGGTCCGCGGCCCACGCCGGTGCTGGTGTCGCGCCGCCGGGTGCTGCCTCGGCGTCCGCCCCTGGCCCGGCGGGGCTGGGCAGCTGGGTGACCGGGCGGCCGGTGAGGATGCGCCAGGTCAGCGCCGCGACGTGCACGGGGTGGGCGATGCGCGCGTGCAGCCGGTGCGCGAGGAGCAGGGTGTGCTCGTCCGGCCCGCACCCGAAGCGGCCGGGTGCGGGCAGTTCGAGCACCACGCCGTCCAGGCGGCGGGAAGCCTCCGCGAGAACGGCGCGCGACGGCGGACGCCGCACCGGCAGCCAGAAACACGGCTCGCCCGGACGGGGCGGGAACTGCGCGGTGGCCTCCCACCACGCGAACCGGCCGGCCGCGGGCGCGTCGGCCAGCCCGGTGGCGGCCAGGGCCCGGCGGGCCGCGGGCAGGGTGTGCACCTGCTCGTGCGCCACCGCCGGCAGGGCGGCGGCCAGGGCGGGCGGCAGCGGGCCGTGGCACAGTAGGGTCAGGCGCATGCCGGTCAACTCCCGCAGGGCGAAGAGGTGTTCAAAGTGCCGGGAGCTGATGCGGTGGGCACGGGTGATCACGACATGGCCGATGCGCAGCGCCACCGTCCAGGCGGCCACCGCGCGCCAGGCGATCTCGGCCTGGGCCGCCCAGCCGACGGCCTCCGGACTCCCGTGGGACGGGAGGTGTTTGCCCATCGAGCGCAGCAGATCGTGGGCGAGGGATGCGGGGGCGACGGCCACGGGGGTGGGGTGGACGGTGATGCGTCCGCGCGCAGGGGCGTGGGCGAGCGCGGCGGCGGCCATGAAGGCGTAGTCGTCGCCAGCGTCGTGGACCACGGTGAGCGGGGGCAGACCGGGGCGGGTGCCCTCCGGTGACCACGTCGGGCGCCACGGGCCGCCCTCCTGCACCGGTCCGGCCGTCTCGTACGACGTCACCGCCCGTCCCCTCCCGCCGGTGGCGGTGTACCGGCCGCCGCGGCGTGCGGTACACCGCCACCGGCGGGAGGGAAGACCGCGGGCAGGGGATGATCGGTCAGCCCGAGGGCGAACAGCACGTCGGGGTGCGGGGCCGGCTCGCCGCCGAAGGGAGCGAGCAGCCCGCGCCCGGCCAGGCGCGGGAGTTGCTCGGCGGGCACGGCGTGGGGAACGCCATGGGCAGCCGCGTGCAGCAGACCGGTCAGCGCGATGGCCTCGCCCGGGCTGAGGCTGGCGGCAGTATGGCCGCCCTCGTGCAGGTTCTGCTGCTGTTCGGCGGTGAGCAGGCCGGGCTGCACCGCCAGGTGGAGGGTGGTGTCGGTGTGGACGAGCCGGTGCGGGCCCGCCTGCTGCTCGAGCTGGACGGCCAGGGCCCCAGCGGCCCGCTGCAGCCGGTGCGCCGGCCACTGAAGGGCCGAGGCCAGGTCGTCGGGGTGGACACGGCCGGTCTGCAGCAGGGCGGCGTGCAGCACGGTGGCATACGGGGCCTTCCCCGCTGGCGGCTGCGGGCGCCGGGTGGGCCCGCCCTCGTGCAGCAGCGAGGCGGGGTCGGTGTCCAGGGCGCGGGCCAGAGCGAACAGTGCTGCGGCCGAAAGGGTGCGGGGGTTGAGGCGCTTGTCCCAGTCGGCGGTGGGGATGCCGGTCAGGGCGGCCAGGTCCTCGTCGGTGAGATCGCGTGCCCGGGCGCGCTCGCGGCACAGCGCCAGGTCGAAGGTCATCACGTCTGTCGTGTCCCGCCCGTCGAGCGGCAGTTCGTCCCTCATGGGCGCACCCGGCCCAGGCGCGGCAGAACATCCAGGGTGGGCAGGGTGGGGGTGTGCAGGTGCCAGCCGCGGGCGGCGGTGTGCCAGTCGTCGTCGGTGTGCGAGTGGTTCAGGGCGGGGACGGCCAAGCCCGCATCAGCGATCAGGGCTTCGAGGCGGGGCGTGGTGCCGAAGCAGTTCGCGAACAGGCCGTGCGCAGGAGCGGTGCGCGGGGTACGGCGGCGGAATGCGAGCGCGGCGGCCAGCAGCGGGCGGGCGCGGGGCGGAATCGCGTACAGGTGCCGCGCCGTGGGCGGCGCGCCGGGGCTGATCCGACGGTCACGGTCAATGGCCATCTGAGTGGCCCCCTCGTCGATGCCGGCGATCGGCGTCATCGCCAGCAGCGCGGTGGCGGTGCCGGTGAACAGCAGGGCCGCGACGGCGGCGGCGCGCAGCGGGTTGGGCAGCCGCATCGTGATCGTGTGCACGGTGCGCGGGGTCAGGGGCACGGTGGTGATCCCGGGACCTGCGCGGCGGGTGAGGTCGTCGGGCACATTCAGCAGCACCGCACCGGTCAGCAGGCCGGCCTGGGCGCCGCGGACGCGGGCCACGGTGTGCTCCGGGCTGGGACTTGAGACGGTCAGCCGGGACAGGAACAGCCGCAGCGCCTCACTCTCGTGCAGGTCAAACGCGGTCGGCTCGGCCGGACCGACGTCTTCGCTGCCTGCGCTGCTGGTGGGAGCGGGTGGCGCCTTCGCCGGCAGGGTGCGGGCCAGCCAGGTGCGGGCGGCAGCGTAGCCAGCGCGGTACTGGCCGTCGGTGTGGGCGAAGTCGGCCCCGTTCTGGCGGCGCCAGGCCTGCGCGCGGAAGGCGGCAACCGAGGCACGCGGTACGGCGGGAAGGGGGTAGGCGTGATCGGGCGGGGGCGGGCCGATGGGCCGGCGGGCGGCGGGCGGGCCGATCGCGTCGAGGATCGCCTCCGTGCCTTGCACGTGCACGACGTCCGTCATATCGGCGGCGGCCAGGTGCTCCGTCAGGTGCCGGATGCCGGCCGGATCCGGGGCGTGGGCCACCAGGGTGAGGCGGATACCGGTCTCGGTGCGCCAGACGGTCAGCCGGCGCAGCCGCTCGACGGTGAGACGGTGGGCGCGCAGCACGATCGCCTCGTGCACGCCGGTGGCCAGGCTCCAGCAGGTCACCGCTCGCCAGGCCGGGTCGGTAGACATCCGCTCCGCACCCTCGCGGGAGAACCCGGACCGGCCCATCGCGCGCAGCACATCCAGCGCAAGGTAGGCGGGGCTGGTGGTGTGAGGGGTGGGATCGACGGTGATCCGGCCGGGGGCGGGATCAGCCCACTGGTAGGCGGCCTGGTGCACCGTACGGTCGTCCTCGCCATCCAGCAGCAGCCGCACCGGCCCCGCCGCGGCGGCCGCGGGCGGGGGCGGCGTCGATGCCGGGCAGGCCGGTACACCGCCGGCGGCAGCAGCGGGCGCCAGCGTCGTCATGTGCACCGTCCGCCGTCGATCCGGTCGGCGACCGCCTCGAGCAGCCGCCCGTCGGGCACGTCGGCACGGGCGCGGACCAGCAGCTGCCGGGTGTGATGGGTGATCACGGCCCAGCGTCGCAGCGCGCCGCTGGCCAGCCGGGCATCCAGCGCCATCAGGACGCCGGCCTCGACGCCCCGCCACACCGGGTGCAGCGCGGGCACCGCGAGCGGGACCTGATCGCGCGTGAGCGGCTGAACGCGGAGCCAGCCGGAGGTCCGGGTGGCGAGCATCCGCTGGGCACGCAGGCGCCGCTCCCCTCGGCGAGCGCCGACGAGGACCACACACAGCCCACCCGGGGCACCGTCGTGCAGGAAACGCAGGTACTCCATGCAGGACGCCGACAATCGGTGGGCGTCCTCGACCACCACGATCCGCGGCCGATCGGCCAGCGCGTGCCGGATCAGCGTGTCCGCGGCCCCCGGATCAGCAGGCGCCTGGCCGGGCAGCCCCAGGGCCCGGTGCAGAGCCGTACGCAGGTCCACCGGCGCCGGCTGCGCCCTGAACTCCAGCGACAGCAGCGAGCCGAGCTCACCCAGACGGCGTGCGGCGGCATGGACGGCAAAGGTCTTGCCGACCCCGGCGTCGCCCAGCACACACAGGAAACAGCGCTCGGCCGCGGCAGCGGCGAGCGCTGCGCCCACCGCGAGCATCGCCGGGGTGAGCAGCGTCCGCATCCCCTCAGCACGCAGAAAATGCAGGCCGGACAAGGCAGCGTCGTCGCCCAGGACGGCGAACGGCCCAGCCGCGGCCGCCTCGCCCCACACGGAGTGCGCGGAAAACCCTGGAGCCTCGGTGGACTCGGTGGTCAGCATCGGCCCAACGCCCAGTCCACGACACGGTCGTCGATCTGGTCGGCCCCGAAGTACTCCATGCCCTTGAGGACATGCTTGGTGACCTTGACCCATTCACGGAACGAGCCGAGCGCGTACTGGGTGTCGATCCGCTTCAGCAGCGCCTCGTCCACACCCCGCCACACCGGGTGGGAGTCGGGGACCGCCTTGAGGATCTCGCCCTCGGTCATCGCGAGGATCTCCAGCCGGATGTAGATCCGGGAGGCCAGCGCCGGGTCGCTCTGCAGCGTCTCATAGGCCTCGCGGCCGCCGACGAACACGATGGCGGGCTTGGGCTCGCAGTTGTCCCACAATTTGCGCAGGAACTCGAAATTCTCCCTGCGGTACTGCTGCGCCTCGTCGCACACGATCACATACGGGCGCCGCGGCAGGGCCTCGCGCAGCAGCTTGTCGAACGCGGTCGGCGTGCCGGGCATCTTGCAGCTGAGATTCATCTGGTGGAACAGCTCCTCGCGCAGGTCCTTCGGCCCCGGGCGGGAGCGGGCGAAGTCCAGCGGAAGGATCAGGTCCGGGTTCATCTCCTGAATCGTGGCCCGGGTGGAGAAACTCTTCCCCAGCCCCGGGTCGCCGTAGATCACGGACATCGCCTGCGACTCGACGGTGTCGATGACGGTGTCCTTGATCTGCAGCAGGGTGTCCGTGGCGACCAGTGTGGAGTCCTTGAGGCCGAGAAAGTGCTGCGGACGCAGATCGGGGCGGCGCCGCGATATCTCGCTCTCGGCCGCGGCGGCCGGCTGGCGGCGCTGGCCAAGGTGCTTGCGTTTGGGGGCAGTTGTCATGAGGCGTCCTCTTCGGATGGAGTGTCGGTAGATGTGGTGTCGGGGAGGTCCTGGCCGGGGCGTTTCCACGCAGCCGGGACGGGGGTCAGTGGCCGGTAGGGCTGGGTACGGCGGCGCGGCGTGTCGGGCGCCTTCGTGCCCTCCAGTTCGGCGCGGGCCTCGGCCTCGGTCATCCGCAGAGCGCGGACGGGCACCTCGGGCCGGGTGGACGGCAGATGGCGTTCCTGCTTGCGCTCCGCGGAGCGCTTCAAGGCTTGCCGCAGCCGGCTGCTGTGCTCGTCGCGCTCCAGGAGCACCTTGGCGCGCAGTTCCTCGCTCGCCTCGTCGCTCAGGAAGGCCCGGCCCAGATAGCGGTTGCCGCGGAAGGTGTACAAGTCGATCTCGTGCGTGTGGTGCGGCATCCACCGCACCCGCACCTCCAGACCGATCCGGCCCACCCCGTTCTCGGGCATGTAGCAGCGCTTGTTGAACTCCACCCCATGACTGGTGATCTTGTGAACCCGGTGGTCGCTCTCCAGCATGAAGGCGCGCAACTCGGACGCGCTCGGCTCGGGCCGGATCTCGGTGGGATCCGCCTGCCAGGCCTCGAGCGGCGTCATCCCGGTGCGCTCGATGACGTGCCCGGTGTTGTACTTATGGACCCACTGGCCCAGCAGGCCCACGAACGCCTCGAATGTCAGCGGCGGGTCAGTGTCTCCGACCCGGCGGCGGTGATCGAGCCGGGGCGCCTTCGTATAGCGGGGCAGATCGGCGAAGAACCGCGTCATACTCGTACGGTTCAGCCGCTCGATCCCGCCCTTGTGCCGGGCGCTGCGTACGCGGTGGACCGGCACGCCGAGGAGTCCGAACGCCCGACGGACCGTCTTGGACAGGAAGTCCGCGCCGCCGTCCACACGCACCAGGCGCGGCAGCCCGCCCGCCGGACCGTAGGGATCCTCCCGCAGCACCGACATCCGCACGGCCGCCAGGACCGAACCCCGGTGCGCAGAGCCGGGAGTGACGGCCCAGCCCATCACATAGCCGGTGCCGCGGTCCTCGAACCATGTCACCCACACCCGCGACGGCTTCCCGTCGGGCATCATCACCACGGTCTCGGCCTGCTTGTGATCGCCTTCCCACACCTCGTTCCGGGCCGCCTGCGGGCGCTGGAACGCCGGGTCGAAACCGCGGGCCGCGGGGATCCCCTGGCGCAGGCCCGCCATGAAACCCGGATCGAGATCCCGGGCGATCGCATCATGCAGCGTCGTCAGACCCGGCGGCCGCTCCCCCGCTGCCACCGCCAGCTCGACCAGCCGCTCGTGAGCACGCTTCACATTGCCCTGGCAGTCGGCGAGGACGTCGACGATCTCCTCGGTGACACGGAAGCGCCGGCGTTCCGGCTTCTCCACACTGCCGGTCTCCTCCGCCTGCTTCAGCCAGCTCCACACCGTCCTGATGTGCACACCCACCACCTCGGCGACCAGCCGCACATGCGCCGTCGTCAACTCCCCCGACGCACGCAGCCGCAACAACTCGCGCACCGCGGCGGGACGCAGCTCGTCTCGATGCCGCCCCAAACCGTCCACGGCCCCAAGGGCCTCGCCCGCCGTCACCGGAGCCGGCAGGCACGCACAGAGCAGACCGGTATCCGAGCAGTGATCACAGCACCAGCCTCCGGGCAGTCAATTACCGCCCCACACAGGGCAGTTCACGATGACGCCCGCAACAAGGGCGACGGAAGAGACGCTAGAGCCGCCACCCCGACACACATCCCCGCGACCACTGGGACGGGTGACAGATCCCCGTCCCGCCTCCACCCCACCCCCTCATGCGCTACAGAGCACGCCGCCAAGGAGGAGGTTCGAGGAACGCAGCACCGAGCGATCCAGGACCCCGCCACCACATATCCGGAAACCCACCACCAAGATCACACAACTGAAACGCCTACCGACCAGCGCAAAAGCACACCCTCGTCAACGGCGAAGAAACCCGAACACCTCAGTGACACCTTCCCCGAACCTCACAGCGTGTCGGCGCGGCGCTGCGGCAGTGGCTCTCGCCCGACAACTTCGAGGCGGAAGGCCGCCAGAAGCGGTCCCTGCCCGACGTCCGCGCTGCCGGCGCAGGACCGGGGCACTGACCAGCGTTTCCATCCACCCGACATCACCGAAGGACCGCATGAACACCGGCTTCGACGCCACGGCCTGGCGCTACGGACCGCTGGCAACCCTGTACTACGAACTCGACAAACCGGCAGGCACCTCGTTCGGGGACGTCGAGTTCTACGCCGAGCGCCTGCGGAACGTGTCCGGCCCCGTACTGGAACCAGCCGTGGGCACCGGCCGCATCCTGATCCCCCTCCTCGAACGGGGACTTGCCGTGCGCGGCTACGACACCTCGGCCGTCATGCTGGCACAGTGCCGCGCGAACTGCGCCTTGCGCGGACTGGAGGCCGATGTCTTCGAAGGCGACATGACCACGCACCGCGAGCCCGGCGCCTACGAGGCGATCGTGATCCCCACCGGTTCCCTCGCCCTGCTGCCCGACCACGACAGCGCACGGACCGCGCTGACCGCCATGCACGACAGCCTCGCTCCCGGAGGCCGGCTGATCGTCGACGTCGAACCGCCGAATCCGGACACGGCGCCCGACACGGGACCGGTGCCGCACCAGTGGAACGGCACCGAGCTGGTCACCCTCACCACCTGGCGCACGCACATGGACCCGGTGGCCCAGCGCACCACCCGCTGGCTGCGCTACGAAGCCTGGACGGACGGCGCCCTGACGCGCACCGAACTCCAGATCTTCTCCCTGCTGTGGTTCGGGCTCGCCGAGTTCACCGCCATGCTGCACCGGGCGGGCTTCACCGACGTCACCGTCCACGGCGGCTACCGGGCAGACACCGCGCCGACCGCCGCAGACGACGTGTGGACCTTCGAGGCCACCCGCACGTAGCACGCCCGCCCCCACCGGAAAAACCGCACGGGCGAACGGCGCTCGACACGGCACCAGCAGCGCGTGCCGCGTCCCGCCGCCCGTGCACGAACACAGAAGGAACACCACATGACATCGAACACTCCGACCATCCGCCCCCTCGCCGCGGCGGACGAAGCCCGCTGGCGCGAACTGTTCCGCCAGTACCGCGAGTTCTACAAGCTGGAGGAGTCCGAGGAAGTCGTCTCCCGCGCCTGGGCCTGGCTGACGGACCCCGGGCACGCATGCGACGCCCTCGTCGCGGAGGTCGACGGAGCCGTCCTCGGGTTCGCGCACCACCGCCCCGTCCCCTCCCCGTACACCGGGACGACGGGCATCTTCCTCGACGACCTGTTCACCGACCCGGCAGTCCGCGGACGGGGCGTCGGACGGGCACTGATCCAGGGGCTGCGAGCACGCGCCGCCGCCGAGGGGCGGTCCTTCGTGCAATGGGTCACCGCAGAGGACAACCACCAGGCCCAGGCCCTCTACAACACCGTCGCCGTGCGCACGACCTGGGTCACGTACGAGAGCAGCGTCCAACTGGTCATGTGACTGTCGCCGGGCTTCGGTCGTCGGTCCGGGCATGGGGCAGGAAGAACGCGGCGTTCCGTCAGAACACGATCAAGCGCCGCCCGGCCTGCGGATCCCCGGTGCGGCTTGCCGCCGGGAAGGCCCCGATCTCCATTCCGTCCCATGAGCATTTCGAAGCCGCCGCGGGCGTGGAGGCGGAGGCGGGCCACGTCGCGGGCGCTGGTGCGGGCGGCCCCGGTCTTCTTCCGGTTGCGGATGATGCCCGGGTGGCTTGCGCGTTGTTCGAGGCGGCTGTCGGTGAGCCGTGCGAAGGTGTCGGGGTCGGAGCCGTCGAATGCCTCGCGGAAGGCGGGGCGTTCGACGAGGACGGTGCGCCGGCTCGGACCGGCCTGGAAGGCTTCCAGGGTGATGCGAGCCGGGCCTGCCCGTTGTAGAAGTCGATCAGCGCGGTGTCCGGGGTGTAGCCGTCCGCCGTCTGCTCGTCGTGGTCGGCCGGGCGCAGGGCGCCGCGGCCGAGGTGGACCATCCAGTCGGGGAACGGGGCGACCTGTTCGCCGTTTCCGTCGCCGGCGGTACGGGTGCGGCGGCAGGGCTGCCGGTGCCGGCCGACGCAGACGGTCTGGACGGACATGACGCCGCCGCGCGCGGCAGCCGGGTGTGGCGGATGGGGACCGGGCCGGTGGCCCGGGTGCGGCAGGCGGCGACCAGGTCACGCCGCTCGTCGAGGGTGAGCCGGCCCGGCACGTGCCCCGTGCCCGGCGCGACCTCCATGGCGGGACGGGGAATCAGCGCGCTCACGCGTCCCCTTCCGACGGCGGGTAAAAGGTGACCCAGACACCGCGTACGTGCCAGATGCCGCCGTCGGCGCTCGCGCCGCGCAGTCCGCTCAGGGTGCCGGAGCCGGCGAGCGCGGGCAGGCGGGAGGTGTGCAGCGAGGAGAACGCCACGGTGCGGGCGGGGTCGAAGTCGGTGGATGTGCGCAGGCGGCGTGCGAGCTGGGCGAAGCCGGGCACGGAGGCGGCGATCACCCAGGCGTCGGGGGTTTCGGCGGTCAGCCGCGTTGCCGGGCGCAGCCAGGAGGCGGCCGCTTCGGGCCAGTCGACGACCGTGAGCACGTGTCCGCCGCGGGCCGTCCAGGCGTTCCGGAACGCCTGGACGGTCGTGCGGGAGGCGTCGTCGCGGCTGTGCCCGATCGCGACCGTCTCGATCCGCGGCTTCGGTACGGTCAGCAGGCCGAGGAGCGCGGTGAGTTCGGCGGCGGTGTGCGGCTGGGGCGGGGGAAGGCCGTCGGCGTGGACGGCGAGGTCGGCGGGGCTGATGAGGGGCGAGCGGGAGTCTTCGTCCTGCTCGGTGAGGGGGTTCATCGGGTGGTGACTTTCCCGTCCGGCTTTCCAGCGGGCGTAGCCGGCGGGCAGGCACACGGCGCAGGGCCGGTAACCGGCGGCGACGGCGGCGTGCTCGTCGGCGAAGAACACCCGTTGGGTGACGTAGTGTCCGTCGGCGATGGCCCGCAGCGCGGAGGGGCAGTCCAGCCGCCCGTAGAGCCGGCCGCGGCGGTGTCCGCCGAGCGTGCCGGGTGTCGGGCTCCGGTAGGGCTGTCCGTCGGCGCCGCACAGGGTGTAGGTGCGTGCAGGCTCGCCGCCGTCGGCATGGGCGGGGATCATGCGGCGTCGTGGAAGACGAGACCGAGGGTGTGCCGACGGCCGGAGCGGATGGTGCTCACACCGTGCCGCATCGGCCCGTTCGACCAGCCGCGTCTGGTGGCCACCGGCCGGTCGCGGGTGGTGAAGACCAGGCCGTGGCCACGGGGCAGGGCGGTGGCCGAGCCGCGGGACTGTGCCCGGGGACGCTGTTCGGTCATCAGGAACTCCCCACCGGTGAAGTCGGTGCCGGGGGCGTCGAGGCCGATGACGACCTGCAGGGGGAAGAGCATGTCGCCGAACACGTCGCGGTGCAGGGCGTTCCAGTCGCCGGGCCCGTAGCGCAGGAGGATCTGCGCGGACTTGGCCTGCCCCGCCTCGTGGCACTTCTCCAGCCATTCGGTCAGGGTGTCGGGCCAGGGGTCGGGCTTGCCCAGCTTGGCGGCCCAGTCCCGTGCGACGGGCAGCAGGCGTGGGTAGAACGCCTCGCGCAGATCCCGCACGAGGTCGGGCAGGTCGTGGGTGAAGTAGCGGTACTGGCCGGAGCCGAATCGGTGGCGGGCCATGTCCACGGTCGTGCGGAAGCGGTCCGGCTGGTCGTACAGGGCGGTGAGGGCGCGGCACTCGGCGGGGGTGATCAGCGGCCCGGTCAGGGCGTTGCCGTGCTCGTCGAGTTCGGCCGCCAGCGCGGCCCAGTCGGTCTGTGCGACCCGGCCTGCGACCGGGCCCGCGAGCCGGATGGTCTCGGTCATGACGGAGATTCCTTGGATCGGTGAGGGGAACGGAGCCGCCCGCCCCGTTCCCCGTACGGGATCGGCGGGGCCGGGGTGATGCCGGTCAGGCGGCCTGGCGGACGTTTTCCAGGTCCGGTAGCCGCTGCTTGTGCTCCAAGCCGCCGGCAAGCCGGCCAGCCTGCCTCCGGCGGAGATGACGCGGTGACAGGGGCGTACGACCAGCGCCGGGTTCGCGCCGATCGCCGTGCCCACGGCCCGCACCGCGGTGGTGGCGCCGATCTTGTCGGCGATGTCGCCGTAGGTGAGGGCGGTGCCGTACCGGATGGCCTCCGGGGCCGTCCACAGCCGCTGGTGACGTACTCGATGTCGAAGCGGGTCAGCCGTCCGTCGAAGCAGGAGCTCAGCTGGGCGACGATCTCGGCGAATGCCTCCGGCTTGCTGGTCCAGCCGTCCTGGACGCCCGCGCCGCCTCTCCGTCCGGCCACGGACGGCGAGGCCGGCGCGGTGCCGCCCTCTGCGGTGACCGATTCCTCGCCGACCAGCAGCGATTCACCCGGCGGGCTGTCCGTCGCCGTGCAGACCGTCATCGGTCAATATCCTTTCGTACAGTTCTGAAATACTGGCATCACCATCGACTTTGCGGCTGATGAGCCACATTGTCTGGCGGGATTCGGACGCCGCTCTGTAGGGTTGCAGCAAGCCGGTGCCTTTCCCGGGACCGTGAACGGGCCGTGCTGCGAACGGAGTGCAGACGAGGGCGGGAAGGCCATTCGGGTGATCAACCACCATGGCGGCTCGGGCCGTGAACTCGTACTCGTGGGTGAACTGAGCCCAGCGGACGTCGTGCTTCTTCACCGCGAGGCGCTTCGCGTTCTGCGCGACGGCGTCGACGCTGCCAACCTCGACGCCTACAGCGACGACGACTGGCCACCCGCGGTGCTGCGTTCGCACGAACACGCGCTGTCCCTGGCCGCGGAAGCGGTGGCCGATGGCACTCGCTCCCGACGTGCCGACCCCGGGATGGGCATCGACATCGACGTCCGTGACGACGCGCAGTTCGAGCTGCTGTTGGACCTGGTTCCCCACACGATCAATGCCGAAGGCTGGCGGGGGGACCAGTTGGTCTTCAGCGCCAGTGACTCGGGAACCTCACTGTGGATGACCGTCACCCAGGAACAGGAGGCAGAACTCCTGTCCCGCCTGGAAGCGCAGGGGATCCCGCCCACCGCACTTGCCGTCCAGCCGTCCGGCCGCTGAGACGCATCCACGGTACGGGCCCGCGAAGCCACAGGATCAGAGCAGCAAGCCTGAGTCCTACACGGTATCGTGCCGCGAGCCCGTCAAAACGGGTGGCGATCGCGCGGAACTGCTTGAGGCGCTTGAAGCAGCGTTCGACCACGTTGCGGGCCGTGTGGAGCTCGCGGTCGAGGACCGGTGGCCTGCCGCCCGCCTGAGGGAACGCGCGGCGGGACAGCGCCCGCATCGCGGCGGTTTGCCGCGTTGGGCCCGCGTCCCGATCCGCCTGCTCGGCCCTGTCGCTCCGTGCCCGGGATGTTCCGGCGTCACGTGGGTGGCTACGAAACGGCCCTCTGGCGTGGCGGGCTCGATCATGGCGCGCATGCCCACTTCGGCCACGGCCGGGACGAGCGCGTGCGGCATCGCACCCGTAAAGCGCGCCGGACGGCGAGGTCCAGGGGATTCCGCTCGTCCGGTATCCCCACGACGCGTAGGGGCCGGTCCGGAGCGTCACGGCACGACAAGTCCGCCCCGGTACGCGGCGATCACCAGCTGAGCCCGGTCGCGTGCCTGCAGCTTGGCCAGCAGATTGCCGATGTGGGTCTTCACGGTCTTCACGGACAGCACGAGGTCCTGGGCGATCTCGTCGTTGGAGCGCCCCTGGGCGATGAGCAGCAGGATGTCAGTCTCGCGTGGCGTCAGGTGCCCGAGTCCTGCGGTGCACGGAGATCCCGGCGTGGGCCGATCGAGATAGTGCTCGACCAGGCGCGTCAGAATGCTCGGCGCGAACAGCGAGTCGCCGGCGTGCGTGCGGCGCACCGCGTCGAGGAGTGCGGCCGGCCGCGCGTCCTTGAGGAGGAAGCCGCTGGCTCCTGCCCGCAGGGCCGAGTAGACGTACTCGTCGAGCTCGAACATGGACAGCACGAGTACCCGCGTGCCCGCCAGACCCGGCTCGGCGGAGATGCGCCGGGTTGCCTCGATGCCGTCGCCGCCGGGCATGCGGATGTCCATCAGGACCACGTCGGGCCGTTCGGTCACCGTCTGCGCGAAGGCGTCCTCGCCGGTGGTCGCCTCGGCCACGACCGTCAGGTCCTCGCGGGAGTTGATCAGCAGCGCCAGGCTCTCCCGGAACAGGTGCTGGTCGTCGGCGACGAGTACGCGTACGGCACCGTTCATCGGGCCATCTCCTGCCGGAAGCGGGCCTCTACGCGGAAGCCGGGGCCACAGGGTGCGGCGGTCAGGGCGCCGCCGACGGCCTGTACCCGGTCGTGCAGCACGCTCAGTCCGTGCCCCGCGCCGGTGCCTGCCCGCCAACCCGGCACCGGCCCTTCGTCCTCGACCCTGACCAACAGGTCATCGCCGTCTGCTCGGACCGTGAGCGTCGTGATGGTGGGGCCGGCGTGCCGCAGCGCGTTGTGCAGTGCCTCACGGGCCACCGCGCAGGTGGCCAGCTGCACCCCGGCGGAGACCCGGGCGGGCCCGACGCAGTCGAGGTGCACCGTCAGACCGGTGCGTTCGGCCGCCGCGACGATGCCGGGCAGATCGGCGAAGCTCTCGGCGGGCCGCAGCGGAGCGGCATCGGCGGTGGCGGCGGGCTCGCGGAGCACGGTGAGCATACGGCGCAGCTCGGTGGTGGTCTGCCGGCTGACGTCCTCGATATCGCTGAGCGCAGTGGCCAGTTCCTCCCGCTCCTGGCCGGTCGCCTGGGCGGTGGCGGCCCGTACGGTGATCAACCCGATTCCGTGCGAGACCAGATCGTGCAGGTCACGGGCGATGCGCAGGCGTTCGGCCTGGGTCGCCCGCTCGGCCGCCCAGGTGGTCAGGCGCCGCTCGTACTCCGTGCGCTGGGCCCGGATACGGGCCATCGCCCAGAGCGAGACGGCGACCGCGACGCAAGGCACCGCGACCAGGGTGATCTGCGCCCCACGCGCCGACGAACCGACGGCGACCAGGCTCAGAAGCAGGACGACCACCACCGCCGTGGCGATGGCGCCGGTGCGGGATGTCCACCGTGGGCGCTCGTGGGATATCTCGGGGCGTTCGCGAGTCATGGGCGTTCGATCCTAGACGGTCGCCGACGAGCAGTCCTCGGACCCAGGTCCGAAAGACCTGGGCCGCAGGCGCAGCCGCGGATCTCGGTTCTGGGCCCGATCCGCCGTGCCTTCACCGCGTGATGACGTACGGCCATGATTATTTTCGATTCGGTGGTCAAACGCCGCGGGGAACGCCACGTCCTGACCGGCATCAGCTGGGAGGCCCGCCCCGGCCGCGTCACCGGATTCCTCGGAGCGAACGGCGCCGGCAAGTCCTCGGCCCTGCGCATCCTGCTCGGCCTGGACCGCGCCACTTCGGGCAGGGCCCTGATCGACGGTGTCCCCTACGCCCAGGTGCGCGACCCGATGCGCACAGTCGGCGCCGTACTCGACGGGTCGGGCGCCCACCGCTCCCGCACCGGCCGTGCCCACCTGCGCTGGCTGGCACACGCGGCGGGGATTCCCGTCGCCCGCGTCGCGGAGGTGATGGCGGACGTCGGGCTCGCCGAGGCCGCCGGGCAGCGCGTCGGCTCGTACTCCTTGGGCATGGGCCGCCGGCTCGGCGTGGCCGCGGCACTTCTCGGAGACCCGCCAGTCCTGATTCTGGACGAACCGGCCAACGGCCTGGATCCGCAGGGAATCCGCTGGATGCGCAACATGGTTCGGTTCCGGGCCGCCCAGGGCCACACCGTGCTCCTCTCCAGCCATCTCATGGCCGAACTGGAAGAGACCGCCGACGATATCGTGATCATCGACCGTGGCCGCATCATCGCCCAGGGCACGCTCACGGAGGTCACCGGTGCCCACCGCACCCTGGAGTCCGCCTTCTTCCACCTCACCCGGACGGAGAACGGACGGTGACCACACTGTTCAGGGCCCTGCGCGCGGAGGGGCACAAGCTGCTCACACTGCCGTCGGCACGGCTCGCTGTCGCGCTCGGTGTCCTGCTACCGGCCGGGATCGCCGCGCTCAACGCCCGTTCGCCGCACTGGTCCGGCGATGTGGACGCCGGATTCACCGAACTTGGCGTGGGCGGTGCGATCGGGGCCATCGTGCTCGGCGTCGTCGCCGTCAGCAGCGAATACACCACCGAGGGCGAGGAATCCGCGGCGACACGGCAGATCACCACCACCCTGACCGCCACACCGGCACGGCTCGTGGCCCTGACCGCGAAGCTGACCGCCGTCGGCCTGCTCGCACTCGCACTCGCGGCGACGGCCGGCGTGGCGACCTTCACCGCCGTACATCTCGTACGAGGCGAGCCGGCTGCGGCCGTCACGGCGGGACGGGTTCTCGGGGTGCAGTTCTACCTGTTGTGTACGGCCTGGCTGGCCCTGGCCGTCACCGTCCTGACCCGCAACGGCATCGTGCCGATGGCCATGTTGATCGCCAACGTGTCGGTGGTGTCGGTGACCTATCTGCTGTCCAAGGTCACGGACGCGGCGCACTACTTCCCTGACGTGGCCGGCCCGCACATGTTCCTGCGCGACGCGGCCACGGAAGCGCACTTCGCGCCGGTCACGGCAGGGCTCGTCACGCTGGCCTGGGTGACGGCGCTCCTCGCCCCGGCCGCCGTCGTGTTCTGCCGGAGGGACGCGTGAGGCTGCGACTGGCGTACCACGCCGAGCTGTCCAAGCTCCTGAGTCTGCCCGCCGTGTGGATCACCCTGGCAGCGCTCCTCGCCCTCTCGCCCGCACTCGGCGCGGTCGCCGGACCTCGATCCGCCCCGTACACCAGCATCGGCTTCCTCGTGCTCGGCGTCATCGCGGTCACCTCGGAATACGGCGGAGGACAGGCCCGGACCACCGCGATGGCCATGCCCCGACGCCTGCCGCACCGCATCGCGTCGACGGCCGCCCTGCTCACCCTGACACTCCCGGCCGCAGCCGGCTGCGCCTCCACCACACACCTGGCATCCGGACATTCGACCGCCGTGACCACGCTCCCCGCCACAACCGCGGGACTGGCCCTGGCCGCCCTCCTGGCCTCGGCGGCCGGCCTCCTGCTGCGCCACGCACACGGCACGATCGCTCTGCTCGTCGGGTACTTCACATTCGTCGGGCCCCTGCTGCGCGCGCGGTTCCCCGGTGTGGCGGATGTGCTGCCCGACGTCGCCCCGGTGTCGGCGCGGCCCTTGCCGGTCACGCTGGCGTGGACGCTGGCCGCCCTGGCCGTCGCGTTCGTGACATACCGGCACCGGGACATCTGACAGCACGAGCCACTGGGTGGCCCCGGCACGGCCGCCAGCTACAAGGCCCGCACGAGCCGCTACGCGCGAGAGGTCACCCTGCCGTCCTGGGCACCCCTGCCACACCGCGGTCGGCCCGGCTACCGCCGGGGCCTCGGCGGCTCGTCCGCCGGCGCACCGCCCTGTCGCGATGTCCGAGCGCGTCGACGGCGCTCACCTTCCACCCGTCCGGCGTGCGCAGCATGGTCATCCGTGTCGGCCCCATCCGGCCCGACCGTCCCGTCCGCCCCGTCCACCCCGTCCGCCCCGTCCGCCCCGGACAATTAGGCGTCGTCGTCCATCCGTGCCAGTCCCTTGGAGCTCAGCGCCCTCCTGAGAGGGGACGCCGAGGATCAGTCCGGGAAGGCGGAGGCTAAGGGCCCTACCATGCGACGCCGTTCGAGTAAGGCCGGCCCCGCTCGCAACCCCGCCCCCTGCATGGTGGGGCTATCCGGTGAGGACAAGGATGTGCAGGCGGGCGATACCGGGCATCGCGTGGTCCACTTCCCATACTCGGGATCGTCCCGCGCACGGACAACGTCCGTGTCGACTTCGGCGGCGGCCTGCGCCTGAACGTATGACCCCGCGCTGTGGGCGCGGTCGGCGGTCTACGCGAAACCGAAGAGGCGCCGGGCGTTGTCCCTGCCGATCTTGGTCCGGTCGTTCTCGGCGATGAGGGCGTTGTCGAACCACTCCGCCGCTTCGTCCATGTACTCGTAGGGGTAGTCAACGGAGAACATCACGCGGTCGGAGCCGACCTCGCTGATCGTGTCGAGCAGCCCCTTGGTGTGGAAGTGGCCGCTGGTGGTGATGTGGAAGTTCTCGCTGAAGTACTCGCCGACGGTTCGGCGGGCTGTGCCCTGGCCGGTGCCGTGGCGTTGCAGGTACAGCCGGTGCTCCAGCCGGGGAAGCAACAGCGGCAGCCCCTCGCCCAGGTGACCGAGGATGATCTGCAGGCCGGGGTGCTCGTCGAAGAGTCCGCTGAGCATGAGGCGGACGGCGTGCGTGGCGGTCTCGTGGGCGAAGCCCCACGCAGACCCGACCAGCGCGTCATACCCCTGGTACAGCAGCTGCTGGGTCGGCAGTGGTTCTCTCGGGTGCAGATAGACGGGAACGTCCAGGGAGGCGACCCGCTCCCAGAAGGGTCGTACCCGGTCCTCGTCGAGATACTGGCCTCTGTCACTGGTACCGACGTTCGTGTAGCCGTTGATCAGCGCGCCGACCATGCCCAGGTCGGTGACGGCGCGCTCCAGTTCGTCAGCTGCTGCCTGAGGGTCCTGCACGGGGACAGCGGCGAACGCCGAGAACCGGTCCGGAGCACGGGACACGTACGTCTCGGCGATGTAGTCGTTCTGCTCACGGGCTGCCTCGACGGCCTCGGCAGGGTCGAGAACGGACTGGATGCCGGGCGCGGTCAGCGACAGGATCGTGCGCTCGATGCCGTTCTTGTCCATGTCGCGCAGACGGTCGTCGACTTCCAGGAGCCGCTTCTCGATCCATGCCATCCACTCAGCACCGTTGCGGCTCGCTTCTCCGACTGAGTCCCAATGAGCATTGTTCGCGGGAGTGGACACATGCTCTTCCAGCGCGATCTTCCGTTCCATGGCTGCTCCTTCGAGGGGGTCCGGTCGTACGTCGTTACGTTCGGGAGACGGGGCGAGACGTACTCCGTGAGTCACCGGGGCCGGGCACTCCGCCCCTCCGAGCGGGTTGGGAATCGAGTCAGCCAGATGGGAGCGAGCGCCTTTCGCTGACGCTATACCTGCACATAAGGGATGAAACCGATCAACGCGGCCGCCGATCCTCGCCGTGCTGTCCTTACCTGCGTGGGCCCCTCTGCGCCTGGCGCCGAAACACACGCGCTCCCGAGAACCGTCGTTCTGATCAGACTGCGCTCGGGTGAACCTGCCGGAACCCACCCGCCCGCCACACCAGGCTCGCCAGGAGATGCCGGGTGACAGCCACCACCCCGAGTCCCCCGGACCCCTGGCACCACTACAGCCGCGCCCTCGCCGTCACCGGTCGAACCGTCCCTGACCGCTTCCCCTGGACACGGAGCCAAGACCACGGCCCCGGGCCGGAGACCCTCGGCGATATGACTGGCTGCATGGTGGGCGATCTCTGCGCCGGCCAAGCCCGGCACGCCGCTACGCGAATCGAGTCCGCCCAGGAGCGGTGGCGAGTGGTCACCGGGACGCACCTGGTGGCGTTGGTACGGGCCGGAGCGAGCTTCGAAAACGGCGTACTCGTCGAGCGCGCGAAGGCCGCCGGTTGGTCACGAGTCGCCCGAGCCACAATTCTTGACACACGAAAGATCGAGGCTAAGGGCTGTCCCCTAATCCGTGGTGGATCAGTGAGCGGCGTCGGATGCGGTGCATCGTAAGGCGGAGGGGCATCCGCGTACTGGATGTATGCGGATGTGCCGACAACGCCGCGAGGTTCCGTAGCTGTCGTCGCGCGCCCGCCAGAGATTGCGGGACAGCCCTTGGCGCCAGTCAGCGGGGATATCGGCCATCTGTACCAGCACGTCCCCGTTCTGCGGCTGGTGGCGTGGGGATTCCCACAGCGCGCCGTTCGCGACCCATTCGGCTCGATAGTTCCGAACCTTCATCAGGTCCGTGTCCTCAAGGCCGGACTCCATTCCGCAGCAGGGGCAGACGACGTACTGCGGCACTCCGTACTCCCACGTGGCCACGTCTTCGAAGTCGAATCCACAGATTCGGCAGACGTGCTCGGGATCCGCGTTCATGTTGTCCCCCGTAACCGCATTGCTCACCGCGAGGGGATCTGGCACCTTCCCGTCAAAGCTCGGGGAACGCGCGGCGGGACAGGTCCCGCATCGCGGCGGTCTGCCGTTCCATCGCTTCCGCGATGCCCGGGCCCACCCGTAGTCGGACGCGATAAACCTGGCGACGTCGGCGATCATCCCCGGGATACTGGTCGCCCATGGATGAGGTCAAAGTCGTCGTCGCCCATTCCGAGCGCGCGACTCTGCGCGTCGGCGACGTGTTCTTGAAGGTGGACGCCGATCAGGCGCGCATCGACGTCGAGGTCGAGGCAATGTCCCTCGCGCCGGTCCCGACCCCGGAGGTCCTGTGGCGCAAGCCGCCCGTGCTTGCGATCGCCGCGCTCCCGGGGACGACGCTTGGGCGCCTCGGCGGGCCGTCGACCGGTTCGCCGGCGGCGTGGGCCGCGGCGGGCGCCGCCATCCGGAAGCTGCACGAAGCGCCGCTCCCGCCCCGGCCCGGCCCGGCCCGGCGGGGCCGGGCGGAGCATCGTCGCGCTGGCGGCGGAACTCGACGACGAGTGCGCATTGCTCGTGACGAACAGTGTCCTGCCCGCTGACCTGGTCACCCGCAACCGCCAGGTCGCCGAGGCCGCGCTCCGGCCGTGGACTCCGGCGTTCACACACGGCGACCTGCAGATCGCGCACATCTTCGTCGACGGCGATGAGGTCACGGGCATCATCGACTGGTCCGAGGCGGGCCAGGGGGATGCCCTGTACGACCTCGCCACCTTCACTCTCGGACACGAGGAGCACGTCGACGACGTCATCGCCGGCTATGGCACCGACATCGACCTCGACGTGATCCACGCGTGGTGGTCGTTGCGAAGCCTGCTGGCAGTTCGCTGGCTGATGGAGCACGGCTTCGACCCGTTCGCGCCGGGCTGTGAGGTCGACGTGTTGAGATCCCGGATGTGAGGCTGCGCGGGCCAATCTGCCGGGATTTGTCTGTCAACCGCGGTAGCGATGGCTGCTGATGTGCGTGACTTTCGCCTGTGCTTCCAGCGCCTCCTCTGCCTGGGCAGCGCGGAGGGCAAGGAACTGAATCTGTGCGGCGGCAAGCTTGAGCTGAACTTTCAACTCTCGGTTGCGGCGGCGGAGCATTGCGTTCCTGGCGGTGAGCCGGTCGTGCTCGCTGCGGGTGCCGGGGGTCGGCTTCGTCGGTTCCGAGCGGCGGAGCCCGATCTCGCGTGCGATGTCGGGGTAGTTGCGGCGGAGGATCGTGTTTACTCATGCCGGCCTTCTGCGCGAGGGCGAGGACGCTTGGGCGACGGTTGTGCTGCTTGCAGACGGTGAACATCTCCTGGAGCTTCTTGCGGATCAGGACCTCGGGGACGGTGTTCATGCTGAGGCCTCCAACTGGCCGCTGTCCCGAAGGGACTCAGTGATCTCCTCTCGCCGTTTCCGCAGGCGGTCGGCCAGCAGAGGCGGGCGGGCGTCGAGCCGGCGCTCGATCCTGGTCGAGTTCACGGTGCCAGGCCGCTGTGTTGCCGGGTGCAGAATCGTGGATGCAGGTGATGTGAGTCGCCCGGATAGACCGCCGGATCATGCCGCTTCATGTGAGATGCAGCCATCCCCTATGGAAGATTCACTCGTGGCGGGTCAAGAGCACGGTTGCGGGCAAGTGCAAGCGCATGGCCCGTCTCATTGGCTCGCAACTCAGGGAGCGGATACCCGTCACGTCGTGTCCGGTAAGCCAATATCTGGTGGATTTCCGTGATTGTGAGGATTTCGGATGCCTCTGGATCGCCGAAGTTGAGCACGTCGATGAGTTGCTGGGTGAAGATCGGCATGCCGTCGCCGTCGACGAAGGACGCACTCCGCGCTCCAGCGGAGGCGAGCAGATAGGTGCTGGGGGCTTCTTGCATGCCCGTGTATGGCCCCATCACATCCAACGCACGGCCTGAGTAGCAGGCATCTAGCACAACCAGCGAACGCTTGGCCCTGCTGGAGGCCACCAGCTCCCTGATGTCGTCGTACCGGACTGTGGAGTAATCGACGCCGGGCTCAGTGCTGCGGGTGGCGAATTGAAGCTCACCTCGCTGCGACACGAGGCCATGACCTGCGAAGTAGAGCATTAGCACATCGCGAGCGTCATCCGCAGCCGCTTGGACGGCCCGCAGGATGTCCCGGGGGTCTTCCGGGTCGATCATCAGGCCCAGGTTGTCAACGGCAAAGGCCGGATCTGGCTGCGACGAAGTCAGAACGTCCGCCAGCGCTCGCGCTCCCTTGTGCACTCCCGGCAGACCGGGAAGGCCAGCGTCGTCGTAGGAGCCAGTTGCCACCAGAAGGGCCCGCGACTCCGCCAACTCCGGCATTTCGGTGTGACGCGGGGCGCGCGTTCCAGACGATGGCTGCGAACTGACAGTCCTGTCACCGATGGCCTTGCCCTCCACCGCAGTGAAGGACGGCTGGGCCTTGGATTCCGGGGATTCGGCGGGGCGGCTAGGCACCTCAGCTTCGGAGCCAGGGGCGCTCTGCCGCGGTGAGGTAGGTGGTGGAGGCTCTGGCGGCTGCAGAAGAGTGAACGTCACGGCCGCCGCCCACAGGGCGTCAAGCTCCGCGAAAAACCGCTCTTCGTCTTCGTCGCCGCCCCTCAAGCGCGGCCGTGACCCCTGCCTGCCCAGCCACTCGGCGAGATCGAACAAGGTGCTCCCGTCACGAGGGCATTTGCCCGAGGTCAGCATCTCGTGGATCTTGTGGTGACTGCATCCGACGGCCTCGCCCATCGCCCGGACGCCAGGAGTTCCGGCTCGGCCGTGCAGTTGGTGCATCCAGATCAGAAGATCGCGGACAGGACTGGGACGGAGGTCAGGGAACCGGAGATGTCCCACCCGCGTTCCTCCGTGTCCCCTCGTGTCATCTCATGTCATGTGGCTTCAGCCAGCTTAACGCGGTGTCATGGGTCGTCATATGGGTGCGACGAGGGCAAGAGGATGTCTCTCAACTCTCCAGGACATGAAGGGAGGTGAGAGACATGCCCGTTTCTGAAGAGATCGGCAAGACGGTCCGGATGGCCATTGCCAAGCGTCGCCGGACCGCCCGCCTGATCTGCATCCTGCTGGTGGTGGGCGCCATCGCAGGTGCGGTCCTCTTGATCGCCAACGGTGGTGGTGTCTCCGTGACGATCGGGTAGAGCATCCCGATGGACCTCTCTGCCCTACCCCAAGCGCTGGGCAGTGGTCACAGAGACCTGGAAGCGTTCGGCAGCTCAGCGAAGAGTCCAGCCGTCCTCGACTACGCAGCGGGCCAGGCGCAGGCGACCGGTCTCGATCAGGGGTGCATTACGGTGGGGCACGAGGGCCTTTCGGTCGGTGTAGACGTCACAATCCACACCGAACCCGGAAGGCCCCCACCCGTTCAAGATCCCTCAACCGAGACCTGACTCGCCTGTCCACAACCTCCCCGGACAGAACAACTAGCGCCATTCCACGGGGATGTGGGCCAACTGCTTGAGGATGTCCCAGCCCTGGGGCTTGAAGGCGGGGGAGTACCATGCGGCGCCTTTCCCCGCCCAGTAGCCGCGGTAGTCCCGGACTCCCATGAGGCTTGTGTCGGACACGTCCGACTCGTTTCCGCAGCACACACAGATGAGCGCGGTCGGCCATCCTCCTTCCCAGAAGAGGTCGCCGTCGTCGTATCCGCACACCCGGCAGACGGACTCTTTGTCCGGGCCTGGGGGCAGCGGGATGTCGGAGCTCATGTCTTTTCCTCGTTCCTTAACGCTCGTGCTGGCCTTGAGCCTTGAGATAGTCCTCAAGTGTGGGCCATATGCCGGTTCTGAAACCTCTCGGGTCGCTGGCACTCTTCGGAGCCGGCCGGTTCATCGTCTTCGGCACGCCGCCACTTTCGCAGGAGACGAGAGTATTGGACTTCTTCTCGTAGACGACGTAGCCCTTGGGATTGCCGCTCTTGTCGAGACGGTCCCAGACGCGGTACCCGGTCGGGGGTTTGGGTTCCTTTGCCACCTGGCGGTAGCAGTGGGCCTTTTCCACGTACTGCTTGGCGTTCTGGAGCTCGGGGAATTCGCCGCGATGGCTCTTCCGGTGTTCCAGAGCGTTCCTGACGTTGGAGGCTGTTGTCTTTCCGGGTCCGACAGCTGCGCTTGCGCTGGTCAGGGGTAGGGGTGGCGTCGGTGTGGGAGTGATGGATCGTCGTTTCGTCGCTCCCGTGGAGGTCGCGAATGCCATCGGTTGTCGGACTGCTGGAACAGCACGGGCTTGCCGCTCATCGTCGTATGGACGGACTGCGTGAGGAAGCCGACCGCATCCGGGCCGAGCTCGCGATGGCCGAGCAGGAGTGGCTGGAGTGGGCGATTGCCCGCGAGCGTGTTGGTGCGGTGCTGTCCGCGCCGGGCGGGAGTCCAGCCGACGCGGTGGTCATCGACGTGCCGGGAGGTGCCAGGACGGAGGTCGGGGTGCGGGCGTCACCGCCCGTGGCGGCGAAGGCGAAGTCGCAGATTCCGGTGTGGCGCGAGGGGCTGGCCCGGGTGGCACTGTCGGTGGATTATCTGCGCATCCTGGCCGCGCTCAAGGATCGGACCCGTTTCGGTCAAGGCCGCTGACCTGCCGTGAGATGGCCTCCTCCTTCGGCATGGGCGTGGTGCCGGCCAAGGTGGAGGGGCTGCGGTCGAAGGCGAAACGCCTTGTCGTGCAGGGCTGGCTGACCGAGCCGGCGCCGGGCCGGTTCACGCTCGCGCGGGGCGTGAGCGGCTCAGGCGGCGGGTCATGACCATGGTCATCGACCAGAAGACCATCGCCTCGGCGCTGCTGGTGCGGCGTCCGAAGACCCGGACCGGGCGGCGGCTTCACATCAGGTGGACGAAGAGTCGCTCGACGATCCACCGCCTGGGCAGCACCACAAAGCCGCGCATGTCGTCGCTGCGCTTGACGATTGCCAGAGCCGGCGCGAGCGCGGCCAGGCAGTGCTCGACGGGGCTGCCGGTGTAGCCGACGTCGGCCCAGACGAGTTCCAGCCGGTGGTGAGCCTTGGCCACCCGCTCTTGCAGCACCTTCGCGGCGGCGCGATCGCCGATGTCCGCCGCGGTGGCCATCACGCCCAGCAGCAGGCCGAGAGCGTCGACAACCACGTACCGCCTGCGCCCGTTGACCGTCTTGCCGCTGTCGAAGCCGCGGCTGTCCTCGCCGACGACCGAGTCCGCCTTGACGGACTGCGAGTCGATCACGCCGGCCGTCGGTTCCGCATCCCGCCCCGCCTCCTCCCGGACCCGGCCGCGCAGCCGGTCGTGAAACTCGCTGACCAGTCCGTGGTCACGCCAGTGTCGGAAGAACGCATACACCTGGTACCACGGTGGGAAGTCGGCCGGCATCGCCCGCCGTCTGATCCCGTCGTCCGCCCGATAGCACACCGCGTCCAGCATCGCCCTGTGGCCGTACGCCTCCGGCTGCCCGCCCCGACCCCGCAGCCGCCCCGGAACCGGCAGCGGCGGACGGACCACGGCCCACTCCGCGTCCGTCATGTCCGAGGGATACCGCCGAACGCGTTCCGGGTGATCGGCGCCCCGCGTGAGCAATTGTCAAGAGTTGTGGGTCAGGTGGTGCGTGAGGGAGCTTGTTGAAAGCCTTGTGCCCGAGCCTGGCATGCCGGCCTGGGAGGGCTTGTCGACCGGACGTGGGGCTTTGTGGCGCCGACGGCGGTGCCTCATATGCTCAGCCCATGAGAGAGCCTCATCCGGTCGAGCTATCAGGAACGTTTGTCAACAAGGGCGACGATCGTTGGCGCGATGATCGGTGGTATGGGCGGTACCGGTTGCGGTTTCCTCAGGTGTCGCCGTGGCCCGACCCGAACTGGACGTTTGTTCGCGTGCGTCCGGAGTGGCGGTCTTTGGTCGAGGAGACGCTCTCGGCGGTGGCCACCAAGGTGCCCGGGCAGAAAACCTGGCCGGTCCATCTGCTCAACCAGAAGGTCCATGGGCGAGGCTGGGGCTTCGACCTGGGCCCACCGGAGGCTGACTACCTCGGCCTGGAGATGCTGTCGGACATCTGCTATATCGACATGCGCAACCTTCACCGGCTCATCGATCTCCTGGCGCCAGCCATGGAGGACGCGCACTTCTTCGTCTACTCGTGGGGCGACGGCTTCGACCGGTGGGTCGACGAAGTGCGCATCCGTGACGGGCGTAGCAGCGTTGCCAGGTGGACCGTCGAGGGAGAGGCCTGGCTTGATTTCCCTGCGTTCTGCGCGGAGCTCGCCGGTAATCGGACTGGGGACGAGGCCTTCGGTCGCTTCGTCACCCTCCTGAGCGGTCAGTGAGCCCAGCCGCGAATCCCATCACGCGGCAGTGTTCTCCAAGCGTTCGACGGAGACGCCGTTCTCGAACCCGGCGCCGGAGCGGACGAGCGCGACGAGGTGGGCTCCGCTGATCGCGCGCCAGCGGGTCTGGGCGGATCCGACGAGTTCGCACACCATCGCGAGGGCCGCGGCGGGGCTGCCTGCCCCGCGGGTGACCTTGGTCCGGAGTTTCACCGTGGAGAACGTCGACTCGATGGGGTTCGTGGTCCGCAGGTGGATCCAGTGCTCGGCCGGGAAGCCGTAGAACGCCAGCAGTTCCTCCCGGTCCTCGGTGATCTTCGCGACGGCCTTGGGGAACTTGGCGCCGTAGGTCTTCGCGAACGCCTCGATCGCCTTCTCGGCGTGGGCGCGGGCTCCGGTCGCGTTCCCGAACCGGTGAGCGACACAATCAGACGACAGAGCAGCCGAGTTGAACTCCACCGGCGCGAGCACGTACATATGCGGCAACAGGGTCTCCTGGATCTCGGTCGGCTTCGCAACCCCGAGCCACCAGGAGGCCCTGCCTTCATGCCCGCGGCCAGTCGCGATCACCCGATCGGGACTCCCGTTCGACGCCCACCCCTCAAGATCGGAACGACAACAGCTACTCAGCAGTCTGGTCTAGGTTTGGCGTGTGAATCACCGCAACTTCAAGAATGGGGCGCCCCGCGAGCCTGACTTGCCGCCCTACCAGGTAGTTCTGGTGGAGACTGACTGGGGTTCGCTCCAGACGGCTTTCGGGAACGGTGAGTGCCTTCCCGAAGTCCTGGCACGGTTGCTGGAGCCCGATCCCACGGTGCAGGTCACCGCATTGTCGGAACTGAGTGAGCTGGTCGGCCACCAGAACAGCATCTACGAAGCCACCGCCCCCGTCGCCGTGTATGTCGCCGGAATCCTCACCCACCCGGCGGCCACGACCCTCCGGCCGTATCGCAACGTCCCCATCCGCGCGACATGGTTGAACTGGTTGGTTTCCACGGCCTACGACGCCTCCGACGAGATTGTCGACCGCACCGAGCAGTACTTCCCTGGCTTCCTCACCCACAACACCGCACTGGCGGCCTTCCGGGACCTGCGCCCGATGCTCTATCGAGCCGTCGCGCCCTTCCTGCAGGACAGTCACGAGGACGTGCGCGAAGCCGCCGGCCTCGCCGCGCTCATCCTCGCCGAACACCCCGCGCTCGCCCAGCACCGCGATCACCTCGCCATGCACGCGCGCCGCATCCTGGACACCAGCAGCAACGCCCCTGACCGGCGCGTTGCCTGGAAGGCCCTCGAAGCGTGGGGCCACGACGTCACCGGCATGGAACCTCTCCAGGAGGAGCCCTGGGACTGGGGGCCACACAGCGATGGCCACGGCGATCTCGAACCTCCCTTCTGACTGATGGACGAACGGCCCACCGGCCCACGGATGTGCGACCAGCTGGGTATTTCGGAACGAAGAGCGGTCGTGCCACATCCGTGCCAGATCGATCGGGGAGTCACGGGGAACGAGGGGCGTCAGCGAGACCCCGAGTTCCGGAGAGCCCGGGCGGGCCTTCGTCCTCGGGAGCAGAAGCGGGCAGGCCGTAGTGGGAGCCGAACAACGCCGTCCAGCGCTCTGCCTCGACGCGATGCCGGGAGAAGCCCGGCACCTGGGCGACCGCGGCCCCAAGGTCGCCGTAGCGGACCTTCCCGGTCGCCGCACCCCGCCCAACGTGTGGAGGGCGTGGACGTGGCCCTCGAAGAACGCCTCCTGACCTGCCGAGGCGGAGATCCTTCTCTGCACTGCTGACGGCGCCGTGAAGGGCTAACTTTCCTGGCCGAGTTCAGCGACGGTTGCTCGCGCGGCCCGCTCGATCTTCGGGTACAGGGCTTCCAGGAAGGCCACGTCGTGCCGCGGAGTCGCGTATGGGGCCGACGTCCCCGTCGAGCCGTCGACCTGTTCGCGCAGGATGTCGGCGTGTCCTGCGTGCCGACTGGTCTCGGTGAGCACGTGGACCAGGATGTTGAACAGCTTCACGTTGGGGCGGGGCCACCAGGGCACATGGCCAGGGGAGTCGATGGCGAGGGCGGTGATCGTCGCGTCCGAGTGCTCCCAGACGCGACGGTAGCGGTCGATGATCTCCTGGCGCGTCTCGTGTTCGGTCGCCCACATGTCGGCGCCGCGCTCCCGGGCGTCGTCCCACCGGGGCAGAAGCTCGAGGAACGGCCGGTCGAAGACCTCGCCGAAATACCTGGACTCCCAGATCGACAGGTGCTTGACCAGGCCGAGAAGGTTGGTACCTGTCGAGGTCAGGGGCCGGCGGATGTCGTACTCACCGAGCCCGTCGAGCTTCCAGAGCATCGTCTTGCGTATCTCTCGCAGATCGCTGTGAAGGTACTCTTTCGCGAAATCATCGATCACGGCGTACGAGCCTGTCACACACCACCGGTGGGCTCAACATGTGCCTCTCCGGCTTCGTTCACGTCTGGCGGCAGCATTTGCGCACGAGTTCCGGAGGCAGTTGTTGATCACGGCGGCGGAAGATGTTCGGGAGTGTTGACGGCGCCGTCGTGCCGTCACCGCGTCGACTGATCAATGCGCCGTGCATCGACAAGCGGCGTCCGCAGGATTCCCTCGTGACGGATGAGCGTGAGCGGGCCGTGCAAGCGGCCATTGATGGGGAGATGCGGCTTCCCGATCCCGAGGTGCGGGCTTCGCCGGACCGCGTCCCGGAGCTTCTGGATCCGGAGCGGACCGAAATCGGGGCCTCTGGACGCCGGTGGGAGGTGGGTGGGGGCACGCACGGGGCAGCCCACGGCTATCGGGATTGTGGCGCAGGTCCGGGCAACTCCAGCCGGCCACATGCCGCTGCCACGAATGCGGCGGCGGCGTGCGTCGTCGGCCCTGTCCGTCCGTCGCGTTGGTGGGCGATGGCCGCGGCTACGACCTCATGGTCCCCGCAGCGGTCCAGGTACCAGCGGCCGCCGTCGAGCTTGGAACACAGCTGCCCGTCATCGGCGAATCTCAGCGCGCGGCAGGCGTTGAGGACGGCATAGGTCGCGGACGCGTGGTCCAGCGCCCACCGCAGTTCGCTGACCATCGCGGCGCCGACACGGTCGGCGGGAACCGGGCCGAAAACCTCGGCGGCTGGCGGACCGCTGACAGCGAGGGCATGCTCTCGGCACACGGCGCAGTGCAGGACCAGGTCGGCGTCACCGGCATGACCGGCTCCGGGGATGACGGCGGTCTCGGTCGCGCTGGTGCGAATGTGGACCTCGAACGGACAGGAACCGAGATTGGCCGCGGTCGCCGCGGTGATGACGCTCAACTCCAGACCCGTACCAGGGCACCGCGCCGCGGTCTCTGCCACTGCCTCGCCCATGGCCTGCTGGCCGGCCCTGGTGGCGGACTCAACGACGACGGCCAGCACATCCACGTCACTGCGCGCAGCTCGGAATCCCCCCAGCACAGCGGAGCCGTGCACGTAGACACCAACCAGGTCGGGGCCCACTCCGGCAAGCACGGCCGAGACTTCGGCGACATAACGGACGACATCGGAGGGAACAAGAGCATCGGTGGCCACGAACCCGAGCATATTCGCGCCTCACCGAACGCGACGGGGAGCACCAAGAGCTCTCACGGGCCGACCCGACGCCATGTGCGGGGCAACCTTGGGAAACCGGCTGTGCGCGGGCGCTTCCAGGAGTCCTTGCGCATGTATGGGCCGGGCGGCGCGCCTGCCGAACACGACCGGTGTGTCCTGGTCGGCCGACTTGAGAGGACCGGCTCGTCTGCGAACAGGTGGCGAACGCCCCGTTTCTCCTGCGCGGCCGGGTGGGCAGGAGGTCTTGGAGGGTCTGTCGTCTCCGGGACAGGTCCTCCAAGACCTCCTGCCGGTGTCGCCGGACGATCGTCGTGCGAGGAGGTGCGGCGGTTTCATACCCGGGCCCCTGTTCAGGGCTGGTTGCGGAGTTTCCTTTTGTCGATCTTGCCAAGGGCGGTGAGGGGCAGCGAGTCGGCGAACTGGAGCAGTTTCGGGGCCCAGAGTGCGCCCTTGCGGGCGCGGACGTGGTTCGTCAGATCGGCTGGGGTGGCCTGCTGTCCGGGGCGCAGGACCACGGTGGCGGTGACGGCTTCGCCCCAGTGCGGGTCGGGTGTGCCGTAGACGGCACTGACGGCGACGGCCGGGTGTGTGGCGAGGGCGTCCTCGACTTCGCGCGGGTAGACGTTGAATCCACCGGTGATGATGGTGTCTTTGATCCGGTCGATGATGGTGATCAGGCCGGTGTCGTCCTGGCGGGCGACATCGCCGGTGTGTAGCCAGCCTCCGTCGAGCGCCGTTGCGGTCTGTTCGGGTTTGTTCCAGTAGCCGTCCATCACGAGTGGTCCTCGGACGCACAGTTCGCCGGGCTCGCCTGCCGGTACGTGCCGGCCGTGCGGGTCGAGCAGGGCGATCTCCACGCCGGGCATCGGCCGACCGCAGCTGCCCAGGACGTGCGGGTCGTCGCGGTGCTCGGCCGGGTCCAGGACGGTCAGGGCATTGGGGGCCTCGGCCTGGCCGTAGTGCTGGCTGAGCACCGGGCCGAGGAGCCGGTGTGCCTGGGCGAGGCGGGCGGGGTCGGCGGGTGCGGCGCCGTAGAGGACCCAGTTCAGCCCCGACAGGTTGGCTGCGGGGAGCCGGGGGTGATCGAGCAGGGCGTACAGCATCGTGGGGACGACGAACGTGGCGCTCACGCCACCGTGTTCGATCGCGTCGATGACGTGGTCCGGGTCGAAGGAGGGGTGGAGTTCGAAGGCGGCGCCGTGGAGCAGGCCGGGTGCGACGAGGAGTCCGGCGGCGTGTGACATGGGGGTGGTGATCAGGAAGTGGGAGTCCGGCGGCCAGGCCCAGGTGGAGCAGGCCCAGGCGTTGGCGAGCAGTGAGCGGTCGCGCAGCATCACGCCCTTGGGTTCGCCGGTCGTGCCGCCGGTGTAGAAGAGGTAGAGCGCCGGGCCGCGCGGGTCGTCCGGACCGGGGGGTGTGTCGGCGGCGAGGCGGTCGAGTGCGGCGAGGGTGATCGCCTCGGTGCCGTCGGGGCGGGCCCGGGCGGCGAAGCGCGTGTGGTCCACGACCAGGTAGTCGGACGCGCTGTCGCGCAGGAGGGTCCGATCGGTGTCCGCCGTGGCCAGTGGGTGCAGGGCGGTGTAGCGCAGTCCGGCCAGGCAGGCGGCGGCCATGACGGTGAACGCCTGCGGGTCCGGGCCGCACAGCAGGGCGATCCCGTCGCCGGTCGTGAGGCCCAGCCGTCCGAACGCGGCCGCGGTGCGTTCGATCCGTTCCGCGGTCTCGCCGTAGGTCCAGGTCTGCTTCGTCCTGTCGTCGCCGGTGAAGCGGAAGGCGGTGCGCTCGGGCCGTCGGCGCAGCGCCGACAGGATCAGGTCCGCGTAGCCGGGTCTCATCGGTTCCTCCCCAGGACGGTGACGGCGGCCACCGCCTCCTCGATTCCGTAGAGGCCGCCGCCGTTCTCGGCGACGGCGATGCGCGCGTCGGAGACCTGGCGTGCGCCCGCTCGGCCGCGCAGTTGCGTGACCAGTTCGTAGATCTGCGCCAGTCCGGTGGCGGACACCGGATGGCCGCGTGATTCGAGTCCTCCCGACGGGTTCACCGCAATGGTGCCGCCGAGCGCGCCGGCGCCCGAGGCCGACCACGGGCCGCCGTCGCCGATCGGACAGAAGCCCAGGTTCTCCACCTGCTGGATCTCGCCGAAGGCGGTGGCGTCATGGACCTCCGCCGCATCGACGTCCTGCGGACCGATGCCGGCCCTCTCGTAGGCGGCGAGCGCGGCGCGGCGGCCGATGTGCTGCCCGGCGTCGTCCGCCGAGCGGTCGGTGCCCGACAGCAGGACGCTGCTCAGCACCGCCACGGCCGACTCGTCACGGGTGAAGTCGGCCCGCACGACGACGACGGCGGCGGCCCCGTCGCTGACCGGTGAGCACATCGGCACCGTCAGCGGCCACGCCACCCGTCGCGCCGCCAGGATCTCCTCCGCGGTGAACGCTCGACGGTAGTGGGCCCGGGGGTTGTGGACGGAGTGCGCGTGGTTCTTCGCCGAGACCGCGGCCAGGTGGGCTTCGGTGGTGCCGAAGCGCTGCATGTGGGCGCGGGCCAGGGAGGCGTAGATCTCCATGAACACCGACCGGTCGCCGTCCACGAGAAGTTCGGGCGGCAGCGGGTCGGTCAGGGCGGCGAGCGCGGCCAGGGTCTCCTCGCGGTGGGCGACGTCCATGGCCCCGTCGAACACCGCCAGTCCTCGGGCGGGATCGGCGCTGACGAGTTTGTCCACACCGACGGCCAGGGCGACGTCCGACAGGCCCGCCCGCACGTGGGCGATGGCCAGCCACAGGGCCGTGGCGCCGCCCGCACAGGCGTTCTCCACGTTCACCACGGGCACCCCGGCGAACCCGTGCGGGCGCAGGGCCACCTGGCCGGGAATCATGTGCTGGCCGTCGATAGCCTTCTGGCTGACCGTGGCATGGAAGACGGCGCCGACGTCGGCCGGGACGAGCCCGGCATCGCGCAGCGCCTCGTGCGCGGCCCGGCCGGCGAGGTCGCCGGCACTGCGGTCGAGGTGGCGGCCGAACGGGGTGGCGCTGACGCCGACGACGAGTGCCTCGCGATTCATGACACCACCCGGTTGCGCAGCACGCCCAGGCCGGAGACTTCGAGTTCCACGGTGTCGCCCGGTTCCAGGAAACGGCCGTGCTCCAGCCCGCAGCCGGTGGGCACGGTGCCCGAGCACAGGACCTCTCCCGCGTGCAGCCGGGTCGACCGGGAGGCGAAGGCGATCATGTCGGCGAAGCTGTGGTGCATGTCGGCGGACGTGCCCCGGCTGACCTCCTCGCCGTTGATGCGGGCGGTCATCGTGAGCCGGTACGGGTCGCCGAGCTCGTCGGCGGTGACGATCCACGGGCCCAGCACGTTCGAGTCGGTGAAGTCCTTGCTCTTGCTCAGGCCAAGCCCCGTGGTGATCTCCTCCAGCTGGGTGTCGCGGGCGCTGAAGTCGTTGAAGATCGTGTAGCCGAAGATGTGCGACTCGGCGTCCGCCGCGGGGATGTCCGTGCCGCCGCGCCCCAGCACGCAGGCGAACTCCAGCTCGTAGTCCCGCACCGAGGAGTACGCGGGCCAGTGGACGTCGCTGTCGTGGCCGGTCACGGAGAGCCGGTTGGTCACGTAGTACAGCGGCCGTTCGAGCATGATGGCGGGCAGTTCGACCTGGTCGGCCGGGATGCCCTGGATCCGCGAGCGGGCGTTGCGGAAGTGGTCCATGAAACTGCCGAAGTCCCGGATCTGCACAGGCCTGGGCAGCGGGGACAGCCAGCGCACCTCGGAGGCGGCGACGACCGCTTCGGACGGGGCCTGTGCGGCGAGCCGTTCCAGGTTCTGCCGCACAGGTTCGCCGCCGTCGATGATCCTCTGCATGGTGGTCGGCGCGGGGTCGTGTTCGCCGGTCACCAGGCGGTGGGCACGGTCGATCAGCAGCAGGCTCTCGCCCTGGTCCAGTACGAGCGCGGCCAGCTCGACGCGGTCGTACTCCACTGTTGCGAGTTTCACGGTCGGTTCCTCTCCTCGGCAGGGGGCAAGGGGTCAGGGGCAGGGATCAGGGGTCAGACGAAGGCCACGACACGGGCCGGGGCTGCGCTCGCGCGGGCGATCTTGATCGGGAAGAAGGCCGCCCGGAACCCCGACGGGGGCAGCGCGGCGAGATTCGTCATCTGCTGGACGATGAAGACCTCCCGCTCGCGGCCGGCCCGGTGGCCGTCCCACAGCACGGAGTTGTCGCCGCTCTCGCGGAACTTGCCCGCCATCACCGGGAAGCTCAGGTCCCAACCCGCGGCGTCGGTGCCCAGGACCTTGGCCCCGAGGTCGGCCAGGAACAAGGTCGACTCGCGGCTCATGCCCGGGTAGCGGAAGAATTCGGGGTCGGACAGCCCGTACCGCTCCTGGCCGGTGCGCAGCAGGATCGCTCCGCCGGCCGGGACCGGGGCACCGTTGTCGGCGAGGGCGGACTCCAGTGCCTCGACGGTGATCGGGGTGTCCGGTTCGCACCGGTCGCGCAGGTCCAGCACGAGCGATTCGCACCACAGCTCGTCCAGGGCGATGTCGGTGATGGTGCGGGCGGGCCTGCCCTCACAGGTCGAGCCGTAGTGCAGCGGGGCGTCGACGTGGGTGCCGAGGTGGGTGTTGAAGTCGGTGAGCAGTTCCGCGCCCCAGCCCTCGCCGTCGGGCAGGTCCTCGACGCTGCAGTGCATGGCGGCGGCGAACTGCTCGCGGCCCTCGCCCGTCGGATGCGCGTAGGCCACGGTGGGCGCGATCACCGGGGCGAGCGGGCGCAACTGCTCGGGGAGCAGCTCGCGGTCGGCGGGGTCCAGTGTCCTGGTGAGGTCGATCAGTTCCATGACGAGCCCCTTCTTAGTTATTGGACGCTCAGCATAGAACTGGACGAATAACATAGGCAAGGGTTCGCGGGCTCCGGCACCGCCCGGTCGTCGTGACAGAATCGGCCGCGTCAAGCCGCCGCACCGTTGGGAAGGACACCGCGTGGGTGCGACCCGCAAGCAGGAGATCTCCGCCGAGACCCGGCGTCGGCTGGTGGCCGCCGCATGGGAACTCGCCGCCGAGGGCGGGGCCGCCGCGGCGTCCGTCCAGGCCGTGGCGGAGCGCTCCGGCATCAGCCGGGGCTCCGTGGCCTGGCACTTCGGCTCGAAGGACGGGCTGATGAAGGCGGTGATCGAGGAAGCGTTCCGGTGGGGTACGGACTTCATGCTCGAACGCCTTGCCGCCGCCGGGCCGGGCGCCGGAGTCGAAGCGCTGATCGAGGCGAACTTCGCCCTGATGTCCCGGCCCGAGGCTCACATCTTCTCGACACTCCTGTTCGAGGCGGTGAGCCGCGATTCGCCCCTGCGCGCGACGTACGCCGAGCAGTACGCGAAGATTCGCGGCCTGTACGCCGACCACCTGCGCGCGACCGGCGCACGCGTCGCCGACCCCGAGGCCGTCGCGTCGGCCCTGCTCGGCGGCACCCTGGGCGTCAACATCCAGCACCGCCTGGATCCGGCCCTGGACCGCCAACGGGCCGTGACCGCGATGACGGACATCTACACCGACGCGCTGTCCGTCACCGGACCTGACAACACCCCGCCCGGCACCTGATGGATCGGGGCACGGCGGGCGGCACCCTCCAGCGGTGTGGACAGGCGTCGGCCGGCTTTCGCGGAGGATGACTCCGGCGAGGGCGCCGCAGCCGTCGTTCCTGGGGAGGGCGGCGGCATGTCGGCGGACGCCCGCGGCCACCGCAGGGGCGTGCCCGGTGAGCTGGAGGGCGATCTGCTCGTCGTCGCGGGGGTCAAGGTCCGGTTTCTTCCACGCGAGGACGCCGGTGACGAATACGCTCGTGCAGGGCACGGTCCAGGGAGAGCACGACCTCGATCAGACCACGAGGGCCGTCGAGCGCCTGGGGCCGAGACCGGCCCGTCGGGCCGTCAGGGCGCCGCCGACGGGGTTGTGGTGACCAACTCGGCACGTGGCTCTCACGGGGCAGCCCCTCCCGGGCGGTCGCGATATTGGCGGGCTCGTTTGGTGCTGGGCACGGCGAGACCGATCGGTGCCCCGATGTGCGCAAAGCTCGCCCTGGTTACTGCGGTTGAACTCGTGGTGTCGTAGAGGGTGACGGCTGGCCGTTGGCTGCGGTATCACCGGAGCCATGCGGTATCCCCGAGGGGACGGGCTGACGGCAACAGTTCCGCTCCGCGAGGAGTTACGGCTCCGGGCGGCCGGGCGGTTCGCCCGGGGCGGGGGCAGTACAGCGATGGCCAGGGTTCTGCGGGTCAGTGTCCGCTCGGTCCAGCGATGGCGCCACGCGTGGGCCGAGGGCGGCCCGCGGGCCCATGTGACGACATGGTCGCCACGCGGCCGGACCCCGGTGGCCCGGGTCCGCGGCAGCTCCCGCAGCAGCACGACATCCCGAGTTCAACCTCAGCAACTGATTGTTTCCGAGCCGACTTTGCTCTCCTGAACGCAGTGGGGTCCTCGCCATAGCTGAGGGCTCCACGGGTTGGATCGGAGCCCGGGGCCACCGTGTTGCGCGGCGTCAGTGGACCCGTCGGATGATTGTGAACCCGTCCCAGCCTTTGGAACCCACGGTCTGGAGTGCGGTCGCATCCAGTCGTGCGTCCCGCGCGATGTCCGCGAGGACCGTGCGGACGCCTTGGACCCGCTCATCGGGACTGTCGGGATCGGTGACGGCGCCGTTGCGCACGACGTTGTCGATGACGATTACGCTCCCAGGGCGGGTCAGCGCGAGGGACGCCCTCAGGTACTCGGGGTTGCTGGGCTTGTCTGCATCGATGAACACGAAGTCGTACGGCTGTGTGCCGTCCTTGATGAGTCGTCGTGCTGAGTCCGTGGCAGGACCGACGAGGACATCGACACGGTCGGCTACGCCCGCGTGTTCGAGGTTTGCTCGGGCGATCGCAGCGTTGTGCTCCTCCAGTTCGAGCGAGGTGACACGGCCCTTGTCGCCGACGGCACGCGCGAGCCAGACGGTGCTGTAGCCGGCCAGGGTTCCAAACTCCAGCACCCTGGTCGCACCGGCTATCCGGCACAGCATCGCGAGAAGTTTCCCCTGGTTGGGGGCCACCTCCGCCTGCGGCATCGTGGTCTGCCGACCGGATTCACGAGCGTCGATCAGCGCCTCGTCCTCGGGTACAAGCGAGTCGACGAAGTAGGCATCGACCTCACGCCAGGCTCCTTCGGATTCATACACCGGTGTCTCCCCTGCTCGTACGTACATCGCGGCTGTTTCTGCGTGATCCAGTATCCGGTCACGCGACCTGAATCGCGGGGTAGAACAGATGATTCAAGCCGAGGGCGCGTCCTTCGGACCCGCCGGTCCTCCCTTGCGTCAGCGACGGGCCGGTGATCTTGGTGAAGCCGGATATGCCGAGGTCGATGGCCGGGCGGGCACGGGCCTGCTCGGCCATCGAACTGGGTGAGCTTGTCCTCAGTGCCAGCGAGGCCGACCTGTAGCCCCTCGCCCCTCCGAGCCGGCCTTTCCGCGGGGAGATCCTCCACATCGCCGACCGGCCACCGCTGCTGCCATGTATCCCCAGAAAGGCGCTCCAGCCAGCGCAACAGCTTGGTCACCCCGCATCGACGACCGGCCCGGGTGCCGTTGACCGCCGAGTCGAACGGCGGCACGGTCAGTCGCCGCAGCGCCCCTCCCGGGACCAGGGCTTCCAGGAGGGGCGCATGGGGCGCAAGCCGCATGGCGTCGGTGCCGTGTCAAAGGACGGTGTGGGGCGTAGTGACAACACCTGTGTCAGGGCCGGTAGATGCACTCCGCAATCGTTGAGTGTTTCTTCCAGCCCAATGTCTCGTAGAGCGCATGACCGGCGTCCGTCGCACCGAGAACGCCCATGTCCGCACCCCGGGCCAATGCCTGATCGGCGAGTGTGCGCATCACGAAGTTGCCCAGTCCTCGCCGTCGGTGAGCCTCTGCAGTCACCACTCGGTCCATCACCGCGGCCTCGCCGGTGATCGCCGCCTGTCCCTGGGCTGCCGTCCTGCCTGCCTCGTCCAGCACGCGGACATGAACGACCCCGTGGAGGTACTCGATGTCCACGAGGTACCCCTCAGGCGTGCACGGTGTCGTGGCCATCAGGTCGATGGCCATCAGATGACCGGTCTCTTCCCAGGCCACCACCCATCCCTGCGAGAGCCAGGGTTCGACCTCCACAGGCTCGGCGGGCATCTTCATCCAGGTCCGCGGGACCGTCACGGAGGCGGCCGCGCTACGGACTAACGACTCCTCGGTCTCGGGGAGGACATGACGTCCCACTTCAGCGAGGTTATCGGCCACCTCTATGTAGTACCCCCAGGGCTTCTCGACCGGTGGAGGCGTCCGCCGTGACATGGCCCAGCCCGACACCCATGTCCTTACCGTGTTCGCGAGCATTGCGCCCTCCCTCCGCAGGAGCCGCATCCGCAGCTCGCGTAATACCTACAATGCATCTCCGCATCTTACGTACTGCCGCATGACGTAGCAGGGTTGTTCCTACGAAAAGCCGTGAGCGAGCGCGGCTGAACCCGTACGACGGCGAGCCGGCCGGGCCGGCGCGCGCCGCCGTCACCCGAGCGGCCCCGCCCCACGGCGGCGGGCATGCGGGACGGGGGCCCCGCGCCTATCGTCGACAACGCACACCAGTGGCGGTGTCCTGGACGGCTCTCATGCCGTTCGAGGATGCCGGTTCGGCGTGGGAGGCCGGTCAGCCATGAGACTCACCGAAGCACGTCGCCGAGGCCGGGACCGGGACCGCCCTCTTCTCGTCACCAGATGGCGTGAGACTGCGGACCGGCGTCTGACCCCGCTGCAACGGTCGTTGCTGATCACGTGGATCTCCTTCGGGCTCACCTTCGGCACCGTCCGCGTCATCACGCACGGCATCCGGGGCGGCTGGCTGCCGTGGGGCAATATCTCCGCCGGTGGCGAACACCTGCACCACTACAACATCGGCATCGCCACCCTCGCGGGCGTGGGCCTGATCGCCGTACGCGGTGACGAGCGCGCGGTGGGACACCCCGGCGTCGCGGCCGCGTACGGCTGCGGCACCGCCCTCATCTGCGACGAGTTCGCACTCCTGCTGGACCTGCAGGACGTCTACTGGGCCAAGCAGGGCCGGATCAGCGTCGACGTCTCCCTCGGTGTTCTCTCCACGCTGGGGACCTATCTGACGGCGAAGCCGTTCTGGCACGAGATCGGCCGTGTCACCCGCCACCACATCGTGGCCGCAGCCACGCGCCGTGGCGCCACCGCCTGATTCACCCACCCGCCTCATTCCCGCACGCCCACCACGGCCCGGCCATCGCCGTGCATGCCGTGCGGGCGGTCGCGCCCGCCGTGAGGAGCAAGGCGTGAGCCAAGCCGAGCCGAGCACAGAAGCCGGACCGGGATCGGGTGAGAGCACTTGTCGGTGGGTTTCGGCATCGCTCGGCATCGCTCGGCATCGCTCGGCATCGCTCGGCATCGCTCGATGTCGCTCGATGTCGCTCGATGTCCGTAAGAGTGCATGAAAGCCGATGAGAAGAAGGAGCATCCGCTGTGGTGCGGTGCACCTGGTCTCTTGTGGGACTGACGTCGGCACGTACGCTGCGATCATGGATGACCCCGTGCTCACCGCCCGCGAACTGGTGCGGGACCGGTTTCCCGCCGCCCGGGCAGCCTTCCTCGCCGGCAGTGTGCTGACCGACCGCCGGACGCCCATGTCTGACCTGGACATCGTGGTCCTCCTGGATGGGCCGCCCGCTCCCATCCGGGAGAACCTGATATATCGCGGCTGGCCGGTGGAGCTGTTCGTTCAAACGGAGGCCGTCTGGCACAGCTTCGCCGACCAGGAGACCGCAAAGCGGAGTTCGCCGCTGCTCGCCATGTGTGCCGACGGCATGCTCCTGGTAGACACGGATGGGCTGGGCGCTTCGCTCCAGGACGAGGCGCGAAGGCGTTGGGCCGCGGGCCCGCCGCCGCTCTCGGACCGTGAGCGTGACTACCAGCGGTACATCCTGACCGACTTGCTCGATGACCTGCGTGGCTGCGCGGACCCTGCGGAGCGGGTGTACTTGGTCTCGCACATGCTGCAGCGTGCCTCGGAGCTGGTCCTGCTGGCCGGCGGGCACTGGCTCGGCGGAGGCAAGTGGTTGTCGCGGCGGCTGGCTGCGGCCGACCCTGGGGTGCACCGCGCGTTGTCCGGAGCTGCCGCGCAGGCGATCGCCGGGGATGCGAAGGTCTTCGCCGCGGTCGTGGCAGAGGTGCTGGACCAGTTCGGCGGCCCCCTGTGGGACGGGTATGCCATCCGGTGAGTCGGTGGGGGCGCGATCATGCCACCACAGGGGTATGGCCGCGATCAGCCAGCGGCGTTGGCAGGCGAGCGAACAACTCGTGCACGTCACCGCGACGATCGCCTGCCCGCCCGACCGGGGCGGAGACGTCGCGGAAGCCGTCTTCGACTACGCGCGAACGCCCGCAGACCGCCTCGGCCCCGAAGTCACGGCGCTGAGCACCCGATGGCATGAACCCCCGCAGCCCCCGGTGATCCACAACAGCGACTCTTCATCACCCCCCTCCGAGCGCGCAGAATCCTCTCTCTGGCAGCCCGCGTCCGCACCGGTGACAACATGCCAGCTACGTGACAACCACCGTGCTTCGGCTCATGGACGGATGTGACTGAGCGCTTCGGTTGCCGAGTCTCGCCAACCGAAGCGCTCACGCGGAACCGGAGCCCCTGGGGTCAGTCCTGGTCTTGGGCGTACTGAGCTGCGTACCAGCTGGAGTCAATGGCGGGGTTGCGCAGGGTTCCCCAGAATTGGCTGTCAGGTATCGGTGGCAGTGACGGTCTGCCCAGGTCTGCATGCAGATCCGCACGCCAGTCGACAGCAAGACGACCCCGGATCCCCGCGCTCTCGTACACGGACCTGTAGGGCGAGCCCCAGATCCCGTGTGCCATTTTCTCCGCGGCCCATCTGCGAGTGGTGTCTCGGTGGGCATTCGCCTGCACGAGCACTGCGCGCAGTCGCAGGGCCAGCGGGCTGGTCTGGTCCGGCCGTGACGGGACCTCACCCCGCTCCAACGCGTCCAGGGCCGACTTGACCTCCGGGTACTTGTTCAGGCCCGTTTCGACCGCCAGTCTGCGCAACTGCTTGCGAGCGGCCTCGGCCACCCGCTCCCGCGGCAGGACCGCGAGCAGTGCGCCGAGTTCCTCCAGCCCGTCCAGGCAGCTCGCGTGGAGGAGGTCGGTGGGATGGCAGGAGAGGTCCAGCTCCGGTAGCTGCTCATCCGGTGCGGGAAGAGGATCGTCCGCACTGCCCCACTCCGGGTGGGCAGACATGGCCCACTCCCAGATCAGCCGGCCGTTGAACGTGACGACACCGGCATCCCGGCCGTGTTCGAGCTGACCAGCCAGCTCTGCCAGGTACCTGCCCAGTGAGTCGGCCTTCCCGAAACTGGTGCCGGTCTCGTCGAAGAACCGTCCGATCGCGCCGAAGGAGCCCCGCCCAGTACGGCAATCGGTCATGAGACCGTCCGACGTCGCCCCATAGGAACCGAACTTCACGTAGTCGTGATGCCAGTAGTACTCGGCCTCCTCCTCGTCGAGGTCATCGGCGACACTGCGCATGAACCCGGTGTCCTCAAGGATTTCACTCACTCCGAGTAGCCGGTCCTGCGTGCTGAACCGGAAAGCCCCTGGTCCGTCCAGTGCCCCGTTGTGCCGGAGCAGCGAAGCGACCAGGTCCGGAGGAAAGGTGATGCCCAGTTCCTCCTGTGCTGCCGCGATCTCCTCATTTCCTGCGGGCGGCCGGAGCGTGGCGAAAGTGCGAGGCGCGTGCTTGCGCAGCCACGCGTCGATGCGGTTCCAGGAATCCTGGACCAGGTCTGCTGTCATGGGACTGACCCTAGAGTCAGCCACCGACATCGATGCTGATACTCGGGTCCAGCTCGACCGTCGCTCACTGTCCTTGACCGCCGCGTCTGAGTTCGGTTCGGCACCGTCAAGACCCATGTGGTCGCCATCTTCGCCAGGACCGACACCACCAGCCGCGTCCAGGCGGCCGTTCTCGCTCACCGCACCGGTCTCGTCCACTGATCCGGCTTTCATACTGCTCTCTCGGGCACTCCCCGAGTCATCCGCCCCTTCCTCTGCGCTCCGGCGCGCCGGAAGGGGCTCCGTCCTTCGACAGAGGCACCGGTCGTCCTGGAGAGGGAAACGAACCACCACTCCCCCTGATCTCCCCTGTCCGGCGACAGAGGAGAAACCACCGCCTGAGGACGATGTTTTCGCAGGTCAGGCGAGGTGATGATGGTAAACGTCCCCGGCCGGCATCCTGAATGCCCAGTGGTCTCCCCCGACGGGGGAAGCCCCGGGCCCACCCGGTCGCCTTCTTCTCACCCCCTGTGCCGGAGTGTGTCCATGTCGCCGATGCCCTTCCCCCACCACGCCCCGTACGCGGGCTCCTCCGCCCCGCGCCAGTCGTCGGCCCCGTTCGCCGCGAGTACATCCGACCTGTCGAAGGTGTACGGCAGCGGGGACACACAAGTCGTCGCCCTGGACCGGGTGAGCATCTCCTTCGAAGAGGGCGAGTTCACCGCGATCATGGGCCCCTCGGGCTCGGGCAAGTCGACCCTGATGCACTGTGTCGCCGGCCTGGACTCGGCGTCCTCGGGTTCGGTGCGAATCGGCACCACCGAGCTGAGCCGCCTGAACGACCGGCAGCTCACCGAACTGCGCCGGGACCGGGTCGGGTTCATCTTCCAGGCGTTCAACCTGTTGCCCACCCTGACGGCGGTGGAGAACATCACCCTCCCCACGGACATCGCCGGCCGCGAAATCGACCGGCAGTGGCTGGAGACGGTCGTGAACATGGTGGGCCTGTCCGGTCGCCTCGACCACCGCCCCAGCCAGCTCTCCGGCGGCCAGCAGCAGCGTGTGGCCGTGGCCCGGGCCCTGGCCTCCCGGCCCGCGATCGTCTTCGGTGACGAGCCCACCGGAAACCTCGACTCCCGGGCCGGTGCCGAGGTCCTGGGCTTCCTGCGGGAATCGGTGCGGCAACTCGGACAGACGGTGGTGATGGTGACGCACGACCCGGTGGCCGCCGGCTACGCGGACCGGGTCGTCTTCCTCACCGACGGCCGGCTCGTGGACGAGATGCGACAGCCCGCCCCGGACCGGGTCCTGGACCGCATGAAGGAATTCGACGCCCGGGGCCGCACCAGCTGACCGGGACGTCCCACCGGTGCTCCCGCCCACCGGGCTCCGCTCGCGCCGCACTCCCCCTTCCTCTCACGCCCCGGACACACACCCATGCTGAAGACAGCCCTGCGCAACGTCCTCGCGCACAAAGCCCACCTGGTCATGACCGTGCTCGCGGTCTGCCTCGGCGTCGCCTTCGTCAGCGGCACCCTGGTCTTCGGCGAGACCTCCACCGCCGCCAACCGCGCCGCCGCCTCCGAGAACCTCGCCGACCTCTCCGTCCGCGTCAGCCCCAAGCCCCCCAGGTCCGGGGAGCCCGCGCCCAGGGGCCGGCCCCCGGCGCTCAACGACGCGACCGTCGCCAAGCTCGCCGGTATCGGCGGCGTCGACAGCGTCCGGCCCTCGATCTCCGGCTCCGCCGTACTGAACACGGCCGACGGCAACCCGATGCGCAGCGCGAAGCGCGGCGGCAACCGAGCCGACGCCTGGATCCCCGGACCCGGCGGCAAGGACCCCCGCTTCCCGATCGCCCAGGGCCACATACCGCGCACCGGCGACGAGATCGCCCTGGACGCCGGCACCGCCGCCCGCGGCAAGCACAAGATCGGTGACAAGATCACCCTCGCCACCAACGGCCCCGTCATGCACAAGCGGCTGGTCGGCATCGTCACCACCAAGGACACCCGCGTCAGCTCCGGCACCCTCGTCCTCTTCGACAAGGCCACCGCCCGTGCCATGTTCGGACGGCCCGGCGCCTACTCGTCCATCGACCTGACGGCCAAGCCCGGCACCGGTGACTTCGACCTGGCCGAGCGCGTCACGGACGCGCTCGGCGCCGACCGGGTCGAGACCTCCACCGCGAGTGACCTCGTCGCCCAACAGGACCGCTACGTCGGCGTCCTGGTCCGCGGCAACGAGAAGGTCGCCCTGATCTACGCCGTCGTCGCCCTCTTCATCGGCTCGTTCCTGATCGTCAACACCTTCACCATGCTGGTGGCCCGCCGCAGCCGGGAGATCGCCCTGCTGCGTGCCATCGGCGCCTCCCGCCGCCAGGTGATCCGCTCCCTGCTGGTCGAGGCCGGTTTGGTCGGCCTGCTCTCCTCCGCCCTCGGCTTCGTCCTCGGCCTGGGCCTCGCCGTCGCGATGCCCCACTTGATGGCCACCGACGGGAACGCCGCTCCCACCGGGCCCCTCGTGATCGGGGCCACGCCCATCGCCGCCGCGCTCTTCGTCGGCGTCGGCCTCACCGTGCTCTCCGCCTGGCTGCCCTCCCGCAAGGCGTCCAGGATCGCCCCGGTCGAGGCGCTGCGGGCCGTCCACCGGCCGCCGTCCGCGACCGCCTCCCGCTTCCGGGCCATCGCGGGCGGACTCCTCGCCTTCGGCGGCGCCGCCCTGCTGATCTCCCTCTCGGGGGCGGAGGACGCCTCCGACGAGAACCTCCAGAACGCCCTGCTCGGCGCGTTCGGCCTGATCGTCGGCCTGTTGATGCTGGCCCCGATCCTGGCGGTCCCCATGATCCGGGCCGGCTGCAAGCTCACCACTCGCTTCGGCGTCGCCGGCCGGCTCTCCCGCGAGAACGCCCTGCGCGACCCGCGCCGCACCGCCGCCACCGCCGCCGCCGTCATCGTCAGCACCGCCCTCGTCGCCGGCCTCGCCACCATCGCCCACTCCAGCGCGCAGGCCCTCGACCGCCAGGCCGCCGCCGGCCTCACCGCCGACCACCTGATCACCGCCGACCACATGACCGGCATCGACCAGGCCACCGCCCGTAAGATCGCCGACGCCCCGGGCGTGCGCACTGCGAGCGCCATCGCCGATGGGCGGATCCTCCTCGGCGGCGACAGTCTGAGCGTCACCGGTGTCGATCCCGCCGGTCTCGACAACGTGATGAAGCTCGACTTCGTCTCCGGCTCCCTCAAGGGCCTCAAGGCCGGTGCCATCGCCGTCTCCGAGAGCACCGCCCGCGAACACCACCTCAGGGCCGGCTCCCGGGCCGAGACCACCCCCGGCTTCGGCCGCGACGACATCCGGACCTACACCGTCATCGGCGTCTACCGCGACAACCCCACCGCCGGCCCGGCCATCGGCGACCGCGCAGAAGTCCAGCGCCCGGACGAGAACAGCGAGACCGGCCGGTACTTCACCCGGGTCCTCGTCGCCGCCGGCGAGAACGGCGTCTCCAGGACCAAGCTCCTCGACGCCACCGGCAGGAACCCCCTTCTCACCGTCCAGAGCCGCGACGAGTTCGTCGCCGAGGCGTCCGGTGCCATGGGCATCGTCATCGACCTGATGTACGGCCTGCTCTTCCTCGGCGGCGCCATCTCCGCGCTCGGCATCGCCAACACCCTGGCCATGTCCATCACCGACCGCACCCGCGAGATCGGCGCCCTGCGCTCCATCGGCATGCACCGCGCCGGCATCCGCACGATGATCCGCCTTGAGGCCCTCACCGTCGCCGCCTTCGGCACCGTCCTCGGCGTGGTGAGCGGAACCTTCGGCGCCTGGACCGTCGGTTCCCTCGCCAACGGCTCCATCCAGCAGTACGAGTTCGCCCTCCCCTGGGGAACCCTCCTCGCGGCCTGCGCGCTCTCCCTCGCGGTCGGCATCCTCGCCGCGGCCCTCCCGGCCCGCCGGGCCGCCGGCCTCAGCCCCCTGGAGGCCGTCGCCGAATCCTGACCCCCGAGCCGCTCGACAGCCCCACCCGGTGCCCGCGTCGGGCAGACCCGTCACCGGCCTGCCCGACGCGGGCATCGTGCGTGAAGAGCTGGTTGAGGCCAGTGCGGAGACGGACACACCGGACAAGTGACGGTGACGAGGCGGCGGCGCCGTTCGCCGCTGCCTGTGTTCCTGAGTGTCGCCTTCGGCGGCGGCCCACGCCTTCTCCGCGTCATCAGCCCCTCGGGACGCCGCCGCCCGCTTCTCTCTCCGGTCCAGCGATGTCGCCTTGCAGCTGCTGCTGGACTGGCTGGAGCACCGGCGCCGCCGGTGGCCGCACACCGCGAACCTCCACCTGCTGATCAACGACCGGACCGCCAACACGACGAGCCGGGCCGGCAGTCACTGGATCAGCGCTCCGATGCGGGGACGGGATGCGACCCCGGAGAGGCTCCGCGTCGACCGGCGGCCCGAAGAGACCATGGTCAGAGGCCCCGACCCGCTCCACCTCGCCGGGGTCTTCGGGCTCGACGAGAAGACCGCGATGCGCTACGAGGACTCCGCACGGGCGTTGCCGGAGCAGACCGCCGAACAAATGCCCGTGAGCCGACGGTGACCTTCTGCCATTCTGCTTGCCATGTCCGCACGAAATCGAAGGCTGCCCCGGCACCGTGCCTGGCCACTGACCACCACCGACATCAACGCGTGTCTCGGCCCCTACATGACCCGAGTCACGGACCTGGCATTCCTCACCGGACGTGACAGCGGAACCATCGTCCTGGGAGCGGCATGGGTCGCTCAGAACCCCCGCAACTACGGCCACGGCGTCCACCCGGACATGGTCGGCTTCCGCATTGACGTCCACCCGGTCGATGCCACTGATCGTGCTGCCACCCGCGCTGTTCTACGAGCGCATGCCCTCCCGCAACTCCACGAATGGATCACGCAGGCGATCGCTGCCGACGAGACCTGGCAATTGACTGACCACCAGCACTACTGGCGGCTGACAGACGGCCACCTCGTGCACCGCGACGAGGCGTGAGACCCGCGGGCCGCGGTGGGTGATGTGCCACGCCGCGTTCTCCCGGGTCCAGCCGTGCCAGCCCCCCATCGGCCGGGTCCCGGCCTTCTGCCGCCAGCCGCTCACCGGCCGGCATCCGGTCCCGGGCTGCCCGCACGTCGGCCGTGGTCGCAGCCTGGATCGCCTCGAACAGCGCATCGGGACAGGCGCGTTCAGCGGCCGACCACGGCCCTGTCCGACGTGCACCGCGGTGAAACCCCGTCGGGCCTGCATCGCCGAGCCCAGCCCGGCCGGGTGTTCCTCCTGGACGAGCCGCAGCAATTTCACCACCTGCTGCATCCGCAGATGTGACGTGGTGCCGGACTCCCCGCACCGGGCGGCCAGGTTCGTCCCGAAGGAATCCGGGAACTCCGGGAGCAGGCTCTCCAGGTCCGTGTCGCCCGGCGTGTCCACCGTCCGCGCCAGGCGGGTGACGAACGGCGGTGGGTACCGCGGCCGGCTCGTCGGCGGGGTCCGGTTCGCGTCCCGCACTCGCGCCGGGCTCCTGCGCCGGCCCTCCTGGCACCGTCTGCGCGCCGGCCTCGGCCCGGACGGCATCCTGTGGCTGGGCGAGATCAGACCCCCGCGGACGTCCGGGCGTCCTCGGCGGGTGTCACGGGCGCCGTCGCAGGGTCGCTGCCGTGCCCTCTCGGGGACCCGAACCAGGCCACCGCCACCGCGCCCGACACCGCGAGCACGAACCCGGTGATCGCCGCCCAGGCGAAGCCGGGACGGGAGGCATCGCCGAGCCACAGGACGCCGATGATGCCCGGCAGGACGGTCTCGCCGACGACCAGCGCGGCGGTGGCGCCGTTGACCGAGCCGATCTGCAGGGCGACCGTGTGCAGGTACATGCCGCCGATGCCCGCCACCAGGATCGCGTAGAGCGCCGGGTCGCGGAGCAGCGCTCCCGGGTCGAAGGGGTCGATGCCGTTCAGTACGCGGACCCCGACACCGAGGGCGCCGAAGCCCAGTCCGGACAGCAGGCCGGCCAGGATCGCGGCGCGCGCCCCCAGCAGGCGTACGACCACGGTGCCGCCCACGATCAGGAGCAGTGAGATCCCCAGCAGCCACCAGTGCGTGGAGACGGGGGTGGCGCCGCTGCCCTCCGGGCCCGCCGCCGTCGCCAGCAGCACCAGCGCGGAGCAGACCACGGCAATCGAGGTCCGCTCGGCGCGGTTGAGCCGGATGCCGAGGAGCTTGATGCTCAGCACCGCCGTGATCACCAAGTTGGCGCTGATCACGGTCTGCGACAGGAACAGCGGCAGGAGGCGCGCCGCCAGTGCGCCGAGCCCGAAGCCGACGAAGTCCAGGATGGTCCCGACGATGAACTCCCAGGTCATCGCCGCCTTCGCAGTGGACGACAGGCTCGGGCCACCGTGCTGGGTCACGCTGCCCGCGGCGGCCTCCCGGCGGGCTGACTTCTGTGATCCGACGGCCTGGAGGACGGATCCCGTGCCGTAACAGATCGATGCTGCCACAGCGGTGAGCAGTCCTATGAGCACCGAAAGCTCCGTTCATGTATGGGTCGGTGGGGTTCGGTCCCGTTCCCACTGGCAGACGTGGCTTTCGGCGCGAAAGTTGCTTCCGGCGAACCGGTTGCCGGCTTCTCGGTGGACGGCACCCGGATGAACATCGTGGTGCCCCCCGGCCCCGGCCGGCGCGACGGTGCCCGGCGCGCGCGACGACATCCCTGTCGGCGAAGAGCGAATCCGGGTCGGGAAGCGATCCGGCCCGCACAGGGTGGTCCGGTGCCTGGTCACCGGCGGGCGCGGTCCTCCGCACGTTCGGCCACGCCGACCCGGACGCGATCGCCCGCGATCTCAGCCGACGCCCGCACAGGACCCATGGCCATCGCACTCCGGCAGAGGTCTGCGCCGACCTCTCGAACAGCGGTGACGCGATGACCGCTTGAACTCGCCATCGTTTGCCGACAGACGGCCCGTGCCCTGGCGGTGCGGCCGGGACGGATCACCTTCCGCTGGCGGTGAACACCGGTCCGACCGGGCCCGACGGTCACTACCGTCCAGTTTTATGACGATGATCACAACGCGTACGGTCGAGTATCTTGCCGACGGCCTGACGATGATCGGGCACCTCGCGCTCCCCGGCGGTGTCGGCCACCGGCCCGCGGTCCTGATCGGGCCCGAGGGGCCGGGACTCAGCGATGTCGAGCGCCGCCGGGCCGATGCCCTGGCCGAATTGGGATACGTGGCGCTGGCCTTCGACCTCCATGGCGGGCGCTATCTGGGCGACCCCGAGGAGATGCTGGCCCGTTGCATGCCGCTGCTCGCCGACCCCGACCGGATGCGGGGCATCGGCCACGCGGCGCTCGACGTGTTGCGCGCCGAACCGCGGGCCGACCCCGAACGGATCGCCGCCGTCGGCTACGGCACCGGAGGGGCCATCGGGCTGGAGCTCGGGCGCGCCGGCGTCGGACTGCGCGCGATCGGGACAGTCAACGCACTGACCACGGGCCGGCCGGGCGAGGCGGCGCGCATCCGCTGCCCGGTGTGGGCCGGGGTCGGGTCGGAGGACCCGATCATGCCGCTGGCTCAACGGGACGCGTTCACCGCCGAGATGCAGGCCGCGGGCGTCGACTGGCGCCTCGTGATCTACGGCGGTGCCCTGCACGCCTTCCACCACCCTCCGGTCGACCACATCGTGCGCCCCGGCGTCGGCCACCACCCACTACACGCGCAGCGGGCCTGGCGCGACATCGTCGGCCTGTTGGCCGAGTGCCTGTCCGTACCGGAGTGATCCGGTCAGCTCCTGACGCTCCTGTCCGCCGTCCTCGTCCGGCTCCGGCGCGTCCGGGTCGCGCGGTGGGCGCCGGAGCCGGAACGGTGGTGATGAAGCCGTAACGGCCGGGCACGTCGAGGTTCTCGTGCCTGAGCGGGGAGACCCGGGCCACGTCCTCGTCGCTGATCTCGTGACCTTCGGCGCGGAGCTGGTCGACGGCGGCGTCGACGTACCGCGTAGTCACGACCGGTGCCGGGCGAGCTGGTTGCCGGGCTCGCTCGTACGGGTGACTTCTCCGGCGGCCGGCGAACCGGACGCCGGAGAAGCTCTCGCGCGCGTCCGGGCCGGGAAAGCGGTTCACCGGTTCGTTCCCGAGACGATCACGAACTGCCGGGACGTCCTGCGGTCGGCTCAGCCCGACGGCACCGGTTCCGCGGCGACCACAGACTTCGGCTCTGCCACCGCCTGTGTCCCAGCGGCCATCAGCAGGTGGCAGCGCTGGAGATTCGTATTCCTGTCAGCGTTCCGCCGGTCACGCCGAAACTCGATTTCGGGGGTATGCAGGTCGTGGCGCCATCCGACCAGCGGATATGGGCGACGTCATCATTGCGGGTGTTCTGGACCACCAGTCCCGGTCCGGAGGGTTTGGACGGCAGGTTCTGCCACGTACTGGTGACATCCTGGAACTGGCCGATCTTCACGCCGTTCTTGAAAAGACAGACGTACGGGTAGGCGCAGGTGTCCGCCGCCGTCTTCACCGTGGCCCCGGTCGAAGCCACCGCCGTCGCCTGGGCCGCGACAGACACACCGCCGGCCATGGCCACCGTCATCACCACAGCTCCGAGAGCGCGTACTGCTTTCACTTCGAGCCCCTTCGGTTCATGGACGTTTCACACGTGCGTGGTGCGCTCCGCATCCTCCGGCAGACCGGCACGGCCGCCCAGATCCATACCGGTCAATTACCGAGTGACGCTCAACCCGGCCACCGCGCAGGCCAAGGGGCCACCCGGCCCAGGGACCGGCTGCCCCTCACCGAGATCTTCACGAGTCTTCCGGTGCGGAAGCACTCCGCGCTCCTGGGGACGATGTCGTCGGACAGCCTGAAGGTGATCCGCCCGGCGGGCCCGTCACCGGCGGTGATGTCGAAGCGGAACGTGTTCGACATGGAACCATCTCGGCATCGGCCGTCCGGGGCTTACGGGCGGGAGCGGTTGCGCCACCGGAGCACCCCCGTCATCCGCACACGGAAGAGGGCGGCCCCGGTTGTCCGCAATGCGGAAGGCGATGGTGCGCGTCGTCCGACTGTGGTTACCTGGGCACATGATCGTGCTCGTGACCCGCCGCCACGTGGACTACGCGCGTGTCACGACCATGAGTTGTCCCACCGCCCGCTGACGCGGCCCGTGGTGGCGCCTTCCGCGCCGTTGTCGCACACCCCCGCGTACAGCTCCGAGCGGAGCCCCGTACGCCTGCTCCCCGCACCCCGCCGCTCGCACCGGCACCACCCTGCCCCTCGCCGGGCATCGCACGTGTACCGAGGAGAAGCATGAGCCAGCCGATCGACGCCGTCACCGCCGGCCGCACCCCCGAGGACGAGCCGACCGGTTCCGCCACCCCCGCCTGGTCGTTCGAGACCAAGCAGCTGCACTCCGGCGCCGTCCCCGACCCGACCACCGGCGCCCGCGCGGTCCCGATCTACCAGACCAGCTCGTTCGTCTTCCGCGACACCCAGCACGCGGCCGACCTCTTCTCGCTCGCCGAGCCCGGGAACATCTACACCCGCATCCACAACCCCACCCAGGATGTCTTCGAGCAGCGGATCGCCGCCCTCGAAGGCGGCGTCGCCGCCGTCGCGCTCTCCTCCGGGCAGGCCGCCGAGACCCTCGCGATCCTCAACGTGGCGGGCGCCAACGACCACGTCGTCTCCAGTGCCGCCCTCTACGGCGGCACGTACAACCTCTTCCGGCACACGCTGCGGAAGTTCGGCATCGAGGTGTCCTTCGTCGAGGACCCGGACGACCTCGACGCCTGGCGGGCCGCCATCCGGCCCGACACCAAGGCCCTGTTCGCCGAGACCCTCGGCAACCCGCGCGGCAACGTCCTCGACATCCGTGCGCTCGCCGACATCGCCCACGAGGCCGGCGTGCCGCTGATCGTGGACAACACCATCCCCACCCCCCTACCTGCTGCGCCCCATCGAGCACGGCGCCGACGTCGTCGTCCACTCGGCGACCAAGTTCATCGGCGGCCACGGCACCACCATCGGCGGCGTCGTCGTCGACGCCGGGACCTTCGACTTCGGCGCGCACCCGGAGCGCTTCCCCGACTTCAGCGAGCCCGACCCCAGCTACAACGGCCTGCGCTACTGGCCCGCCCTCGGGCCCGGTGCGTATGCCATCAAGCTGCGCGTCCAGCTGCTGCGCGACCTGGGACCGGCCATCGCGCCGCACTCCGCCTTCCTGCTCCTGCAGGGCGTGGAGACGCTGAGCCTGCGCATGGAACGCCACTCGTCCAACGCCCAGGCGCTGGCGGAGTGGCTGGAGCAGCGCGACGAGGTCGCGGCCGTCCACTACGCCGGACTGCCGTCCAACCGCTGGTACGAGGCCGGGCGCCGCTACCTGCCGCGCGGTGCCGGAGCCGTGTTCTCCTTCGAGCTGCGCGGGGGCGTCGAGGCCGGCAAGCGCTTCGTGGACGCCGTCGAACTCTTCAGCCACCTCGCCAACATCGGTGACGTGCGCAGCCTCATCATCCACCCCGCGTCCACCACCCACAGCCAGCTCGACGACGCGCAGCTCGCCGCCACCGGCACCTCCCCGGGCCTGGTGCGTCTGTCGGTCGGCATCGAGAACCTGGAGGACCTCAAGGCGGACCTGGAGGCGGGCTTCCGCGCTGTGAAGGAGGCGTCCTGAACACCGCGGACCCCACCGTGGAGCACATCACCGGCGGCACCGGCCCGTGGGCGATCCCCCCTCCTGCCACCGGCGCGTGGCAGGAGGGGGATCCGCCGGGACGCCGGCAGTGGTACCACCGTCCGGAGCCTCTGCCGCTGGAGGCGGGCGACCGGCTTCCCGGTGTGCGGCTGGCGTACGAGACCTGGGGGCGGCTCGCGCCCGACCGTTCCAACGCGGTCCTCGTCCTGCACGCGCTCACCGGCGACAGCCATGTCGCCGGACCCGCCGGGCCCGGACACCCCGTTCCCGGTTGGTGGGACGCGCTGATCGGACCGGGCCGGGCGCTCGACACCGACCGCTGGTTCGTGGTGGCACCGAACGTCCTGGGCGGCTGCCAGGGAAGTACGGGCCCGGCCTCCCCCCGCCCCGACGGCCGCCGTTGGGGCGGGGCGTTCCCCCGGCTCACCCAGCGCGACCAGGTGCTGGCCGAGGCCGGGCTCGCCGACGCGCTGGGCATCGAGCGCTGGGCCCTCGTGGCCGGCGGTTCCATGGGCGGGATGCGGGCGGTGGAGTGGGCGGTGTCCCACCCGGAACGCGTCGCGTCGCTGCTGCTGCTGGCCACGACGGGGGTGGCGAGCGCGGACCAGATCGCCTGGGCCACCGCCCAGCTCCACGCGATCCGCGCCGACCCCCACTGGCGGGGCGGCGACTACCACGACGCCGAACCGGGGCAGGGGCCGCACGCGGGCCTCGGCGTCGCCCGCCGCATCGCCCACATCACCTACCGCGGGGCCGAGGAACTCGACGCCCGCTTCGGCAACCACGCCCAGGACGGGGAGGACCCCGGGAACGGCGGCCGCTACCGGATCGAGTCCTATCTCGACCACCACGCCGCCAAACTCGTCCGGCGCTTCGACGCGGCAAGTTACGCCGTGCTGGCCGAGGCGATGAACGCCCACGACATCGGCAGGGGGCGCGGCGGCACGCGCGCCGCCCTCTCCCGGGTGACGGCGCGGACCCTGGTGGCGGGGGTCGACTCCGACCGCCTGTACCCGTTGTCGCAGCAAGAGGCGCTGGCCGCGGGCATCCCCTCGGCCGACCGGGCCAGGGTGATCGCCTCGCCGTACGGCCACGACGGATTCCTCATCGAGACGCCGCAGATCGACGTGCTGGTACGGGAACTCCTGGACGACGTACGGGACACGGCCGCCGTTCAGGCCGGGTGAGCGCCGACGGGTCCACCACCGGCCGGGCGGACGTCGGTGGTGACGACCGGAGGGGCGCTCCGACGGGCCTCGCGCGGCTGCCGGCGGGCTTCGCGGATGTGGCGCACCGTGGCGACCGGGGCGAGTACGAAGCCGTACGCGCTCCGGCCGGCGAACCAGAGCCGGGCCGGCCCACCGGCGCGGGCGACGGCGCCGGGTGAAGACGCGGCGGACCACGTGCTTCCTGGCCCAGCCGTCGATCGTGCGCCCGGCGCGTTCGAGGACGTGGGCGCTGCCCGCCCAGCAGCCGACGACGACCGACCGGCCCCCACCGTCTCGCGCCGGCCCGTCGGGGAGAGCGCGGGCGGTTGCCGGGAGAAGACATCGGCTGGGCGCCTGGGTCGTAGGCGGCCGTGATCCGGCGTCATGACCGGCCGCGGGACGGGCGACAGCGTCGCTGCCGGTGACATCACCGGCCCGGACGCGGATTCCCGGCCCCCGGGGAGTATGCGACCGGAAATCGGCGGTAGCGGAGCGATCCTGGTTTCGGTTCGGTGATGTGCTCGTTTTGCCTGGTCAGCGGGGTCTGCGGTCCGCGGCATGCCTGTTGAGCACCTGTCTGCCGGCCAAGGGAATCCGCTACGGCCGGTTCGCCACGGAACCGTCGCCCGGGGAGCTGGAACAGTTCTTCCGCCGGGACGAGAAGGCTCTGGGCCCGGCATGGGCGAAACGCCGTCCGGCGACGCGGCCGGGGTGGGCGGCGCAGTGGGGCACGGTGCGCGTGCTCGGCACCTTCCCGACCGAGGACCCCACGGCGGTCCCGGCCTCCGTGGTCCGCTTCGTCGCCGGGCAGTTCGGCATCGACGACGAGCACTTCGTCGAGTACGGGACGCGCTCGCAGACGGCGTACGAGCCCGCGTGGGACATCCACGACGAGTACGGCTACCGGGACTTCGCCGCGGGCGAGGAGGAGCTGCGGGAGTTCCCGGCGGCGCGGGTGTGAGCGTCGCTGGAGGGGCCGCGGGCCCTGTTCGACCGGGCGGGTGGTGTGGCTGGTGAACAGCCGAGTGCTGCTGCCCGGCGTGACGTAGAGGCCCTCAGACACGGCGTCTCGGCCTCGGCCGGGCGCGGCCGGATGGGCGGAGGCATGGGCCGGCTCTTCCGCGACGCCGTGTCTGGACGGGCCGGGCCGACGGGCCTGGTGCTGCTGTGACGACTGGTGGCCTCCGATCGACTTGAGTTCGCCCATGGGCGAATGTCTAGCGTCGAATCCATGACAGAAGACAGCTTCAATGGCCGGCTCCGGATCGCCGTGGTGATCGGGAGCCTGCGCAGGCCCAGACTTGCTGACCCGCTTGCCGCTTGGCTGGAGCGCGAGCTCACCGCGATCAGCTGGCTCGACCTCGACATGTTCGACCTTGCCTCGGTCTCGCTGCCGATGCACGAGATGCGGCCGGGCGGAGCGGCCGCATCGCCGATCGCGGGCCGGCTCGCGGACGCCGACGGATTCGTGCTCCTCACTCCGGAGTACAACCACAGCTTCCCGGCGCCGCTGAAGAACGCGATCGACTGGCACTTCACCGAATGGGCCTACAAGCCGGTCGTGTTCGTCGGATACGGCGGTTCAGGCGGCATGCCACGGCGCCTGCCGGCATGCGGGAACTCCGTTCCGCGGACGCTCCGTCGGGACGCATCGGTCGGGACGCGTCCGTCGGCCCGACGGTGTCCGCACACGCGTCGCCGACCGGACCCCAGCCGTTCGGGAGGCACTCCTCGCGCCGGTCGAGCCCGGCGTCCGCGGAGATCCCATGTCGCCGCCGCGCCGCAGCATGCCGCCCGGCACGCCGGTGCACCGCCGCACGCACGCACCCGGCTCTCCCGCGCCGGTGGTCCGCGGTGAAGGTGTCCGGATCCGTGGCTGTTCGATCGAAATCCGGCCAGCCGAGGACGCTGCGCATGGCGTACAGGAGAGCCGTCGAACAGCGCTTGCCGCCATGAGGCGCAGACCTCCAACCCGGAGTGTCTGCCGGGCACGAGTCCTCCCGGTGCACCCCACACGGAAATGAATCAAGTACACAAAGAGGACAACGCCGTCGTTGCGCATCGCAGTTGCGATCTGCGAAGAAGGGGGCGCAAACAGACAATGCAGGCATGGCCGACCAAGGGAGGTGACAACGGGACCCACAGACGCCATCCGTCAACCCCCAAAAAAACGGGGGCATCGCCTTCAGCAACTTCAAGATCGACTGTCGGCCACAGTGGCGTAAAAAAATGTTAAGGTGCCAAAGATTTGCGGACTCAAAGTGTCTGCCTTTTCTGTGAATTCCCCCGGCTCCAGTGTCGAAGCCGTTGCTCCGGACGTCGGAGCTGTTTCCCCGCTGCCTGATGTGCGCGGGGCGAGCCCGCGGGTCCTCGGTCCGCGCACCGGGCGCCGTGACCGCTGCCGGGCTCCACGAGTCGTAAGGAGGTGGCGCGATTGCACGGGGTGGAGACAGCCCAGTTCAGCGCCGTGGTGATCATTGGTCTGCTGGTCCTCTTCTACGGTGGGACCTTTCTCATCTCGACCCGCATCGGCAGGAAGGACGAGAACGCCGACGCATACATGACCGGTGGCAACAACATCGGTTTCGGAATCTCCGCCGCGAGCATGACGGCGACATGGATCTGGGCGTCCTCGATGTACGCGTCCGCGACATCGGGGTACACCTACGGCATATCGGGCCCCATCCACTACGGGCTCTGGGGCGCCCTGATGATCCTCTTCATCTACCCCTTCGGCAAGCGCATCCGCTCCGTCGCCCCGAAGGCGCACACGCTGGCCGAGGTCATGTACGCGCGGCACGGCCGCTCCAGCCAGTTGATGCTCGCCGGCTCCAACGTCGTCGGCAGCCTGATCAGCCTGATGTCGAACTTCATCGCCGGCGGTGTGCTGATCTCGCTGCTGTCGCCGTTCAACTTCACCCAGGGCGTCTTCGCCGTGGCCGCGGGCGTGCTGCTCTACACCCTGTGGTCCGGATTCCGCGCCTCCGTGCTGACCGACTTCATCCAGGTCGTCGCGATGCTCGGGGCGGTGGCCGTGATCGTTCCGGTGATCTTCTTCGCGGCCGGCTTCCCGGCGGCGTTCGAGACCGGCGCGCACAACCTGACTCCGCAGCAGGGCAGTTTCTTCTCCAGCCACGCGTTCATGAACCAGGGCGCCCCCTACATCGCCGCGGTGCTGGCCTACGCCATCGGCAACCAGACCATCGCGCAACGGCTCTTCGCGGTGAAGCAGAGCCTGATCAAGCCGACCTTCGTCACCGCGACCATCGGCTACGGCGCCATGGTGATCGGCGTCGGCATGCTCGGGGTGCTCGCTCTCTACATCGGCTTCGAACCGACCGGCGGCGACCTGAACAACCTCATCCCCGAGATGGCCGCCACCTACCTGTCGCCCGTGCTGCTGGCGGTGTTCTTCATCATGATCGTCGGCGCGCTGTCCTCCACCGCGGACGCCGACCTCTGCGCCCTCTCCTCGATCACGATGACCGACATCTACGGCCAGGCAGTGGCCGGCAGGGCGAAGGCCGACCCCAGGACGATGCTGCTGATCGGACGCATCACGATGGTGCTGGCGACCGCCGCGGCCGTGGCCTTCGCCAGCCTCCGCCTGAACATCCTCGATCTGCTGGTGTTCGTCGGCGCGCTGTGGGGCGCCCTCGTCTTCCCGGTGCTGGCCAGCTTCTACTGGGAGAAGGTCACCAGCAAGGCGTTCACCACCTCGGTGCTCGCGGCGCTCGCGGTGTTCCTGCCGGTCCGTTTCAGCTGGATCCCCACGGACGGCTTCCTCGGCATCGTCGTGGACGTCCTGGCGATCATCGGCATCGGTGTCGTCCTCGGCCTGATGGTGTTCGGCTTCCTGGGCTCCGCAGCGGCGAAGACCGTCGGTGTGCTGGCCGCAGTGGTGTCCGCGCCGTTCGCCCTCGGCTCCCTGCACGAGTACGCGACGCTGTGCGGCTCCCTGGTGGCCTACTCCGTGAGTACCGTCATCTGCTGGGCGATGTCCGTGGGCAGCAAGGACGACTTCGACTTCGCCGTCGTCGCCCAGCGCACCGGTGACTTCGACGACGGTTCCACGCGGACATCCGCCGTCACCGGTGGGGCCGACGGGGCCGATGGCGGGCCCGGTGTCCCGCAGCCGGCGGGGGGCGTCCACGACGATCCCGAGCCCGCTGCGAACAGCAAGTGAAACAGAACCGACAGGAGGCCCCGTGACCATCCTCGCCCTGAGCGCATACGTCCTGATGTGGCCCGCCATCGTGGCCGTCGTCCTGTTCGTGATCAGCCGTGCCTTCTTCCGCGAGTGGGCCGAGGCCCGCCGCAAGGGACAGCGCATGATCTGATCCCGGTGGCCGCGGCCGTCAGATGCCCAACCGCCCCATCACCGCGGCGGAGGCGACGGTCGCGGCCGCGCGCGTCCAAGGAACCTGACAGACGGTCAGTCGAGCGGCGTCGGCCCCGGTCCGCGCGGGACGCGGTTCCGTTCGGACCCGAGGCTCAGAAGCGGCTGCCGACGCCCGCGGACCGCTCGAACAGCCGGCGAATGACCTCGACCGTGCGCGCCAGGTGGGGTTCGTTGCGGTCGGCGCGATGGGCGACGGCAAGTTCGACCGTCGCCGGGCGCGCCAGGGGCTGGTACGCGACACCGTCGAGCGCGAGCGCCGTCACCGGCTCGGGCACGATCGCCGCACCGAGTCCGCCGGCGACCAGGGTGATGAGCGTCGAGGTCTCCCCCACCTCGTGCCGGATGCGCGGCACGACGTCGGCGTCGCGCAGGACACCGAGCACGATGTCGTACATCACCGAGTGGCGGTCCGCCGAGTGCACGATCAGGTCGATGTCGGCGAGGTCGGCGGCATGCACCCGGGTCCGCGCCGCGAGTGGGTGCTCGGCGGGGAGCGCCACCACGAGGCGGTCCCGGCGCAGGACGTGGACGGCGAGGGACGGGTCGGCCGCGGGCGGGCGGAGCAGGGCCACGTCGATCGCGCCGCTGCGCAGCGCCTCCACCTGGTCCGGCGCGAGCATCTCGCCGCGGAAGGAGAAGTCGATGCCCGGCAGTTCGGTGGCGAGGTGGCGCGACAGGGTCGGCAGCAGGCTGTACGTCGCCGAGCCGACGCAGCCGAGGGTGAGGTGACCGACCGCACCGGCGGCGACCCGGCGGGCGTGGTGGGCGGCGTCGTCGACCTCGGCGAGGATCGCCCGCGCCCGGTCGAGGTAGGCACGCCCGGCGTCGGTGACATCCACCCGACGTGTGGTGCGGTGGAGCAGGACGACACCGAGTTCGCCCTCAAGTTGCCGGATCGCCTGCGAGAGCGGCGGCTGCGCCATGTGGAGCCGCTCGGCGGCACGCCCGAAGTGGCGCTCTTCCGCGACGGCGACGAAGTAGCGGAGGTGGCGCAGATCCATAGTTTCCGCATCTCAATCGAGGTCGATATTGATACTTCACGGTACCGGTGCCCCGGTCTAGCGTCGAGCCATGAGCAGTGCATACCTCTACTCCGCCACGCGGACACCATTCGGAAAGTTCAACGGCGCGCTGGCCGGCATCCGGCCCGACGACCTGGCCGCCGCCGCGATCGGCGGCGTGCTCGCGCGGACGCCGTCGCTGGATCCCGCCGCGATCGACGAGGTCGTCTGGGGCAACGCCAACGGCGCCGGCGAGGAGAACCGCAACGTCGGACGGATGGCCGCGCTGTTGGCCGGTCTGCCGACCGGAGTGCCCGGCACGACGGTCAACCGGCTGTGCGGTTCGAGCCTGGACGCGGCGATGATCGGCTCCCGGACCATCGAGACGGGCGACGCCGACATCGTTCTCGTGGGCGGGGTCGAGTCGATGACGCGGGCGCCGTGGGTGCTGCCCAAGCCGTCGCGGGCCTTCCCGGCGGGCGACGTCACCGCGGTGTCGACGACGCTGGGCTGGCGGCTGGTCAACCCGCGGATGCCGAAGGCGTGGACCGCCTCGCTGGGAGAGTGCAACGAGCAGCTCCAGGAGCGCTTCGGCATCTCCCGGGAGCGCCAGGACGAGTTCGCCGTCCGCTCCCACCGGCTCGCACACCGGGCGTGGGAGGACGGCTTCTACGACGCGTTGGTCACCCCGGTCGCCGGCCTGGACCGCGACGAGGGCGTCCGCGCGGACTCGACCGTCGAGAAGCTCGCCGGGCTCAAGCCGTCGTTCCGGCCGGACGGCACCATCACCGCCGGCAATGCCTCCCCGCTCTCCGACGGCGGCTCCGCGGTGCTCCTGGGCAGCGAGTCGGCGTCGGCGGCCATCGGCCACGACCCGCTCGGCCGGATCCTCGGCAGGGGCGCGATGGCGCTGGACCCGCACGACTTCGGCTACGCCCCGGTCGAGGCCGCCGACCGCGCGCTCGCCCGCGCCGGGATCACCTGGAACCGGGTCGGTGCCGTCGAACTCAACGAGGCGTTCGCGGTCCAGTCGCTGGCCTGCGTCGACGCCTGGCTGAAGGAGGGACTGCGTGATCCCGGGATCGTCAACCAGCGCGGCGGCGCCCTCGCGATCGGGCACCCGCTGGGCGCCTCCGGCGGCCGTCTCCTCGGAACCCTGGCCGCCGTCCTGAAGGAGCGCCACGAGCGGTACGGCGTGGCCGCGGTCTGCATAGGTGTCGGCCAGGCGCTGGCCGTCGTACTGGAGAATCTTGAGGTGTCGAAGTGAGCCGCACCGCCGTCATGGAATCGACCGACGAGGCCGTCGCCGGGATCGAGGACGGCTCCACCGTCCTGGTCGGCGGCTTCGGCCTGGCCGGGATGCCGTTCGACCTCATCGACGCCCTCATCCGGCAGGGGGCGAAGGACCTCACGATCGTCTCCAACAATGCCGGGAACGGCGATGTCGGACTGGCGGCGCTGCTCGCGGCCGGCCGGGTCCGCAAGGTGCTGTGCTCCTTCCCGCGGCAGGTCGACTCCTACGTCTTCGACGCACTCCACCGCGAGGGAAGGATCGAGCTTGAGGTCGTGCCCCAGGGCAACCTCGCCGAACGGATGCGGGCCGCCGGCGCCGGGATCGGCGCGTTCTACTGCCCGACCGCGGTCGGCACCCCGCTGGCCGAGGGCAGGGAAGTGCGTACCATCGACGGCCGCGACTACCTGCTTGAGTACCCGATCAAGGGCGACTACGCCCTCGTCTCCGCGCACCGGGCCGACCCGATGGGCAACCTCGTCTACCGCAAGACCGCCCGCAACTTCGGCCCGGTGATGGCGACCGCCGCCACGAGCACGATCGTCCAGGTGGACGAGGTCGTCCCGATCGGCGGGCTCGACCCCGAAACGATCGTCACGCCGTCCGTCTACGTCGACCGCATCGTCCCGGTCGAGGCCCGTCACTACACCGTCCAGGGGGCGCGATGACCACCGACTCCACCATCCCGGCAGGCCCGGCGCACGCGGTCGAAGCGCCGGTCGCCGTCGACCGCCCGCTCAGCATGGACGAGGTGGCCGCCGTGATCGCGCGCGACATCCCGGCCGGCTCGTTCGTCAACCTCGGCATCGGCCAGCCCACCAGGATCGCCGACCATCTGCCCCGGGAACTCGATGTCGTCCTCCACACCGAGAACGGCATGCTCGGCATGGGGCCGAAGGCCGAGGGCGCCGAGATCGACCCCGACCTCACCAACGCCGGGAAGGTCCCGGTCACGGAGCTCCCCGGGGCGGCGTACTTCCACCACGCCGACTCCTTCGCGATGATGCGCGGCGGCCATCTCGATGTCTGCGTGCTCGGCGCCTACCAGGTTTCCGAACGCGGTGACCTGGCCAACTGGCACACCGGCAGGCCCGACGACATCCCCGCTGTCGGCGGCGCGATGGACCTGGCCATCGGGGCCAAGGACGTCTACGTGATGATGACGCTCTTCACGAAGTCCGGTGCGCCCAAACTGGTCCCGCGGTGCACCTACCCGCTCACCGGCATCGGCTGCGTCAGCCGGGTCTACACCGAGCTCGCCACCTTCGACCTGCGGCCCCACGGCGTCCATGTGCTGGAGACCTACGGCATCACCCTCGACGAGCTGCGCTCCCGCCTCGGCGTCGAGCTGCACTGACCTCCTCGGGCCCGCACCGGACGCTCCGGTGCGGGCCCCCGCGCACGTACATGCGCGGGGCGGCGGGAGACACGCGGGGGCGACGCCTCCGCCCGCCGGTTCCCTCGCCGAGGAGCGAAGGTCCGGCAGGCGTCGGGGACCACGCCGACGCCGCTCGCCCGGGAACGTGCTCGCGGAACATCTGCCGCGACGGCGGGGCGGAGCAGCTCGTCGGCACGCCCCGCCCATCGGGCCCGGTCAGCGTGCCGTGTAGCCGCCGTCGATCGGCAGGTTCACGCCCGTCACCCAGTCCGCTTCGTCCGAGGCCAGGTAGAGGACCCCGTGGGCGACATCGATCGGACGGCCCAGCCGGCGCAGCGACTGGTTCCCCGTCATGTACTCCTCGTAGGCCGGCAGGCCACCGGGGAACTCGGCCGCGATGCCCTCGACCAGCGGGGTCAGGACCGTGCTCGGGTGCACCGAGTTCACCCGGATGTTGTACCTGCCGTAGCTTGCCGCGTCCTGCTTGGTCTGCATCGAGACCGCGCCCTTGGCCACGTGGTACGCCGTGAACTCGTCGTTCCCGATCAGCCCGTAGATGGACGAGTAGTTGACGATGCTGCCCTTGCCCCGCTCGATCATGTGCGGGATGGCATGTTTGGTGCAGAAGAAGACGCCCTTCACATCGACGGCGAACACGGCGTCCCACTCGGCCTCGGTGAGTTCGTGGGTCGGCTTGTCGACGCCGATGACGCCGGCGCAGTTGACGAGGATGTCGAGACCGCCGAACTCCGCTGCCGCCGCGTCGATCACCGACTTCGCCTCGGCCTCCCGGGCGACGTCCAGGCTCCAGAACTCCGCGGTCCCACCGGCCTCGCGGATCCCCGCCACGACCTCCCGGCCCTTGGTCTCGTCCAGGTCGGTGACCGCGACCCTGGCCCCCTCGGCGGCGAACAGCTCCGCGGTTGCCCGGCCCATCCCCATGGCGGCCCCGGTGATCAGGGCGGTCTTGTTCTCCAGGCGTCCCATGACGATTCCCCTTCCGTCGCGTTCGGTTCTCAGTCCCTGACCGGCTGGTTGGCCAGGAAGGATCGGTAGTCGTCGGCCTCGGCCTCACGGCAGAACTGCTGATACACCTGCCCGCCCCCCATGTAGACCTGGAACTCCTCCGGCTTGCCGGGGAGGTTGTCGCCCAGGAACCACGCCTTGGCCTTCTTGCCCTCGGAGTACATGACGGTGGCCTTGCCGGCGCGCTCGGTCTCCTCCATCCACCAGGTCTCCGACTCGGGAGTGGCCTCCAGGAACGGAACGTCGTTCTCGCGCGCCCACGCGAGGGCCCTCTGGAGCCACTGGGCACCGAGCTGGATCGGGACCGGCAGGTTCGAGTAGGGCGTCTGCGGGCCGAGGGACATGAAGAAGTTCGGGAACCCGTTGGCGTTGATACCGAGGTTCGACTTCAGGCCGTCGGCGAGCCACTTCTCGCGCAGGGTGCGGCCACCGCGCCCCACGATGTCTATGTTGGTCAGGGTCCCGGTCATGGCGTCGAAGCCGGTGGCGAAGATCAGCACGTCGAGTTCGTACTCGGTGTCGCCGACCACCACGCCGCGCTCGGAGATGCGGCTGATCGGCTGCGAGGCGACGTCGACGAGGTGCACGTTCGGCTTGTTGAACGCCGCGTAGTAGTTGTGGCCGGTCGGGACGCGCTTGCCGTTGAACGAGTAGGTGGTCGGTGAGAGAAGGCCGGCGACGGCCTGGTCCTCGACGATCTCGTGGATCTTCTTGCGGATGAACTCCGAGGCGAGCTCGCTGGCCTCGTGGCTGGTGGCCAGATCGGTGAAGCACTCGTTGGCGAAGTGGAATCCTCCCTCGTTCCACTTGCTCTCGAAGATCCGGTCGCGCTCCTGCGCGGAAACCTCCAGCGCGCTGTGCTCGGCCGGTTCCATCGCGACGCCGAAGGGGTGGTTCGCCGCCTTCTCGTAGATCTCGTCGTAGTGCTCGCGCAGGTGGACCATGTCCTGCTCGGTCACCGGGTCGTTCGTGGTCTCGACGACGAAGTTCGGCGTGCGCTGGAAGACGTGGAGCTCGCCGGCGGCCTTGGCGAGCTCGGGCACCATCTGGATGCCGGAGGCACCCAGCCCGATGAGGCCCACACGCTTGCCGGTCAGGTTCACGCCGCCGCGGGGCCACATCGAGGAGTGGTACTTCTCGCCCCGGAACGACTCGATGCCCTCGATGGCGGGGAAGATCGCCTGCGAGAGAACGCCCATGCCGGAGACGAGGTAGGTCGTGGTCAGGGTGCTGCCGTCACCAAGGTGAACGGTCCACGTGTTCGCGTCCTCGTCGTAGACGGCCCTGTTCACGCGGGTGGACAGGCGGATGTCCTTGCGCAGGTCGAGCCGGTCGGCGACGAAGTCGAGGTACTCCAGGACCTCCGCGCCCGCCGGGTAGCGCTCGGCCCAGGTCCACTCGTCGCGGACCTCCTTGGAGAAGGAGAAGGAGTAGTAGCTGTACTCGCTGTCGGTGCGGACGCCGGGGTAGCGGTTGACCCACCAGGTGCCGCCTATGCCGTCCTCGCCGTCGACCACGAGGGTCGAGAGGCCGATCTCGCGCAGGTGGTGGAGTATCGCCAGGCCGGAGAAGCCTGCGCCGATGACGACGGCGTCGTGGTCGGGCTTGCTGGTCATGTGTGTGTCGGTCCTTTCACCGAGGGATGACGGATCGGCGCGCAGGGGAGAGCGCGCGGGAGAAGCGCGGAGAGGAGGCAGCCGGAGGGTCCGGCCGGGGTCCCGCCCGGTACCGGTCAGGACCGGTACCAGGCGGCCATGGAGGCGATCTCCTCATCGGCGCGCGCGAGGCGCCCGGCCTGGAGCGGGAAGACGTGCTGCATGCCCTTGCCGACGGAGAACGTCACATCGACACCGGCGTTCCCGGCCAGGCCGACCAGGCGTTCGGAGTCCTCGAAGAGGGATTCGGTGTCGGCCGCGCAGACGTAGAGCCGCGGGAACCCCTCATAGGTGGCGTGGAGCGGGTTGACGTACGGGTCCGTCGGGTCCGCACCCCCGGAGAGGTACCGGCCGATGTTCCCGGCGAGGCCTTCGCGCGTGATCAGGAAGTCGGTGTCGTTGTTGGTCTCGATCGTGGCACCGGTGTTCTCCATGTTCAGCCACGGCGACATCGTCAGGACGCGTCCGGGCAACGGCCGGCCGTCGCGACGCAGCGTGAGGGTCATCGCGATCGCGAGGTTTCCGCCGGCGCTGTCCCCGACGAAGCACACGTCATCGGCGTTGATGCCCCGGTCCAGGAGGGCCTGGTAGACGGCGAGGCCGTCCTCGATCTGCGCCGGGTACGGGAACTCCGGCGCGAGCCGGAAGTCGAGGACGAAGGCATGGGTTCCGCATGCCCTGGCCAGGTGCCCGGCAAGCTTGCGGTGGCTGGCGGAGGACCCGAGCGCGAACCCTCCGCCGTGCATGACCACCATCACCTGGCGGGGATCCGCGTCGACCGGGGTCACGAGGACGCCCGGTACGCCGCCGAGGGTGGTCGTGGCGTAGGTGACTCCTTCGGGCTCGGTGGTCGCCCGCTGCCAGTCCTCGAAGACCCAGCGCATCAGCTGGAGCGACATCTCCGGGTCGGCCTCGAACTCCGCGCTCCACTCGGCGTAGATCTCCCCGAGCGGGTCTGAAGGACGGGGAAGGGGCATGTGCGCTCCTCAACGTCGTGGGTGGTGGTTCCGGTTGTTGCCCGGGCCGGCGGACGACCGACCCGACGAGCCGAGCATCTCCACCCCCGCGCGTCGAACCCGAGCGCTGTCACAAAATGAGGCACTGCCGTCTCACAGTGGCTCGCGTCACACGGTCCTGCTCGCGACAGCCTTCAACCGAGGCCCTCACCGGGCCCGTTCCCCCTCACCCGAGCGATCACCCCACTCCGACCGCGCCGGCGATCCCGCCCCTCGGAGCCCGGCCGGACATTCCCCTCTTCGTGCTCGTCACTTCCGCATACCTGATCGCTCGGGTGGCTCGGGTCTCTCGGGTCACCGAGGTCCCTCACGGCTCTCAGCGAGGAGAAAACCATGCACGTCAAGAAGCGGGTCGTCGCAGCGACCAGCGTCGTGGCCGCCGCGGTCATGGCGCTCAGCTCCTGCGGCGGTCTGTCGACCGGCGCCCCCGACAGCGGCTCCGGCGGCTCCGGCGGCGCCGGCAGCCCGTGGCCGACCGTGAAGGTGGGCGGTGTCGGCGTGCAGTCCGACATCCAGGACGTCACCACGTTCTGCGGCACCGAGCCGATCAAGATCGGCTACGCCGACGGCAACGCCAACAACACCTGGCGCAAGGCCACGATCGCGCTCTTCCGGGCCCAGGCCGCGAAGTGCCCGAACATCACCCAGGTCATGGTGACCGACGCCCAGAACAACACGCAGAAGGCGATCTCGGACATCAACTCGATGGTCGCCCAGGGCGTCAACGTGATCGTCACCTTCGGCGATGCCGGACAGGCCCTCCTGCCTGCCATCCGGAAGGCGAACGCGGCCGGCGTGGCGGTCGTGCCGATCGTGTCGAGCATCGGCGGTACACCGGGCAAGGACTACGTGGACTTCGTCTCCGAGGACGTCGAGGCGTACGGCAGGACCCTCGCCGACTGGGCCGTCAGGACGATGCACGGCAAGGGCAACCTGGTGATGCTGGGCGGCGTCGCCGGCAGCGCCTACTCCCGCACCGTCTACGACGGCGTCAAGAAGGCGGTCGCGGAGCATCCCGGCATCCGACTGCTCAACTCCGACGGCTACGTCGCCACTGACTGGGACGTCAGCAAGACCCAGCAGGTCGTGGCCGGTCTCATCACGAAGTACGGCAAGATCGACGGGATCGTCTCCGACTTCGGCGGCGGTTCGGTCGGCGGCATCCGCGCGTTCATCGCCGCGAACAAGCCGCTTCCGGTCTGGGCCGCCAATGACTCCAACGAGTTCGCCGGCCTCTGGCACCGGTACCACAAGCAGTATCCGAGCTACCAGATCGCGACCGAGTCCTCCCGCAACTGGGTCGTCCAGGCGGCTCTGAACAAGGGCCTCGCCGCCCACAACGGCATCGCCGACACCGAGCCCTCGACGTACAACCTGCAGATCATCGAGGACTCGACCAATCCGGAGATGATGCCGAAGTACGACACGTCGTTGCCGGACGACGCGATCCTCTCCTCCGGGCTGACCGTCGATCAGCTCAAGGCTCTCTACAAGTAGCCCCGCAGCAGCCGGGTCGGCCCCCGGGCCGCCCCCCGGCCGGACCGCCGCCGCCTCCACCGGCAGAGCCGCCGGAACCTGCCGCGGCTAAGAGCCTGTCGGGCGGCCTTCGGCCGGAAAGCGGACGCGGCATGGTGCGTGCGATTCCAAGGCGCCGGGAGGGCCCAGTAGCGGAGCTACTCGGTCATTCCGGCAACGCAGGAAGCGTGCGTGCCAGGGCGTGGCCGCCCGGTCAGAGGTCGCCCGACAGGCTCTACGGCACCCCCGGCAGGTGTCCGGGCCCTCAGGCGTTCCCGGGACGCCCGGACACCTCGCCCCGTCGCCTTTCCCTACCGCTTTCCCGCACTTCCGCACACGACCCGAGCGACGCAACAGCGCAGGGACATCCGAGGAGCATCCATGAACCGACTCGACGGCAAGGTCGGCATCGTCACCGGCGCCTCGCGGGGCATCGGCCGCGCGATCGTCGACGCCATGGCGGCCGAGGGCGCGGCCGTGACCGCGACCAGCCGCGCCACCGCCGACGGCTCGTTCGGCACCGGCGTCACGTATGCGCCCCTCGACGTGACCAGCGAAGCCGACTGGCAGCGTGTGGTCACCGAGGTCATCGAACGCCACGGGCGCGTCGACTTCCTCGTCAACAATGCCGGCATCATCACCTACGAATCCGTCCACGACCTCACCAGTGAGGAGTGGAACCGGGTCGTCGCGGTCAACCAGACCGGCACCTGGCTCGGGATGCGCGAGGTCATCCCGCAGATGGTCGCCCAGGGCGGCGGCAGCATCGTCAACGTCTCCTCGATCTGGGGCAGTGCCGCCGTCGCCGGTGCGCACGCCTACCACGCGACCAAGGGCGCGGTCCGCAACATGTCGAAGAGCGCCGCCGTCAGCTACGCCGGGGAACGCGTCCGCGTGAACTCGGTTCACCCCGGTTTCATCCGGACCCCACTGACCGAGGCGCAGGACCCGGAGGTGAACGAGTACGTCATCTCCCGGACCCCGATGGGGCGCGCCGGACGCCCCGAGGAGATCGCCGCCGGAGTCGTCTTCCTCGCCTCCGACGAGGCCAGCTTCGTGACCGGTTCCGAACTCGTCGTGGACGGCGGCTACCTCGCCCAGTAACGGTCCGGTGACGGGCCGGGGCGTCGGCCCGACCCACGCGGGTCCATACCCTTCAACTCTTCCAGGAGGTCCGACGTGACCCATTTCGGCAGCAACGGATCTGAGACCCGGGTCCGGCCACCTCAGCGGGGTGCGAGCACCGACCCCACCAGGTCCGACCAGGCGGCGCACCGGCCGGCCGGCCATGCCGCGCCGGTGCTCTCCATGCAGGGCATCGGGAAGTCCTTCCCGGGCGTGCGCGCGCTGGACGAGGTGGGCTTCGACGTCCTCCCCGGCGAAGTCCACGCCCTGGTCGGCGAGAACGGGGCCGGCAAGTCGACCCTGATGGCCGTGGCCTCGGGCGCCCTGGCGGCGGACGACGGCGCGGTCCTCATCGGAGGCGACCGGCTCACCCAGGCGCAGCCCGAGCAGGCCCGCAGCCTCGGCCTCGGCATCGTGCGTCAGCATCCGGCGCTTCTCCCGGACCTGACCGTGGCGGAGAACATGGCACTGGGCGTCGGGTACCGGCGCGTCGGCGGGCTTCGCCGAGCGGTCGCCTGGACCCGCGAGACCCTCGCGCCGTGGGAGATGGGCATCGACCCGCGCGCCCGCGTCGCCGATCTGTCGATGGAGAAGCGGTTCATCGTCGAGATCGCGAAGGCCCTCGCGCTGGACCCGAAGGTGCTGATCCTCGACGAGCCCACCGAGCACCTCAGTGCCGAAGAGGTACAACGCCTCTTCGCCAAGGTCCGCGAGACCGTGGCGACGGGCGCCGGTGTCGTCTACATCTCCCACCGCATCCCCGAGGTCAAGCAGATCGCCGACCGCGTCACCGTCCTTCGCGACGGCCGGACCCGCGGAACCTTCGACGCCGATACCGTCACCGAGGAGCAGATCGTCGAGCGCGTCGTGGGCCGCGAGCTTGAGACGGTCTTCCCCGCCAAGGCGCCCGTAGCCGAGGACGCGGCCGAGCGACTCGCGGTGACCGGGTTCTCCGGTCCCGGCTTCGACGACATCTCCCTGACCGTCCGCTCCGGCGAGATCGTCGGTCTGGCCGGGGTCCAGGGCAACGGCCAGGCCGAACTCGTCCGCGCGCTGGCCGGGCTCGTCCCGACGTCCGGCGGGATCGCCGTCGACGGGCAGCGGGTCCGCGGCGGAAACGCGGCGGCTGCGAACGCCGGTGTCGTCTACGTGCCCGCCGACCGGCACGGCGAAGGTGTGTTCCTGCCGCTCGGCGTGAGCGAGAACATCGTGGCGCGCACCCTGCACAAGGTCTCCCGATTCGGCCTGGTCAGCGACGCGTTGACCCGGGCCACCGCGAAGGAGCAGATCCGCGGCCTCACGATCAGGACCCCGACCCCGCAGACGCCGATCCGCTCCCTCTCGGGAGGCAACCAGCAGAAGGCCGTCATGGCCCGCACGCTGCTGGCCGCGCCGAAGGTCCTCGTGGTCGAGGAGCCCACGCAGGGTGTCGACGCCGGTGCACGCGTCGACCTGTACAGGATCCTGCGCACCGCGGCCGACGACGGAGCCGCCGTCATCGTGCTCTCCTCCGACAACGTCGAGCTTGAGGGCCTGTGCCACCGCGTACTGATCATGTCGCGGGGAAGCGTCATCGAGGAGCTGACCGGCGAGGAGATCACCGAAGCGGCAATCGCCCACGCCGCGCTGACCTCGACGACCGTGCGCGGCCAGGAGAGGGACCGCCCGGAGAAGCGTCGCCGGGTGCGGGCCTGGCTGGCCGGCGACCAGGCCCCTGCGGCCGTGCTCGCCGCGATCGTGGTGCTGCTCGGTCTCGGGACCGGGCTGTACAACGGCGACTACCTCGGTCAGTTCAACCTCAACACCCTTCTGCTCATGATCGCGCCGCTGCTGCTGGTCGGCGCCGCGCAGCAGGTCGTCGTCATGGGCGCCGGGTTCGACCTCTCGGTCGGACCTCTCATGGGCCTCCTGGTCGTGATCGCGTCGTACTGGATCGTGGACGGCGGAAACCTGGTTCTCGGCCTGCTCCTCATGGCCCTCGGCGCGCTCGCGGTAGGCGTGGTCAACGGCGTCATGGTGACCTGGTTCCGCATCAACCCCGTCGTCGCGACCCTCGCGGCCTACATGGCCCTCCAGGGCGTCTACCTGTCCCTGCGGGACACGCCGGGCGGCACGATCTTCCCGTCGGTGGTGGACGGCATCCAGGCCCGCTTCGGTGCGGTTCCGCTGGTGACCGTCCTCGCGGTGCTCCTCGTCCTGCTCCTTGAGCTGGCACTGCGCCGCACCAGGTGGGGCGTCGAGCTCCGGGCCCTCGGGTCCGGGCCGGACGCCGCGGAGCGCCTCGGGGTGAAGATCCGGCTGATCCGGTTCACCTCGTACGTGATCTGCTCGGCACTGGTCCTGCCCGCCGGCATCATCCTGATGGCCGAGATCGGTGTCGGTGACGGTCGTCCCGGTCTCGCGTACACCCTCAACTCGGTGACCGTGGTCGTGCTGGCGGGGGCCGGGATCTTCGGCGGCCGCGGTTCCTTCGTCGGTATCATCGCCGCCGCCGTCCTCGCCCAGCAACTGGTCAACATCTCCCCGTTCCTCGATCTCTCCCCCGCCTGGGGCTACTGGCTCCCTGGCCTCATCACGATCGGCGCCGCGGTGTTGTACGCGCAGCTGCGCCGTACCCGTGGGACGGGGGCCCACGCATGAGCGCCCGACCCGCCAACGCCTTCCGCCGCAAGCCGAGTCAGCAGGGAACCGCCATCAACGACGTCGACACGGGCGCCACCTGGCGCCGCCTCCTCTCGGGCAACTGGGTGGGGATCGTGGTCGCCACGATCCTCCTCTTCGCCCTCAGCCCCACCATCGCGCACGGCAGCCTCGGCTCGGCCCCTCTGCTCAGCATGCTGCCCTTCGCGGCCGTGCTCGCCATCGCGGCCGCCGGGCAGACCCTCGTCGTGCAGCAACGCGGCCTCGACCTGTCGGTGCCCGGCATGATCGCGCTCGCCGCGGTCCTCTGCACCTGCACGGTCCAGTACCACGGCTGGCCGACGTGGCTCGCCATCACCGTCGCCGTGGCTGCCCCCGGCCTCGTCGGCCTGGTCAACGGCGTCCTGGTCGCCGTCGCCCGCGTCATGCCGCTGGTCGTGACGCTCGGCATGAACGCGGTCCTGCTCGGCACGGTCCTGAAGATCTCCGGCGGCTCGCCGGCCACCGCGCCCACCAGTCTGAGCCAGTTCTCCGTCGACCGGACCCTCGGTATCCCGAACACCCTCCTCATCGCGGTCGTCGTACTCGCCGTCGGCGGCCTCGTCGCCAAGCGCTCCGCGGTCGGGCGCCGTCTGACCTACATCGGTGTCAGCGTTCCCACCGCCTCGGCCCTGGGCATCCGAGTCACCCGCTACCAGGTGGTCGCCTACGGTTTCGCGGGCCTGGCCTACGGTGCCGCCGGTGTCCTCCTGGCCGGCTACACCCGGACTCCCGGCCTCTTCATCGGGGACAGCTACGTGCTTCCGACCGTCGCGGCCGTCGTCCTGGGGGGCACCGCGATGACCGGCGGTGTCGCGAGCATCGTGGCCAGCGGTGTCGGGGCGCTGTTCCTGACACAGCTCGGGCAGTTGCTCCGCTCACTGGGCTGGAACGACGCTCAGCAACTCATCGCGCAGGCAGCGGTCCTCGCCGCGGTGGTCCTGGTTCGCGAGGCCGCCCCCGCTCTTCGCGGGCTGGCACGGGGCCGACGCCGACGGGCAGTGCCCGCGGCGGGCTGACGGCCGTTTCGCGGGTGCGAACGGCGTGGTCCGGGAAAGAAGTCCCCGGACCGCGCCGTCGTGCCGCCGCACCTCCGAGGAGTCGGCGCGGCGGCCGCTCCGACACCGCCCGTCACGCTCCGGTGAGCTTGTAGGACTTCATCTTGCGGTAAATAGTCGCTCGGGACAGGCCGAGCATCTCCGCGGCGCGGGAACGGTTTCCGTCGGCTTCCCGCAGCGCCCGGGAGATCGCCTCAAGTTCGGCACGCTCGATCATGGTCAGCGCGCGGGCGCCCTGGATGCGCTCCGGCAGGTCGCCGGGGAGCACGTATCCGCGTTTGCCGGCGAGCGCCAAGCCCTCCACGACGTTGTGGAGCTCCTTGAGGTTGCGGGGCCACTCGTATCCGGTGAGCAGGTCAAGGGTCTCCGCACGTGGCTCCAGGCCGACCCCCGGCATGGAGCGGTCGGTGAAGTAGCGCCACAGGGCGGGCAGGTCGGCGGTGCGCTCCCGCAGCGGAGGAACCCACACGTGCGACGCCCCGAGACCGACCGCCGTCTCCTCCGCCTCCGCGGCCGAGCGAAGTGTGGCGGTCAGCGTCACGGGGCCCTTCGGAACACTCATCTCCAACAGCCCGGCCAGCGCGAGCCTCGCTGCGGGGTCGAGCGCGTCGATCCCCTTGACGATCACGGGCGCTCCGCTCTGCAGCCGCTCCGCGATGCCGCGAAGCCATCGCTTCCCGCCGATCAGGGTCCGCTCCACCGTGTCGATCACGACGTGGGCGCCGGGCCCGGACTCGCCCGGACGGAACGGAAGCCCCAGGGCGAGCGACGTCTTCCCGGTACCGGCCTCGCCGGCGATCACCACCGGCCGTGGCGCCTCCCGCCTCCGTGCGACGGCGTGCAGGGCCGCCATCCAGTCCGGCGAGCGTCCGACCAGCTGCGGACGGGCCCGTCCCGGCGCCGTGGCCGTCGAGCTCCTGCCCCGCTGGAGGGACACGATCGCCCCGGCGCCTCCCTCCACGGGCGCCAGCCGGACCTCGGTGGAGCCGCCGGAGAGTTCGATGACGAACCGGCCGCCGGATCCCCGCCGGGCCAGATCCCCGAGCGCCGCGACATCCGCGTTCGACAGGCGGGAAGCGCTCTGGCTCTGCATGACCAGTCCTTGCGGACCGAACCCGACCACCGCGCCGGCCTTCGCCTTCGAGGCGTCCAGGAACGCCTGGAAGACCGCTCGGGCCTTGGGGGAGGCCACATCGAGGAGATGCTGCTCCAACTGGTCGGCGACCGCCCTGACCATGGGCCGCAGCAGCACACGGCCCTCGATGAACCCGCTGGACAGCGTCACCACGGCAACGGTCTTCCGGGTCAGCGGATGCCGGACCGGCGTTCCGGTGCAGACGGCGTCGCTGTACATCTCCGCGTAGTGCTCCGCGCCCGTGATCTGGACGCTCCGCCCGGTCGCCAGGACCGTGCCGACGCCGTTGGTGCCCACGAGCGACTCGTCCAGAACGGCTCCGCGGTCGGTTCCGACCCTGTCGAAGTGACGCGACGCGTCACGGTCCACGGCCCAGCGTCCGAGAATACGGCCCTGGGCGTCCGCCAGGAGAAGGCCGACGCCCGTCCCCGACAGATCGGCGGAGAAACGTGACATCGGCGCCTGGAACAGGTCCAGGAGATGCTGATCGAGCTCGTCCTCCGCCACATGCGGAACCTCGCGGACGTTGGCCGGCACGCCGAGCGCCTCCCGCGAGCGCTGCCAGGACCTCAGCAGCTCAGGCGCGACACCCATGCGGTCGGTGCTCCCTGTCAGCCACGCGTCTTTGAGCGTGTGGATGGGCGCCATCGACATGCTCTTCTCCTTCCTGCAGCAGAGCCGGAGCATAATGCGACATGGCCCGTATGGTGCCACATCTCATCATCCTGTAATACGAGAAGATTGAAGAGCGCCGATCTCGGACCGCGCGAGCCGTTCGGAACCTCAGGTCAGACGACGGCGATACTCGTCGACCGCCAGTACCGCCGCGCCGCGGACGTGGTCCTCGCACGCGGCCCGCGCCGCGGCGGCGTCGCACGCGACGGCCGCGGCTTCGATGATGCGGCCGAAGTGCTCGAAGGAGATCCTCGCCCGTTGGGCGTCCGTGAACGCGTAGCGGCGAAGGATCTGGACCCGGGCGTGGATGCGGGCGACCTCCTCGGCGAGGACCGGGTTGCCGGCACCTTCGAGCAGGAGTCCGTAGAACCGCGCGTTCGCCTCCTCACGCGTGTTGACGGTGCCTCTGAGGTAGGTCGTCTCCATCTCGGCGAGGAGCTCCCGCAACTCGTCCTTCACCCGCTCCGACGCGTGCGTCACGAAGAGTTCGCCCACCAGGCCCTCAAGTGCGCGCCGCACCTCGTAGATCTTCTCGATGTCCTGCGGAGTCAGCACGGTCACGACCGGACCGTGGTGGGCGACCACCGTCACCAGCCGCTCGGTCTCGAGCTGGCGCAGCGCTTCCCTGACCACGGTGCGCGAAACCCCGTACGCCTCGCACAGGCCGCTCTCACGCAGGGCGTCCCCGGGCTCGAAGGCCCCGCTCAGGATGTCCTCACGAAGGAGACGCGTGATCTGCTGCCGCAGCGGTGCCGCATGTCGAGTCAGTCTCGAAGTGGTCATGACGGGTTCCTCAGACTCCAACCGTTGCTCGTCGGCCCCAGCGGCCCCGCGGGCTCGTGAGGCAGCTGTCTCACATCGAGACACCGGGCCGGATCCGGCCCTTCGACGCCTAGCGTATTACGAGATGACGGTCATACGTCACCGCGCGAACGCGCCGTGCGGCACCGGCGGCAGCCCTGCCCGGGCCGGCCGGTTGCCGCCGTATCCGCTCCCGCCGATAACAGGAGGACCCCTTCCATGACGACACCGACCGCGCCGGTCACCGCACAGGTCCGCGGACGGGAGGTCCCCGTCGATCTGTACGTCGACGGCGCGTGGACACACGCAGCCGGGACGTTCCCGGTCCTCAACCCCGCGAACGGCCGGACGATCGCCGAGGTGGCCGACGGCACCGTCGAGCAGGCACGCGCCGCGCTCGACGCGGCAGTCTGCGCGCAGGAAGCCTGGCGTCACGTGCTCCCGCGCGAGCGCGCCGACCTGTTCCACCGCGCACACCGGCTGCTCCTGGACCGTGCCGACGCCATCGTCGAGACCATGACGCTGGAGAGCGGCAAGCCGTTGGGCGAGGCCCGGGGCGAGTTCCAGCTCTCGGCCGACTTCTTCCTCTGGTACGCCGAGCAGATCGCGCACCTCCACGGCACCTACGCGCACGGTTCCCGCGGCGCCTACCGCATCGTCACCACCCACCAGCCCGTGGGCCCGTGCCTGCTCATCACTCCGTGGAACTTCCCGTTGCTGATGATCGCCCGCAAGGCCGGCGCGGCACTCGCCGCCGGATGCACGGTCGTGGTGAAGTCCGCGAAGGAGACTCCGCTGACCTGTGCGCTCTTCGTGCAGGCGCTGCACGACGCCGGTTTCCCGGCGGGTGTGGTCAACCTCGTCCACACGACGTCCTCGTCCAAGGTGTCCACGGCGCTCATGGCGGACAGCCGCCTGCGCAAGGTGAGCTTCACCGGCTCGACCGGGGTGGGCAGCACCCTGCTGAGCCAGGCCGCTGCGAACATCACCAATGCCTCGATGGAACTCGGCGGCGACGGCCCGTTCCTCGTACTCGATGACGCCGATCTCGACCTGGCGGCCGAGCAGGCGATCGTGTGCAAGTTCCGCAACGCCGGACAGGCGTGCGTGGCGGCCAACCGGATCATCGTCGACAGCAGTGTCGCGGAGAAGTTCACGGCCAGGTTCGTCGCGTTGGCCGAGAAGCTGAGGGTCGGCGACGGGTTCGACCCGGCCACGGAGGTCGGCCCGATCATCTCGGCCCGGCAGCGCGACACCGTCAAGGAGCTCGTCGACGGCTTCTCCCGGATCGGCGCGACCCTGCTGACCGGCGGCAAGGAGGTGCCGGGGGACGGATTCTTCTTCGAGCCGACCGTCTTCTCGGTGACGGAGGCGGACGACGACCTCTGCCACCGGGAACTGTTCGCCCCCATCGCGACGATCTACACCGTCGACTCGGTCGCCGAGGCGGTCAGGGTCGCCAACGACACCGCCTACGGGCTCGCCGCGTACGTGTTCACCCGCACCGTGGACCGTGCCATGGCCGTGAGCGAGCGCCTCGACTTCGGCATGGTCGGCATCAACCGCGGCGTCATGGCCGACCCCGCGGCGGCGTTCGGCGGCATCAAGGCCTCCGGCCTGGGCCGCGAAGGCGGACACGAGGCGATCCACGAGTTCCTCGAACCCAAGTACCTCGCCATCACCGTGGACGAGACGGAGGCGGGCCTGTGACCAGCTGTGTCACCTCCATCGGCGTCCTGCGCCAGCCCAGGACGGTCCTCTTCGGTCCCGGCGAGCGGCGCCACCTGCCCCATCTCCTCGCCGAGGTCGGACGGCACGTCCTCGTCGTCACCGACGCCCGTATGGCGCAGGTGGCCGAGTTCAAGGACCTGGTGACCGCCCTCGAAGGCCGGGGGATCACGGTCTCGGTGTTCTCCGGGGCCGAGCCGGACCTGCCTCGCGAGAACGTACTCGCCGTCGTCGACCGGTACGGCGACGCCGCCGTGGACGCGCTGCTCGCGGTCGGCGGCGGTTCCTGTCTCGACCTGGCGAAGGTGTCGGCCGCCGTCCTCGCGCACGGCGGCGACGTCCGGGACTACTACGGCGAGTTCCTCGTCCCCGGCCCAGGGCTTCCGGTCATCACCGTTCCCACCACCGCCGGCACCGGCGCCGAGGTCACCTGCATCTCCGTCGTCTTCGACCGGGAGAAGGGCATGAAGGTCGGCGTGGCCAGCCCCCACCTGGAGCCGTACGCCGCCGTCATCGACCCGGAACTCACCGTCTCCTGCCCGCCCGCACTCACCGCGGCCACGGCGGCCGACGCGCTGACCCACCTGGTCGAGACGTTCACCGACCGGGTCAAGGACGTGACGCCGGAGTTCCTGGCCAACCACCTCTACGTCGGCAAGAACCCGTTGACCGACATCTTCTGCCGCAGCGGCCTGACCCTGCTCAACTCGTCCATGGAGGGCGTGGTCGCCGACCCGTCCGACATCGAGGCGCGCTCCGCGACCATGCTGGCCGCTTACAACGCCGGCATGGCCATCAACACCGCCGGTACCGCCGCGGCGCACGCGATCCAGTCCCCGATCGGTGCGCTGACCCACACCTCGCACGGATTCGGTGTCGGGGCGCTTCTGCCGTACGTGATGCGCTTCAACCTCCCGGCCCGGATCGCCGAATTCGCGGAGATCGGGGCGCTGCTCGGGGTCGCGGACCCCGGGTCGGCCCCTCTGGACCGGGCGAAGGCCGGCATCTCCCGCGTCGAGGCGCTGCTGGAGACCGTCGGCTGCCCGACCGACCTGAGGACGCTCGGCCTGCGTCCGGAGGACTTCTCGCACGTGGCCGACCAGGCGATGCTCGCGACCCGCCTGACGGCCAACAACCCCCGCGAGCTCACCCACGCGTCCGTTGTGGAGATCCTGCGGCGCGGCTACGACAACGACCGCACCTGGTGGTCGGTATGACGACTGCACCCGCAACACCGGCACATGGCCCGAGGGAACCGGTCGCCGTCGCCGGAGCCGGTTCCATCGGGGTCGCCGTCGCGATCGTCTTCGCACGGGCAGGACACGCGGTCCGGGTGTGGGATCCCTTCCCGGACGCTCTGGAACGCGCCCGCAGTGAACTCTCCGATCGCCTGGACCAGTTGTCCGTACACGGCCTCGTCGAGGATCCGGACGCCGCGGGTGCGCGCGTCACGTTCACCCGCGACCTGGAGGAGGCGGTCGCAGGAGCGACACTGGTGCAGGAATGCGCCCCGGAGCGGACAGAGCTCAAGCAGGACCTGATCCGGCGCGCGGCCCGGAGCGCGCCGGAACGGACGGTGTTCGCCAGTTCGAGTTCGGCGATACCTCCCCGTCGCATCGCAGCCGGTCTGCCCGAAGAGCTGCGGGCCCGCATCCTGGTCGGCCACCCCGGCAACCCTCCGTACCTCATCCCGGTGATCGAGGTCGTCCCCTCCCCCAGCACCGCCTCATGGGCCGTCGAGCACGCGCGCGCCCTCTACACCGGCGCGGGACTGCGCCCGATCACGGTCAGCCATGAACCCGAAGGGTTCGTGTTCAACCGTCTTCAGGGTGCGGTCCTGCGTGAGGCCTACTGCCTGGTCCGGGACGGGGTTGCGACCGTCGACGAGATCGACGAAGTCGTCCGCAGTGGTCTCGGACGCCGGTGGAGTCTCATCGGCCCGTTCGAGACCGTCGACCTCAACACCCGCGGCGGTCTGGAATCGCACGCGGAGAAGATGGGGCCCGCGTATGCCCGCATGGGCGCCGAGCGCGGTCAGAACGATCCGTGGACGCCGGACCTCGTGTCGGCCGTGGTCAGTCGGCGTCGTGCTCTTCTCCCCCTCGACCGATGGGACGAGCGGGTTCGCTGGCGGGACGAGCAGCTCATGCGGCTGACGCCGCTGTGGGAGGACGCGCGCACCACCCCCTGATGCCCTCTCGGGTCCTCACGTGTCGGCGCGGAGGGCCGGTCGTGGTGGACCGGACCGGGGGCGAGCGGGTCCGGCGAGCCCGACGGGTGGGCGGGGAGCGCCGTACCGGGCGGGCCCCTGCCACGTAGCCCACGGCGGGGGTCGGGGGCCGCGAAGGCGCGGGACCCCGCGCGCTCGCGGCCCCGCGCCCCGTGGAGGAGCGGCCCCTCGGCACACCGCCTCCGTCGCCGCCGTGCGCTGGGCCGTCGGCCCGCCGTCGACGCGCAGGTCGGTGCCGTTGCCCAGGCCCGCCGGATCGCCCGGCAGGAAGGCGACCGCCCGGGCGACGTCCTCCGGCGCCGCGAACCGGCGTGCCGTACGTGAAGTCCGCGTCCGTCATTGCCTCGTCGGCCGTTCGGCTCAGCCGCCCGGCGCGCCGGCCAGGACTTCCACCTTGCCGGTGTCGAGCGAGTAGTAGGCGCCCACCACGGCAAGGGCGCCCTTCCTCACGAGTGGGGCCAGGTCCTGATTGGATCGCAGATCGGCCGCGGTCAGCTTGACCTGGGCGCGGGCCATGGTCTCGACCGGGTCGGTGCCGCCCTCCCGGACGGCCTGCCTGTACGCCGGCTCCAGGGCCTCGACGATCGCCTGCAGGTTGCCGGGCAGCGGTTTGCCGTCACGAAGGGACGTGTACGCCGCCTTGACGGCGCCGCAGCGCTGATGCCCGAGGATCACGACGAGAGGCGTGCCACTCGTCATGGGCCCGTACTCGACAGAGCCAGTGACCACCGGGCCGACCGCCTCCCCACCCGTGCGCATCACGTAGAGGTCGCCCAGGCCGGTGTCGAAGAGGAGCTCGGGCGGCACCCGGGAGTCGATACACGAGAGAACCGCCCCGAAGGGCTCCTGCTCCTGGGCCACGAGCTGACGCCGGTCCGGATCCCGGTCGGGGTGTTGAAGGTCTCCGCCGACCCAGCGCTTGTTGCCCTCCATCAGCCGCGCGAATGCCGTGGCGGGCGTGGTGGGCCGCTCTCCCGGCGAAGCGCCGGCCGTCGGCGAGGCAGCCCTCGCCAACGAGGCGGCCCTCGTCGATGAGCACCCCGCGAGCGCGGCCACGGCGCCCGCGAGTCCGCCGGCAAGCAGCGATCTGCGTTCCGGACATCCGGCTCTGTCCATCGGTCGGTTCCCCTCGATGCCGCTCGGACACGTCACTGCGTGTTGACCAGGCCAATGGTCCAGCGGGGTGCGGGCGCCGTCGCGGCAGGCACAAGCGGGCGCGGGCCACATTGCTCCGGACAGCCCACAGAACCGGCTCGGGCGGTGGCGCGCGCCTCTGGCGCGGAGACCCGCCCGGCCGACTGCGATACCGACGGCCGGGGTGCGGTCCTTTCTCGGGTTCCGGCACGACTTCTGTGACGGACCGTCAACCGCCGTGCAGGACCGGGAGGCGCGCGGAACCAACGGAGCGGCAGAGCGTCTGTGCGCTGTCGGCTCCCGCGTCAGGCGGTGACCCCTCGCTCGACGCCGATCGTTGCTCCGGTGTTGTACTGGCCGTCGGAACGTGCCAGGCGGGCGACGGTGGCGGCGATCTCGGCCGCTTCCTCGTGGGTTGAGGCCGACAGTGCCCGGGGCGGAGCTCCGCCGTCGCGGCCGTCACCAGGCCGTGGCCGTCCCGGCCGACCGCCGTGCGGTTGCCGGAGCCGGTACTCCGCGCAGCCGTTCAGAGGCAGGACACCGGAACCCATCCGCAGGTCTGTCGACCGTTGCCCATGACGTGCACAATCTGCTGTATGACGATCGCCGCGGGCGCTCCGCCCACGCACAACAGGCCCGCTGAGCTCGCTCTGGGGTTCTTGACGGGCGGGGTGGCCGGGGCGTCGCTGACCGCGTTCATCGGTGGCTGTGTCGTCGGGAGGGCGCCGCTGATCGTCACGGGGCTGGTCCTGCCCACGGTCTACGGGATTCTGTTCTTCCTCGCCACACTGCCACGCCGTGCCCGGGAGGCGGCCGTCGCGCCGCGCACGGCGCTCGCGGTGATCGAGAGTCTGGAGGCCGTCGGGGGTGAGACCAGCGACGTACCGGTGCGGTTCGAGCTGTCGGTCGCGCCGGACGGCGCGCCCGCGTTCCGTGTCGAGATACGGCAGGACGTCAACCTTGTCGAGCTGCCCGACTACCGGCCTCGCGGGGTCGTGGTGGTGGAGTATCCGCCGGACCGGCCGTGGAAGACGCGGATCGTGAAGCGGCCGACGCCGCAGTGGGAGGAGCGGGCGGCCGGGGCCCGGGTGGACTCGGTACCGGGTCCGGCCATGAAGAGCGAGACCCCGGGGGGCTGTTTCAGCGCCCTTCTCACTCTCCTCGGGCTGCTGCTCGGCGCGGCCGCCGTGCTCCTGCTGTTCCGTGCCGACTTGTTCGACGCCCGCGAGGGCGACAGCGGCGCCTCCACGCCGTCAGTCTCCTCCACGTTGTCCACGACTGTGACGTCGGCGCTGGGCACGGTCACCCCGGGACCGGGCCAGTCGATGCTCGACGAGGGCGAACTGCGCAGGGCCGTCGAGTCGTTGACGCAGGGCGCGGACAGGCGCCGGGCGCTCACTGTCGTCGTGCAGGACCACCTGCTGACAGTCGTCTTCACCCCCACCGGCGTGAAGAACCCCTCGTTCGACCCGAGGTCCCTGCCCTACGATCGCGTCCCCGGCCTGGTCGAGGAGGCCAGGACCATTCCCGGCCTCGGGGCCCCGCGGAGCTGGCAGCTCACCGTCGGCGGCGTCACCGGCTCGCTCGTGCTCAGGGTCGTGGTCACCGGCGACGCAGGCACGGGAACGCTGGAGGCGGACGGCCTGGGCAGAGTACTGCGGCGCGGCGGCAGTTGACCGGTTCGGCAGGAAGAGGGGCGTATGGGGTGGGACGAGCTTCTTGTGCTGTGGTGTGCGGTGTGGGGCGTGGTGGCGCTGGTCGGGTACGGCATGTCGCTGGCCGGAGCGACCGGGGCGCAGCGGACGGTCCGGCTCACGGGGCGGATCCAGCGGGTGCGGGAGCCCCGGCACGGTGGGTCCCGGAAGGGCGGGATATCGGTGGTCGTCTCCTACCGCGATCCGGCTTCCGGGCAGGAGGTCACCGTGACGAACGACGGTGAGCGGAGCGAGACGATCATCACCTGTGCGTGGGAGGGCCGGGAGGTCGGGGTCAGCCACCCGCGAGGCAGACCGCACGCCTACCGGTTCTCCAACACACCGGAGGAGGCAAGTCGTGGGCTGGGCGGGCCGGGTTTCGCGGTCTTCCTGGTCTACGTCGGGCTGGTGGTCCTCGCAGCGGTCGGCTGGGGGTGGCCCTGGGCGCTCATCGGCTTCGGCGGGCCGTGGGCGCTCTCCGGCGCCGTTCATCTGCCCGGGGCAGTACGCGCCAGGAACCGCCGTATCGGGCAACTGGCCGCGATGGACACTGTGCGGGGACGCGTCGTCGCGGTGCTGAGGGATGTCAGCGTCGACGACGACGGCCACACCTCGACCACCATCACCCCGGTCGTGTCGTTCACCACCCGTGAGGGCACGGCCGTCACGGCCTACTGCACGTCGAACCTGCCGGACCCGGCCGGCGCGTACGGCCGCGACATCACAGTGCACTACACGTCCGACGACCCTGCCCGGTTCACGCTGGACCGTGCGGCCGAACGCCGCTCGGAGGAGCGGGAGGTGACGTTCCACGTCCTGGCGCTCGTCGTGCTCGTGGCAACGGCCGTGGCGGGGGCGGTGCTGCTCTGACGGCCAAGGAGCGCGCGGTGCCCGCCGTCCGGGGTCGGCTGCGGAGCGAGGTGCCGGAGAGTGCCGTCGACTGCGCCGTGCCTGATCGGCGAGAACGCGGCGGGCGAAGATCGTCCGGTTCGTGACTGCGTGGCCCCGCCAAGGCGCATGTGCAGATCAACTCCAGTAAGCTGGGCGCGTTTTAGATGATGGCAAGGCCGCGTGTCGACTGCGTGCGATGGCGGAAAGCGCCCGATGCTGCCGATGTTCGCGGTCCTCAACGGAGCTCTGATGCACCTGTTCGTTTGCGTTCAGCAGGCTTCGCCCTGCAACCGTTTCCGGGGCCGTATGTGCAGCGGCGCCGGCCGGGCGGCCGTCCGCCAGTGGGGATCGCGGTGCTGCAGCCCTGGCCGACTCGGGCGGATCACCGGGCCTCGTCCCGGGCTGTCAGTCGTTCGTCTGCGGTAGCACCTCTTCGCCGCACGAACGTTCCACGCACCATTCATTTGCCGAATCGTTTCTCCTGTCCACCAGCTCTCCGGAGGCCGCGCCCGCCCCCTACGGGGGGAGCGAACCGCCGCGCTGCCCCTCGAAGGCTCGATCGACCCCTAGGACCACCCTCCGTGACCTTGTCCTCGAAAATCGCCGTTGCCCTTGGCGTCTTGTCTCTCCTCCTAGCAGTCTGGGCGCTGCTCCTGGCCCGCTCGCGCCGCGAACACGTGCGACGGGGCAAAGAGTTGCTTGCGGAGGCGCAGGCCGCCGATTCCCGTGCGCGGGCTGCCGAGGGCCATGCCCGGACCGAGGTGCTGAACAAGCAGGCCGCAGAGTCCCGTATGAAGGAGCTCGACAACCGCGAGGCGGAGCTTCTCGACGAAGTGCGTCACCTCGTCTCCAATCGGCTTCCCGCTCTCGCACTGCACCTGATCAGCTCTCACCACCCCGTCCCCGGGATCCTGCACAAGAACCTCGCGGGGTCCGAGGCCGCACAGCTTCTCGACGCCCTGCCCGAAGCGGTAAGCGGCATCGTCCTCAAGGAAAGGCGCCGTATCGACGCCGCCGCTCGGGCTGTCCTGCGTGGCGCGACCCAGGAGTCCCAGGCCCTCTCCTACCGGTTGCAGACGAATATTGTGGGTCTGCAGCACGAGTTCAGCGCGCCGCCCCGTCTGACGCAGAGCCTGCTTGAGTCCGACCACATCAATGAGCAGAACCTGCGCCTGACGCAGAGATCCGCCATCGTGTGCGGAGGCTGGCCGGGGCACGTCCGCAAGGACACCTACGTGAGCGAGGTCGTCAGCGGCGCCTCCTCCCGACTGCGCGGCTTCGACCGCATCAACATCGTCTCCCGGCTGGGCCTTTCCAACATCGGCGTGGTCGGACGCGCGGCTGAGCCCGTCGCCGTGGTCTGTGCCGAGCTGATGGCCAACGCGCTGGAGCACTCCCGTGACGACCTCATGGTGGACGTCGGCCTGATCCAGACCGGCAACGGCAGTGTGTGCATCACGATCGACGACGCCGGCAAGGGCATGACCTCGGAGGCGCTCGCCCGCGGCCGGAACCTGATATCGGGTGAACAGCAGGAGGTGATGCTCCTCGAACTCGGCGACCCGCCGTCCATGGGCTTCGCCGCCATCGGCCGTCTCGTCGCCGACTACGGCCTCCATGTCTCCATCGACACTTCCTCTCCCTATGGCGGGGTGCGCGCTGTGGTGTCCGTTCCCGAGAACCTGCTGACTTCCATCGACGAGAACGCCATGCCTCCGTCGGTCATGGCTCCCCAGCCTGCCGTGGCGCCGCAGGCCCACAAGCGGCCCGCTCCCGCCGACTCGCCCGACCACTCGCCCGCGCGGACCGCCGCAGCGGAACTGCCGCAGCGCCGCCGCCGTTTCTCAGCGACAGCCGCCCATGACGAAGCAGCGGCTGCCCCCCGCCCCCTGGACCCGGAAAACACCGGTGCCATCTGGAGCGATTTCCAAAGTGGCCTCACCAACGGCCGGTCCGTCACCGATTCGGAGGAAGCACTGTGACCATGCCCGAAGCCCACGAAGTGACCGGCCCGTCCGCCTGGGTCCTGAAGCCCATCACCGAGATCCGTGGGGTCCGGCACGCCTTGACCATGACGCTCGACGGGATGGTCCAGGCCACCTCCGAGAACCTCACCAAGGACGAGGCGGACGGCATCGGCGCGATGACCGCCGCGTTGCACTCCGCCTCCCGTGCCGCCACCAACGCCGTTCTGGGAGCCCCTCCGAGCACTCCGCTCACGACCGTCACCTCGCACAACGACCGGGGTACCTACATGGTCATGCCGGTGGGCGAAGGAACCAACACCCTGATCGCGGCGGCAGGCGATGAGGACATGCCCATGGGGGTCGTCGCCGCCACCATGGCGCGCCAGGCGATGAAGCTCGGGGAACAGATCATGTCCGTTCCCGCTCGTACCAACGACGGGGCGTCATGAGTCGCGGCCAGGAACAGCGACGGCTGCTGCCGGCCTACCTCGCGACCGGGACCAACCCCAGTGCCGGTCTCTCGGGCGCCCTCGATTCACTTGCCGCCCTGCGAGCCAGTGGTCTGCCCCTCGCCAGGTACCACACGGCGGTGCACCAGCGTGTGGTCGAGCTGCTCACCGACGGATCCCTCAGCGTCGTCGAACTGGCCGGCTATCTCGGTCTCCCGGTCAGCGTGACTCTGGTGCTCGCCGAACAACTCGTCAATGACGGTCAGTTAAAGGCCACCGTTCCGATTCCAGACGCCCTCCGCGCGTCGAACGATGGCCGGCCGTCGAAAGAAGTCCTGGAAGAGGTTCTGAGTGGACTCCACGCTCTCCTTGCCGCCTAGCTCGCCTCCCGTCTACCTGCCTGAGGGGGAACACCGAAGGATCAAGATCCTCGTTGCCGGTCCGCTCGGTATCGGCAAGACGACCGTCGTCAAGTCGCTGTCGCAGATTCCGACACTGCACACCGACGAGGTCATGACGAACGCGGCGGTCGCTACCGACGACCTCAGCCACGATGTCCTGCGTGACAAGACGACGACCACGGTCGCCATCGACTTCGGCCGTCTGACGCTGCCGGGCGACAAGATCGTCCTGTACCTGTACGGAACACCCGGACAGCGCCGCTTCCTTCCGCTGTGGGAAGGCATCGCGTTCGGAGCACTTGGCGCCCTCGTCCTGGTCGACACCCGGCGTCTCAAGGACTCCTGGGAGGTGATGGAACTCATCGAGGAGCGCGGTTTGCCGTACGCCGTGGCTGTCAATGTCTTCCCTGACTCACCCAAGTACGACTTGGCGCTCATCCGTTCGAAGCTTGACCTGGCCCCGGAGACTCCACTGGTCACCTGTGACGCACGAGAGAAGAACAGCGGCTTGCACGCCCTCGCCCAACTGACCGCCCATTCCATATCCGTTGCCGGAGTCAAAGCCTCGTGACGCTCATACCAGCCGAAGCCCCCGTGTCCCTGCACGGGGCCGAACACGCCGCGAACCCGCAGCGCAGCTATGAACTGCTGCGCAGGCAGGGGCCGGTCGGCGTAGCCGAGGTGGCACCCGGTGTCGTGGTCAACCTGGTCACCGACTACCGGGCTGCCCTCGACCTCCTCCAGGACACCGATACGTGGACCAAGGACACCCGGAGCTGGCTGCCGCAGGTGCCGGAGGACAGCCCGATCCGGCCCCTGGTGGAGTGGCGGCCGAGTCTGTTCTTCGCCGATGGCGACGCACACGCGCACCTGCGGCGTGTGATCACGGACAGCTTCGGTCTCCTGGACCCTCATGACGTGCGGATCCTGACATTCCGCTACGCCGACATGCTGCTCCAGGAATTCGCCGACATCGGGACGGTCGACCTCGTCCGCCAGTACGCGCAGCAGCTTCCCCTGATGGTCTTCAACGCGCTGTTCGGAATGCCGGACGAAGAGGGCCGACGGCTCGTGTGGGCCCTCGGGGCGATGATGGACAGCGATCCGGAGACACAGGCACTGGGCGGGCAGTCGTTCGGCGCCTACCTCGAAACGCTCTACCGGACCAAGGCGGCACAACGCGGCCATGATCTGACCTCCTGGTTCATCGATCACCCCAATGGGCTGAACCGGGAAGAGGCCGTCAACCAGATCCTCATCACCCTCGGGGCCGGGAACGAGCCGCTGTGCAACCTCATCGCCAACACGCTCGTCCGCATGCTCAGTGACGACCGTTATTTCGGCACGCTGACCACCGGGAGCCTGCCGATCCAGCACGCCATCGATGACGCGCTGTGGCACGACGCGCCGCTGGCCAACTACAGCGTCCACTTCCCCAGGAAGGACGTGACCTTCCACGGCACTCGCATCCCCGCGGGCTCGCCGGTCATGGTGTCCTACGCCGCCGCCAACACCTGCCCCCACTCGGGCATGCCGACGGACGGCTACCGCTCCGGGAACAAGGCGCACCTCGCCTTCGCCGCGGGGCCCCACGCGTGTCCCGCCCGTGACGTGGCCACGCTGATCGCCACCGCCGCCATCGAGAGGCTGCTGACCTATCTGCCGGACATCGAACTGGACGTTCCGGCCGACAAGCTGACCTATCGCCCCGGCGCCGTCCACCGGACGCTCACCTCGCTCCCGGCCCGGTTCACCCCGTTGACCCCCGACGCCGACGGGGCCACCCCCTGGAGCCGGAGCCCCTCCCGTCCCGAGGACGCACCACTCTCCCCGACGGCAGGCGGCATCAAGGCGTAGAAGCCATATCACCTGCCGTCGATCGTCTCGTCGGGGGGGGGGGGGGGGGGGGGGGGGGGGGGGGCCCCCCCCCCCCCCCCCCCCCCGCCTCCGTGCCCGTGCCCGTGCCCACGCCCGTGTCCGTTTCCGGCGCGAGGATTCGGAACCCGCGCATACTCATCAAGTTTGACTACTTGCCCCCGGAGGCATACCTTCCTCGTAGTCAAATTTGACGAGTATGCGCGAAGAGCGCGTACGAGCGAAGGGCGAGCGTGCCCGAAGAGAGCGTGAGGAGTCCGCGTGACCAAGCTGCCCGACACCGGATACGTCCCGACGACCGAGGACCGCGCGAGCCTGGCCGCCTGGTTCGAGGAGTACGACGCGTGCAGCGCCCGGCGCGACATCGGGCGCATGGCGGACATGGCGGTGTTCCCCCTGAATCTTGTGAGCGACGACGCGGCGGGTGACGGGCGTTCGGCTCAGTGGGACCGCGAGCGGTTCGTCACGACGATGACGCAGGTGATGGGCGGGGGCGGTGAGGACATCTCGTTCGAGTCCACCCGGACCCCCGTCTTCGTCTCCCCCTCGATGGCTGTGGTCTTCTCGGACTCGGCCATGACCGCGGAGGGTCGTACGCGGCACCTGCGATACGCCGACGTCCTGATCCGGCGGAACGGGCGGTGGGCGTTCCAGACGATGCTCCAGAGCGGTTGGGGCGACAACCTCTGAGCCGTGCCCCACGATGCCCGCGGCGCGCAGCGCGCGGCCCGCCGCGGGCGGAACATCGTCCGGGCCGCACACGCCCGCCGCCCGTCCACGCCTCTCAACTCGGTGGACCGCGACGGCCGCGGGTGGCAAGAGTGTCACCCATGACCTCACACGTACGTCACATCACGATCGACTGCGCCGACGCCTACGAGTTGGGCGGCTTCTGGTCCCGGGTCGTCGACGCCCCGCTCTCCGACGAGGACGCCCCGGGCGATCCCGAGGTGCTCGTCGAGGCGCCGGGCACCGCACTGCTGTTCATCACGGTGCCGGAGCCGAAACGCGCCAAGAACCGCGTGCACCTGGACATCCAGCCGCAGGACCGCACCCGCGACGAGGAGGTGGAACGGCTGCTCGGTCTGGGCGCCGCCCTCGTGGCCGATCACCGCAGGCCGGACGGCCGGGGCTGGGCCACGCTCGCCGACCCGGAGGGCAACGAGTTCTGCGTCGAATGCGGCGCGGCGGAACGGGCGGCGCTGGCCGGGGAACGGTTGCCGGTCGGCGCGGACGACGTGACCACCGCGGTCCGGCTCGCGGTCGACGCGCTGCGGGAGTGCCCGGCGGACGACTGGTCGGCCCCGGCCGGTTCACTGGAGTGGGACTGCTGGGAGACCGCGGAGCACCTGAGCGACGATCTCTTCTCCTATGCCGCCCAACTGGGGCCGCGCAGGCCGCCGTCGGACGCCTACCTCCCGTTCCGCTGGACGGCCGACCGCGAGGGCGGCCCGGCGAACGCGGTCTTCGCGGACCGGTCGGCCGGGCCCGAGGGGCTGCTGCGGACGCTGGAGGCGAGCGGCGCGCTGCTCGCGGCGATGGTGCGGACATCCCCTCCCGAGGTCCGGTCGTACCACACCTACGGGATCTCCGACCCCGAGGGCTTCGCCGCGATGGGTGTCGTGGAGACCCTGGTGCACACGTACGACCTCGCCGCAGGCCTGGGCGTGCCCTGGGCGCCGCCCGCCGATCTCTGCGGCCGGGTGCTGGCGCGGCTGTTCCCGCGGGCACCGGAGGACACCGACCGGTGGGCCGTGCTGCTCTGGGCCACCGGACGTGCCGAGTTGCCCGGGCGTCCCCGGGTCGCCTCGTGGCGATGGCACAGCGCGCCGTTGCCGGAGCCCGGCCGGGAGTAGAGCACCCCGCCCGGGCCGCCGCGCCGGGCCGTGGCCAGAATCGACGCCGTGAAGCATCAGCAGGTTCTGGAGAAACTGGCCGCCCGCGGACTGGTCCGGGCGATGGACGAGGAACTGGCCCGGTGGGTGCAGCACCAGATGCGTCCGCCGGGCCGTTCGCACGCCGAGATCGAGCGGGCGGTGCTGCCTCCGGTCCTGCGCCGGTGGCGCTGTCTGCTCGACGGGGAGGACGCCGGCGCGGCGAGCAGGAACGTCGCCCGGGTCGCACTCGCCGCACTGCTGCACAAGTACGGCTTCCAGGACCCGCACACCACGGCCGCCGCGCTGCGGGCGGTGGACGACCTCAACCACGACGTCGTACTGTCCGATGCCTTCGAGCGCCGGTCCCCGGAGATCAAGGAGCTGCTCGCGTCCGCGCCGGTCCCGCTGACGCGGCGCCCGCGCCGGCCCCGGGCGCTGTCGTTCCTGCGCCCCGGGGACGTGATCTCCTTCGAGGTCTCGGGCCGTTTCCACGGGGCGTTCGTGCGCGACGTGCACGATGCCGACGAGTTCCCGGTGGTCGAGTTCTACGCGGGCTCGTTCACCCGGCCGCCCACCTGGGCGGAGCTGTCGGGCCGGGACGCGGCGGCCGAGCGGGGCCGGGCCCGCTTCGGCGTCGTGGGCCTGGCCCAGCTGCCCGATCCCGCCCACCAGGTGCGGGCAGTCGAGGCGCGCCGGCCCCTCCCGCCGGCCGGTGAGGAGCCCCGGCCGGGCGAGGGGCTCTGGACGCTGACCGACCTCATGAGCCTCCAGGAGGACGTGTTCCGCCTCTTCGGGGACCGGGCACCGGACGAAACCTGAACCGCCCGCCCGGGGCGGGCGGGCGTCCGTCAGGACCGGTCGGTGTCCAGCGCCGGGTAGTCGACGTACCCCTTCGCGTCCCCGCCGAAGAAGGTCGAGGGGTCCGGGGTGTTGAACGGGCCGCCGGCCCTCAGCCGGGCGGGCAGGTCCGGGTTGGCGATGAACAGCGCGCCGTACGAGATGATGTCGGCGATGCCGTCGTCGATCACCGTGTGGTCGCCGGGTCCGGTCGGGCCGTCCGTGAACATGTTGAGGACGACGGTCCCGGAGAACCGCTTGCGCAGCGCGAGAGTCAGTTCCCGCGTCTCCACCGCCTCCAGGATGTGCAGGTAGGCGAGGCCGAGCGGCTCGATCTCCCGCACCAGCGCCGTGTAGACGGCGTCCGGCTCGGGCTCGTCGATGTCGTTGTACGGGTTTCCGGGCGAGATGCGCAGCCCGGTGCGCTCCGCGCCGATCTCGGCCGCGACGGCCCGGACCACCTCGACGGCGAACCGGATGCGGGCCTCCTCGGAGCCGCCCCACTCGTCGTCGCGCAGGTTGGTGTTGGGCGCGAGGAACTGGTGGATGAGGTAGCCGTTGGCGCCGTGCAGTTCGACCCCGTCGAAACCGGCATCGATCGCGTTGCGGGCGGCCGCCGCGAAGTCGGCGACGGTCTGCCGGACTTCGTCGCCGGTGAGTTCGTGCGGCGTGGTGAAGTCCTCCAGTCCCGCTCCGGTGAAGAGTCGGCCCGCGGGCCTGACCGGCGAGGGGGCGACCGGCGTCAGGTCGTCCGGCAGCAGGACCGGGTGGCCGATCCGGCCCGCGTGCATGAGCTGGGCGAAGATCCGGCCGCCCGCCGCGTGCACCGCGTCGGTGACCTCGCGCCAGGACGCCACCTGCTCGGCGCTGTGCAGCCCCGGGGTGTTGGGGTAGCCCTGGCCCACCACCGACGGCTGGACGCCCTCCGTGATGATGAGGCCCGCCGAGGCGCGCTGGGCGTAGTACTCGACGACGAGGTCCGTGGCGACGCCGCCCTCACCGGCCCGGCTGCGGGTCATCGGGGCCATGGCGATGCGGTTGGCGAGCTGCGTGCCGGACAGGTCGATCGGATCGAAAGCGGTGGTCATGGGGGCTCCCGAAAAAATATGTGGTCGGCCAATTATTTTCGCCGCCGCCACTCTAGCGGATTGATTGGCCGACCAAGGTAAAGTTCGCAGAAAGCCCCGGAACCGCGTGGGCGGCCCGTCCCGCACCGCGGGAATCATGGTCATGGCGCCCCGTCCGCCCACACTGCGGGAATCATGGCCGGAGCGCCCCGCCCGTCCCACCCGAGGAGGCCCGATGAAGGACGATCCCGCCTGTACCGAACTGCCGAGCGCCGCCCGCGGCGGCCCCGTCAGCCATGCCGTCTCGCGGGTCGCCCGGCTGCACCGCATCGCCGCGGGCAAACTGCTCAGGGGGCTCGGCCTCTACCCGGGTCAGGAGTTCCTGATGATGTACCTGTGGGACGCGGGGGCGGTACGCCAGTCCGAGTTGATCAGGGCCATGGACCTCGACCCCTCCACCGTCACCAAGATGCTCCAGCGTCTGGAACAGACCGGGCACGTCCGCCGTTGCCCCGACCCGTCGGACCGCCGGGCCGTCCTTGTCGAGGCCACCGACGAGAGCTGCGCGCTGCACACGGCGGTCGAGCGGGCCTGGACGGATCTGGAGGAGCACACCCTCGCCGGACTGGACACCGCCGAGCGCGAGGAACTGGCCCGGCTGCTCGCCAAGGTCGAGGAGAACCTCTGCCGGGAGACCGCGGACTGTCCCGGAGGCGACTGACCCGGGCTCAGTGGGCGAGCACGTCCAGGGCCCGGTCCGCGTCGGCCTCCGTGTTGTACAGGTGGAAGGCCGCGCGCAGGGCCCCCGCCCGGTCCGACACCACCACCCCGGCCCGTGCCAGCTCCGCCGCCCGCCCGCCGAGCCCGGGCACCGCCACGACGGCCGACTCCCCCGGCACCGCCTCGTGCCCCAGCCCTGCGAGCCCCGTCCGGAAGCGGGCCGCGAGAGCGGTCACATGGGCGTGGACGGCGCCGATACCGATCTCGCCCAGCAGGGCGAGGGAGTGCCCGGCCCCGTGGTACGAGAGGAAGGCGGGCGGTTCGTCGTAGCGGCGGGCGCTCGCCGCGAGCCGCTCGACCGGCCCGTAGGTGCTGTTCCAGGGATCGTCCGAGGCGACCCATGCGGCGAAGACGGCGGGCAGGGTGCGCTGCGCCTCCTCCGTCACGGTGAGGAACGACGTGCCCCGCGGGCCCAGCAGGAACTTGAACCCGCCGGTGACGGTGTAGTCGTACGCCCCGGCGTCCAACGGCAGCCAGCCGGCCGCCTGGGTGGCGTCGAGCAGGGTCCGGGCGCCATGGGCGGCGGCGGCCGCGCGCACCGCGGCGAGGTCGGCGAGCCTGCCGTCGGCGGACTGCACCGCGGAGAAGGCGACGAGCGCGGTCCCGGGCCGTACCGCTTCGGCCAGCCGCTCCAACGGGACGTATCGCATCTTCAGGTCGCCCCGGACCGCGAACGGGCTGACGACGGAACTGAACTCCCCCTCCGGTGCCACGACCTCGGCCCCCGCGGGCAACGAGGCGGCGATCAGTCCGACGTGCACCGAGACCGAGCTGCCGGTCGCCACCCGGTCGGCATCGACGCCGACGAGGCGGGCGAAACCGGCCCGGGCCGCCTCCACCGCCTCGAAGTCGCCGGAGCCGGCTCGCCGCCCGGAGGCGAGCTCGTCGGCGAGTTCCTTCACCGCCGCCACGGCACGACGGGGCAGCAGCCCGCAGCTCGCGGTGTTGAGGTAGGTGACCCCCGGCTCGAACTGGTCCTTCACCACGCGGTCGAGCGAAGCAGTATCCATGCGTTCAGCGTGCAGTCGCGTTGACGGCTCGTCAATCGCCCATCGCCCGGATCCGCGGGGGACGGTTCGGGGACGATGAGCTGACGGGCCCGAACCGGGCCCACGCGCACGGCCCGGGACCGTGTCCGCCGGGGACCGGACCGGCGGCACGGGCCCGGACGGACCCGCCCCCGGTTCAGCTGCCGCTGCCGCCCTGCGGAACCTCGCAGGAACCGTCGGGTCCGCACGCCTCGGCGTCCCCGCCGATCGCGGTCAACGGCCGGTCCTTCCAAGCCTGTTCGAGCGCCTGGGCGAAGACCTCGGCGGGCTGGCCGCCGGAGATCCCGTACCGCCGGTCCAGCACGAAGAACGGCACCGCGTTGGCACCGAGTTCGGACGCCTCCCGCTCGTCGGCCCGCACCTCGTCGGCGTAGGCCTCCGGGTCGGCGAGGACGGCGCGCGCCTCGTCCGCGTCGAGTCCGGCCTCGACGGCCAGCTCGATCAGCACCTCGTCGTCGTAGACCGAACGTTCCTCGGCGAAGTTCGCCCGGTACGCGCGGGTCAGCAGCTCGTCCTGACGGCCGCGGGCCGCGGCCAGGTGGAGCAGCCGGTGGATGTCGAAGGTGTTTCCGTGGTCACGGCCCTCGGTGAGGTAGCCCAGCCCCTCGGCCCGCGCGTTCGCCGCGACGTTCGCCTCCATGTCCCGCACCTCTTCGCGGGTGCGCCCGTACTTCCGCGCCAGCATGTCGACCACCTGCACGGTGTCGCCCCTGCGGTGCCCGGGGTCGAGTTCGAAGGACCGGTGCACGACCTCGACCTCGTCGCGGTGGGCGAATCCCGCCAGGCCCTTCTCGAAGCGGGCCTTGCCGATGTAGCACCAGGGGCAGGCGATGTCGCTCCAGATCTCGACGCGCATGTTCTCTTCTTCTCTCCGGGTCCGGGGGCGGGCGACGCGAAGCACTCCTTCGCACGGCATGTCGAACACGGCGGCGGACTCCCCCATTCCCGAACCGCGCCCGGCGCGACCCCGCACGGCCGGGGCCGTGACCGCTCCGGCGCGACCCCGAGCGGCCACGGCCGATGACGGATCGCGGTCGCCGGCCGCGCCGGCCACCACCGGACACCATTCACGACATGCCGTTCACCTGACTATGAAGGAGGTTGGTCATCCCTGCTCACACCGCTTTCCATAGTCAGGTGAACGGCCTATAGTCCTCGACATGACCGATCGCAGGAGATCCATGCAGGAACCCACCCTGCTCATCCTCACCGCCCTTGCCGACGCCCCCCGGCACGGATACGCCCTCTCCCAGGAGATCGTCACGATCTCCCAGGGCCGGGTGAAGCTCCGTACCGGCACCCTGTACGGCTCCCTGGAGCGCCTGCAGGAGGAAGGACTCGTGGAGGTCTTCTCCGAGGAGCGCGTCGAGGGGCGGCTGCGGCGCACGTACTCGCTCACCCCCGACGGCCGCCGGGCCCTCACCGCCGAGGTCCGACGCATCACCGCCACCGCGCGGGAGGCCAACCGCCGTCTCAGGAAGGCCGCCACCACCGATCCGACCGGAGTCCCCGCATGACCGACGCCCAGCCCTCGCCCCGCGCCCTGCCCCTGTACCCGCGCCGCTACCGGGACCTGCACGGGGCCGAGATCCAGGAGATGTACCGGGACGCCGTCGAGGGAGCGGGACGAAGGGCCCGGTACCTGGAGGAACTGGACATCGCCGCGCACGCGATCCGGGTCAGGACCCGCACCAGCGGTCGCCACCGGATCGGCCGCTTCGCCCTCACCGCCGCCCCCTACGCGCTGGCCGGGGCCTCGGCCCTGGCCGCCGCCCACCTCACCCCTGCCGTCGCCGAAACGGTGACGACCGGAAGCACGGCCGCCCTCCGGCACGGCGGAACGGCGGTGTACACGGCCGTGCTGGCGGCCGGCGTCCTTGCGTGTCTGGGGCGTTGGCCGCACGCCAGGGCGCTCGGCGCGATCACCCTGGTGCCGCTGGCGGCCGGTGTGGGGGCGGACGCGTGGCTGATCCCGTTGCTGGCCGTCCTGGTCCTGATGCCGGGCGGTGCCGCCCCGTCCGGACCCGACCGGCGGCTGGCCCCGGTCCTCGCCGTCCTGAGCTGGCTGCCGTCGTTGGGCGCGGCGGTCCTCGGCGTGTCCGACCCCGGACTGGGCATGGTGGGACAACTCGGGCCCGCCGCGATCGTGCTCGCGGTCCGGGCGGCGGCCCACGACGGCCGCGTCCGGCATGCCGTCGCCGTCCTCGTGGGCGCCGCACCATGGATCGTCACACCGACGGCGTCCCCCGCCGGACTCGCCGTCGTGGGCGTCGTGCTGGCCCTGGGCCACGGCTTCGGCCGGGCCGCGCGCCCGCGCCGGGCCGCCGCGTGACCTTCCCGCGCACGACGGACCGCACGGTGCCGGAACGCGCCACGCCCGGCCGTCACGCGTGGGCACGCGGATCCCGGCCGCGGGACGGAGCCCGTACACCGCCCGGCCGGCCCGTCGCGGCACCGTCGGCATGACCCCCTCGGCCCGGCCCCGACCCGACCCGAACGGCTTCGTCCGGAGGGCGCGTACTCGGGCGCAGGAGGAGTCCCGGGGTCAGGCGCGGCGGCCGTCCACCCTGCGGGGCAGGCCCAAGGGGTTGCCCTCGTGGAGCTCCGGCGGGAGGAGCGCCTCGGGGGTCGACTGGTAGGTGAGGGGGCGCAGCCAGCGTTCGACGGCGGTGGTACCGACCGAGGTGGAGGTGGAGGTGGAGGCCGGGTAGGGGCCGCCGTGGTGCTGGGCGGGGGCGACGGCCACTCCGGTCGGCCAGCCGTTGACAAGGACCCGGCCGGCCAGGGGCGCGAGGGCGGACAGGAGGGCGGGGGCGTCGGCGTCGGGGCCGTCGGTGGCGATGTGGAGCGTGGCGGTGAGGTTGCCCGGGAGCCGGGAGAGGACGGCGGTGGCCTCGGTGCCGGAGGCGTAGCGCGCGACCACCGTGACCGGTCCGAAGCACTCCTCCAGGAGCGCGTCGTGCGGGCCTCCGTCGGCGAGGAGGTGCGCCGGGACGGTGAGGAAACCGGCCGCCACGGTGTGGTCGCCGCCCGCGCCGGGAGTGACCGGGGCCCGGACGCCCGGGAGTTCGGCCCGCTCGCGCACCCCGGCGAGGAAGGCGTCGCGCATCCGGTGGTCGAGCAGGGCTCCGGCCTCGGTGTCGCTGACCGCGTCGGTCAGCGACTCCAGGAGCCGGTCGCCGGTCTCCCCGGCCGGTGCCAGGACGAGGCCGGGCTTGGTGCAGAACTGGCCCAGGCCCATCGTCATGGAGCCCGCCAGACCGGCGCCGATCCGCTCGCCGCGCTCGGCGGCCGCCGCCTCAGTGACGACCACGGGGTTCAGGGACCCCAGCTCGCCGTGGAAAGGGATCGGGGCGGGACGGGCGGCGGCGAGGTCGTACAGGGCACGGCCCCCGCGCACCGAGCCGGTGAAACCGGCGGCGGCGACGAGCGGGTGCTTGATCAGTTCGATGCCCGCCTCGAAGCCGTGCACCAGGACCAGCACGTCCTCGGGCAGGCCGACCCGCGCCGCCGCCCGGCGCAGCACGGAGGCGCACAGTTCGGAGGTGGCGGGGTGGTCGGGGTGCGCCTTGACGACGACGGGGCAGCCGGCGGCCAGCGCGCTCGCGGTGTCACCACCGGGAACGGAGAAGGCGAGCGGGAAGTTGCTGGCCGCGTACACGGCGACGACACCGAGCGGGACCTTGTAGCGGCGCAGGTCCGGCCACGGCGGGGTCCGGGTGGGGTCCTCGTGGTCGATGTGGACGTCGAGAAACGCACCCTCGTCGACGACATCGGCGAATGCCCTCAACTGCGCCGCGGTACGGGCGAGTTCGCCGGTGAGCCGGGCCGGGCCGAGTGCGGTCTCGGCGTCGGCGGCCTCGATGACGTGCTCCGCGGAATCGGCAAGCAGCCCGGCGGCACCGCGCAGGAACGCGGCGCGTACGGCCCGGTCGGCAAGCGGGTCGCGCGCCGCGTGGGCGGACCGGACCGCCCGGTCGACCTCCTCCGCGGTGGCCTCGACCGCGACCTGCTCGCGCGGGTTCCCGGTGCGGGGGTCGACGCTCCAGACAGGTGCTGCTGCCACCGTGGTTCCTTCCGCTCCGCCGCCACGCACCGGAATGCGTTCGGTGTTCTGAACACGGTTCCTGATCATGAATATGAAGCGACCCTATTTCCGGGCGTTCGGTGTTGGCAAGGAGCCGCCGGACCCGGAAGGCCCGGTGCCCACGGGCCGCGTCCCGCGCGGGCCCGGGGCCTTGCGGTACGGGGTCTCACGCATGTGCCGGAAGACCTGAGACGAACGCGGGGCGGGCGCCGGCCGCCCCGTCCGACGGGGTGCGGGGGAAGTCCGCCGTACGCCCGGCGGAACTGCTCGCGCTCCCCGCCGGGCGGCCCGGTACGCACGCGCTCGCCGCGGTGCGCGGCGGGAGCGGCGCGGAGGGGGCCCGCCGGGAAGGGCATGGAGGGGCGGAACATGAGGAGTCGATGAGAAGCGGCCGGACGGGGAACGCGGCACGACTCCCCACGCGTCCTTCTTCGGGATGAACAAGACGATCAGGCGAACCTCGGTCTTCTGCCTGCTCCTGGTCCTCGCCCTGCTGATACGGGCGAGCTGGGTGCAGGTCTACGAGGCACGGGCACTCGCGGACGACGACCACAACCGGCGGAAGACCATCGCGCAGTACGCGCAACCGCTCGGCGACATCATCGTGGCCGGGAAACCGGTCACGGGATCGAAGAGGACGGTGGGCAGCGACCTCGCGTACAAGCGCACCTATACGCAGGGCGCGCTCTACTCGGCCGTCACCGGCTACAGCTCCCAGGCGTACGGCGCCACACAGCTCGAAGGCATCTACAGCCATGTGCTCGACGGCACCGACGACCGGCTGAAGAACCCGATGGACGCGGTGACGGGCAAGCAGGCACCCCCGGGCGACGTCCTGACCACGATCGACCCCGACGTGCAGAAGGCCGCCTACGAGGCGCTCGGCGACGACAAGGGCGCGGCGGTCGCGATCGACCCGCGGACCGGGCAGATCCTGGCCATGGTCTCCACGCCGTCCTACGACCCGTCGACGATCAGCGGGACGGCGGACGGCGACGCCTGGAAGAAGCTGCTCGACGACGAGGACAAGCCGACGGTCAATCGGGCACTGCGGCAGCCGCTGGCGCCGGGCTCGACGTTCAAGCTGGTGGTGGCGGCAGCGGCACTGGAGGACGGGTTGTACGGCTCCGTCGACGAGCGCACGGACAGCCCCAATCCCTATCCGCTGCCCGGCAGCAGCAGGAACCTGGAGAACGAGAGCGCCTCGGCGCCCTGTGAGAACGCCACGCTGCGCACCGCCCTCCAGTACTCCTGCAACAACGTCTTCGGGAAGGCCGCCGTCGACCTCGGCCAGGACAAGGTGAGGGCGATGGCGGAGAAGTTCGGCTTCAACGCCGACAAGCTCGACGTACCGGTGCGGGCCTCCGCGAGCGTCTACCCGTCCGGCATGGACGCGGCTCAGACGGCGATGTCGGGCATCGGACAGTTCGAGGTGACCGCGACGCCGCTGCAGATCGCCATGGTGTCGGCAGCCCTGGCCAACGGTGGAGAACTGGCCGCCCCGCACATGGTGTCGAAGGTGACCGACGCCGACGGCGACACCTTGCGGGACTTCGCCGACGGGGACACGAAGCGGGTCGTCTCCGCCTCCACGGCCGAACAGTTGCGCAGCGCGATGGTCACGGTCGTCGAGGAGGGAACCGGCACCAACGCCCGGATCGCCGGTGCCGAGGTGGGCGGCAAGACGGGTACCGCGCAGAACGGCGTGGACAACAGCAGGACCCCGTACGCCTGGTTCACCGCATACGCGAAGGACCGGTCCGGTGGCGGGGAAGTGGCGGTGGCGGTGGTCGTCGAGGACTCCGGCGCCGCCCGTTCGGAGGTCAGCGGCAACGGCCTGGCCGCTCCGATCGCCCAGAAGATGATGCGGGCGGCACTGGCACGCTGACGGGCCGTGCCCGCCCGGTCGGAGCGGGCGGGCACGGCATCGCCCCGGCCCGACGCCCGGCACGACATCTCGGGTCATGTCGGACTGTGTCACGGGTGCGTCAAGACGGTGAAGGTAAGGGAACGGCAAAGCCCCGTCGTTCGTTACCCCGTGCATGACCGCTATGACCCCCGGCTCGAACATCCCTCTCTCCGCCGCCCGCGTGGCGGTGGACGTCTCCGCTCCGGTGCGGCTCGACGTTTCGGGCCTGCTGCTCACCGCCTCGGGCAAGGTGCGCTCCGACGACGACTTCATCTTCTACAACCAGCCCGCCGGTCCCGGCGTGACGTACCGTTCCGGCGGCGGCACGTCACCGGACGCGATCGTGGTGGACACCACCGCGGTGCCGCCCGGCATCGAGAAGATCGTCGTCACGGCGAGCCCGGACGCGGCCGGGCAGACCTTCCGGGGCATCGAGCCCACGGCGACCGTGCGCAACGCCGACGACAACAGCGTGCTCGCCACGTTCACCCCGCCCGGGCTCGCCACCGAGACGGCGCTGGTGGTCATGGAGGTCTACCTCCGCAACGGCGCGTGGAAGGTCCGCGCGATCGGTCAGGGCTACGCGAACGGCCTGGCCGGCATCGCCACGGACTTCGGGGTCTCCGTCGAGGACGAGCCCGCGCCCGCCGCCCCCGTCGCGCCGCCCGCCCCGGCCGTCGCCCCCGCCCCGGCCGCGCCCCCGATGCCCGCCGCGCCCCCCGTGGACCCGCGGATCGCCGCGGCCGCCCCGGCCGCCCCGCCTACCGCGCCCGCGGACACCGGCCGGATCAATCTCGACAAGGGCCGGGTCAATCTCCGGAAGAACCAGACGGTGTCCCTGGTCAAGGGTGGCCGGCCACTGCTCTCGCAGGTCAAGATGGGCCTCGGCTGGGAGCCCGCGTTCCGCGGCAAGGACATCGACCTGGACGCCTCGGTGATCGCCTACGGCCCCAACCGCAATCATCTGGACAGCTGCTACTTCGGCAAGCTCTCCATTCTGAACGGCGCGATCAAGCACTCCGGGGACAACCTCACGGGCGAGGGCGCCGGGGACGACGAGGTGATCGTGGTCGACCTGGGCCGGATCCCGGCGGAGGCGACCGGACTGGTCTTCACGGTCAACTCGTTCACCGGCCAGAAGTTCACCGAGGTGGCCAAGGCCTACTGCCGACTGGTCGACGCCGTCACCGGTGAGGAGCTGGTCCGCTTCGACCTCACCGGCGCGGAGCCGCAGACCGGCGTGATGATGGCCAAGCTGATCAAGCAGTTCTCCGGCGAGTGGGAGATGACGGCCATGGGCGACTTCGTGAAATCGCGTACCGTCCGGGGCATGGTGAAGCCCGCCGCCCAGGCCCTGTAGAGCCGGATTCCGGTGCCGGCCGCGGGCCGGTGCCCCGGGACGGAAACCTTCCCCGGGGGCACCCCGGCAACGGGGTGCCCTGTCCTCGCCCGTTCACCGTCCGCAGCGGTTTCCCGTCCGCGCCCCCGTCCCGTCCGTACCACTGCCCCGTCCGTGCCGGACGGCCCCGGCGGGACGGCGCCCGCCCCACCGCCCGCCGGGGTGTGTTCACATCCGGATCGTCATCGGTGGTTCCACGGCCAGTCGGCGTCCCGGCCCGCCTCCAGCAACGGCACCATGCGGAACGCCGCGTCGGAGAGCCCTCCGAAGGTGTGACGGTTCCCGGTTCCCGACGGCGCGTGCCCGAACCGGTATCCGGCAAGATTCCAGGTGTAGACGGGCACGGTGGACGGCACGGCGGCCGTGGCGTCCGTCGCGTACGACGCCTGCTCGTCGGTCACGATGAGCACCCGGTCGTGCTTCCGGTAGTGCCGTCGCACCGCCTCCGCGGTGTTGGTGCCCCCGAGGTTCCCGAAGCGCTCCAGCACCTTCAGCACGGACTCGCCCCGGCGGAGGTCCACGGGCGCGCTGCCCGTACCGAACTGCACGAGGTCGGCCCGGTCGGCCCGCAGCGCCAGCGCCGTACCGAAGATCGCGGCGGCGTCGGCCCGGTCGAGCTGCGAGCGGTCCGACAGCGGCGACCACATCGACCCCGACCGGTCCACCAGGACCAGCGTCCGCCCCGACAGCGCGGGCACCTGTTCCAGGGAGTGGCCGAGCGCCTTCTCCAACGCGTGGGCCCAGCGCAGCGAGGGCGCGTGCCGATAGGCCGCGAGGTAGCGGAACGGGAACTGCCGGGACGCGGCGACCACGTCCGGGTCGCTGATCCTCGCCGCCACCCGCGCTGCGGCCTCGTCGCTGACGCCCGCCTCGTCGAAGTTGCGCAGATTGCGGACGAGCGCCATGGCCCCCATCGACGGGATCACCGCTTCCCAGGCCGCGGCGTCCATCGGTCCCTGCAACCAGCCCGCCAGGGCCTCCCAGGTCATGCCCGCGGCGGCCAGACGTTCCGGGCCGTCCGCGCCGGTGACCACGGCCCTGCGCTCCTCGACGGGAAGCTCCATCAGCGCGCGGTGCGCCACGAGCGTGCGATTGCCGGCGGGGACCACGGCGGCGTCCGGGTGGTGACGGCGGTCGAGTGCGTACCGGAACAGTTCGCCCTGCCACGGCTTCTCGGGGTCGGGCGAGGCATGCACCAGGTTCAGGATGTCGCCGAAGCGGTATCCCTTGGACGCGGTGTCGTACTTCAGCAGCGACGTGCCGTTGTAGAGGCGGCGCACGGCGTCGGCGATGCCGCGCTTGACGGGCTTGGGCACGGCCCGCCCGTGACGCGAGGTCCAGTATCCGAGGAGTTCGCCGGGCTCGTCGGCGCGCAGCAGGACGGAGTCGACGACCCGCCGGTTGGACGGGCCGTCCTCGGCGCCCGCGTCGAGACGTGCCTTCACGTACTCGGCGGCGCCGACGAGCGAGGCCGTCCGCATCTGCCCCTCGCGGCGCAGCCAGTGGAGCAGGCCCGCGGTCCACTCCGGGTCGCCGACGGCGAGTATCCGTACAAGTTCGGTGAACCGGTTGTCGCGCTCCTCGGCGTCCTCGTAGAAGGTCCGCTGCGAGACGAAGTTGGCGACGGCGAGCAGGAAGAGTTCGGAACGGTTGTCGCGCAGGGTGCCGAGGCCGCCCTGGTGGTTCCGCGCGGTACGCCCGGTCGACTTCACGGGCGAGGTGGCACGGGGCCGGGCGACGCGGGTGTTGAAGCGCGCCATGTGAATTCCCCCGAATTCGTTGGGAGGGGGCACAGCGGAGGAAGGACGCCCGAGATCGGGGTCGGCGACGGGGAATTGTCCGATGCTCTGCCCGATTGAGCTGCCGGCCGGGGCCGGGCGGGATTCGAACCCGCAACCGTCGGATCCGGAAGTACCCGTCGCCTGCGCACCGGGCGTCCTCCCTGCTCCGTGCCTCCCGAGATCAGAGTCGGCGGCGGCGATTTCGTTTCGAGAAGTAGCCGCGGCCTGCGCACCGGGAGGTGCGTGCAGTCCTTGCTGATGCAGTTGTGACGCCCAGAGATCAATGCGGCGGAACCGACGATGGCGCTCTACCGACTGAGCTACACCGGATCGAAATCCGATGGCGGGACTCGAACCCGCGACCTCCCCATTAGAAGTGGAAGTAGGTCCTGCCTGCGCACCTGGGCACGGACAGGACTCTAGGGGCGAACTCCGTGCGGCGCGAAGGAATTACGCCCGCGGCCCCGGGCGCCCGCGACCCCGGGCGCCCGCGACCCCGGATGCCCTCCCGCCGCACGGTCGTTCCGTCTCCCCCTCGCGCCGTCGTTCCGTCGTTGCGTCTCCCGGCCTCAGGCGTCCGCGCGCGACCGGGCCTTGAACGCCGCCTTGCGGGCCTCCTTGGCCTTCTTCTTGTCGCTGTGCAGCCGCCCCATCGCCTCAAGGACGTCCGCCGTCGCCGGGTGCTCCACCCGCCACGCCTCGTCGAAGAAGCCGCTGTGCCGGCCCGCCAGACTCTCGACAAGCCCCTGGAGTTCGTCGAGGTCGCCCTCGGCCTCCAGTTGGGCGGCGATGGTGTCGACGGCGAGCCAGAAGATCATCGCCTCCGGCGGCGCGGGTACGTCCGCCGCGCCGAGCTCCACGAGCCAGACCCGCGCGAGTCCGCCGAGTTCGGAATCGTCAAGCACCGCGCGTACCGCGGGCTCCGCCTCGGCACCGACCAGCGCGAGCGCCTGCTGGCAGTGGAGCCGGCGCAGTGGTGCCTGCGGGTCCGTGCCCCGTGCCGCGGCGAGGAGTTCGGCCGCGGCGCCCTCCGTACCACGGTGCGCCAGCCACTGTTGGGCCTCGTCGCGGGCCGCCGCCTCGGAGTAGTGGGCGATGCCGCCGAGGAGCGCGTCGGCGCCCTTGTCCGCGAGATCGCCGATCGCCGGCGCGTCCACCCCGGCGTCCAGCATCCGGGCCCGGATGCCGTACAGACCGAGGGGGGTCAGCCTCACCATCCCGTACCGGGTGACGTCCTCGTCGTCGTCCACCGCGCCGGTGTCCTCGCCCTCCTCGACCAGCAACGTCTCGTCCACCGGCTGGTACTCGACGATTCCGATGGGTTCGAGGACCCGGAACTGGTCGTCGAGGCGCATCATCGCCTCGGACACCTGCTCCAGAATGTCGTCGGTGGGTTCGCCCATGTCGTCCGGCACGATCACCGACGCGGCGAGCGCGGGCAGCGGCACGGGAGACGTCTCGATGTCGCCGTCGCCGACGGTGAGCAGGTACAGGTTGCCGAGAACCCCGTCGAGGAATTCGGCCTCGGCCTCCGGGTCCCAGTCCAGGGCGTCGAAGTCGACCGAGCCGTCCTCGGCGAGGATGTCGGCGAAGTCGTCGAGGACGGGCGCGGTGGCGTCGGCGTGGACGGCCTCGAAGCCGTCGAGCCAGATCGAGAGGACGTCCTGCGGCGAGCCCCCGGTGATCAGTGCGAGGTTCTCCCCGGCCGCCGCGGTTCCCTCCGCGTCCGGCCCGGCGTCCTCGTCCGGGTCCTCGACGTCGACGAGCCCCGTGTCGACGGCGAGCCGCCACGCCTCGCTCGCCTCCGCCGCGCCGTCCTCGTCCGGCGTGAGGCCGAGGTACTCGGCCGCGGCGGGCAACTGCGCCTCCACCAGCTCGCCGCCCGCGCCGACCCTGGTCTCCGGACCGGCCCAGCGAGCGAGCCGGACGGCACGGGCGAGCAGCGGCGCGACAAGCGCGTCCCGTGCCAGCTCGGCCTCGGTGTGCAGCCGTACGGGCGGCAGGGTGGGGCGCTCTGCGGACATCTGGTGATTCTCCTCGGGCGTACGGTGCGTACCGGTCGGGCGGCCCAAGCGTAGACCCATTTGGTCCGGTGCCGCCCGGTTCATGCGAACGGTCGAGGGAGCACCCCCGGAAGACCTTGACAACTACCCGGCCCACACAAGAGATTGACGCGCGTAGACGTCCCTCCGTCCCCCGTACCGTCCCCCGTCCCACGCCGGTCCACCGAACCGTGGATCCTTCGCCCCTTCGCCCCTTCACCCCTTCGCCCCGCGCGGGATCGTGGCGCGCGGCGCCCCGCCCGCACCGACCCCCGACATCTCCGGAGTCCCCGATGCCCACCGCATCACCCAGCACGACCGCCGTCCGCGCCGTCGTCGCCGCCGCGCTCGCGGCAGGCCTGCTCGCCGGCGCCGCCGGCCCCTCCGCGTCCGCCACCGCGGCGCCGTCCGCCGACGGCCCGGTCAGGATCCACGACATCCAGGGAGCCACCCGGGTGTCGCCACTCGTCGGCCGCCAGGTCAGCGGTGTCACCGGCATCGTCACCGGGGTGCGGACGTACGGTTCGAAGGGCTTCTGGTTCCAGGACCCGCACCCGGACGCCGACCCCGCCACCAGCGAGGGCATCTTCGTCTTCACCTCGTCCGCGCCGACCGTCGCCGTCGGCGACGCGGTCACGGTCTCCGGCACAGTCGCCGAGTACGTGCCGGGCGGAGACTCCTCGGGCAACCAGTCGCTCACCCAGATCGGCAAGCCCACCGTCGAGGTGGTGTCGTCCGGCAACGCGCTGCCCGCACCGGTGACGATCTCCGAGCGCTCGGTCCCCTCCCGGTACGCACCGGCGGGCGACCCCGCCGCGGGCGGCTCCGTCGACGCGCTCCGTCTCGCCCCCTCCCGCTACGCCCTCGACTTCTTCGAGTCCCTGGAGGGCATGAACGTCCGGATCGGCTCCTCGCGGGTGGTCGGTGCCACCGACCCGTACGCGGAGCTGTGGGTCACGGTGAAGCCGCACGAGAACGCCGCCCGGCGCGGCGGCACGGTCTACGGCTCGTACACCTCGCAGAACACCGGGCGGCTCCAGGTCCAGTCGCTGGTGCCGCTCGCCGAGCGGCCCTTCCCGACCGCCGACGTCGGCGACACGCTGTCCGGCACGACCGAGGGCCCGCTCGACTTCAACCAGTACGGCGGCTACACGCTGGCCGCCCGCACCCTCGGCGAGGTCACCGGCAAGGGCCTGCGCAGGGAGAAGACCCGCAAGCAGCGCGGCGGCGAACTGGCGGTGGCGACGTACAACGTCGAGAACCTCGACCCGACCGACCCCCAGGAGAAGTTCGACGCGCTCGCCGCCGCGGTGGTCGACAACCTCGCCTCGCCGGACATCGTCGCGCTGGAGGAGATCCAGGACGACAACGGCGCGACGGACGACGGCACGGTCACCGCCGGCCGCACCGTCGAGAAGTTCGTCGACGCGATCGTGGCGGCGGGCGGCCCGGCGTACCACTGGCGTTCCGTCGACCCGCAGGACAAGAAGGACGGCGGCGAGCCCGGCGGCAACATCCGCCAGGTGTTCCTCTTCAACCCGGAGCGGGTCTCGTTCACCGACCGGGCGGGCGGCGACGCCACGACGGCGACCGGTGTCGTCCGCGAGCGGGGCCGGGCCGCGCTGACCCACTCCCCCGGCCGGATCGACCCCTCGAACGCGGCGTGGGAGAACAGCCGCAAGCCGCTCGTGGGCGAGTTCGTCTTCCGCGGCCGCACGGTCTTCGTCGTCGCCAACCACTTCGCGTCCAAGGGCGGCGACGAGTCCATCGTCTCGCGGCACCAGCCGCCCACGCGTTCGTCGGAGGTCCAGCGGCACGCGCAGGCCTCGGTCGTCAACGCCTTCGTCAAGAAGCTGCTGACGGTGCAGAAGAACGCGGACGTCCTGGTCGTCGGCGACATCAACGACTTCGAGTTCTCCGGGACGACCGGGGCGCTCACGGCGGGCGGCGTGCTGTATCCGGCGATCGAGTCCCTGCCGCGTTCGGAGCGCTACTCGTACGTCTACCAGGGCAACAGCCAGGTGCTCGACCAGATTCTGACCAGCCCGTCGATCCGCCGGTTCGCCTACGACAGCGTGCACATCAACGCCGAGTTCGCCACGCAGAACAGCGACCACGACCCGCAGGTGATCCGCTTCCGGCCGTAGGCCGTGTCCTCGCACCGCCGTCTGCCGCGCGACGCCCGGCACGACGGCCACCGCGGGCCGTACGGCCCGCGGTGACGCCGCGCGCCCGCCCTCGGCCGCATGCCGAGCGCGGGCGCGCGCAGCGGTTCGTGCCGCCGTCCGGCGTCCCCGGGCAGGACCTCACACGCTCCCGCCGCGGTGTCCGCGTCGCGCTCGTCCCGGCCGTCGCGGAAGGGGTCCTTGTACGCCCGCTCCTCACTCCACTGGGTGCAGTGGAGTGAGTCCTTCCGTCCTCACCGGCATGGACGGTGCACGAGCGCGGGCCCCGGTGCGGCCGGTACCTGCTGTCCCACGCCTCCCGGATGGTTTCGGCGGTGCGCCACCGCCGCTCGGGAGTGCCGACGCCCCAGTACCCCCCAGGGCCGGACCGACATCGTCGCGGGCAGGATCGGGACGGGATGTGCATCGCGCGCTCATGACGGAGGCTCGCTCATGAGGGAACCTCGCTCATGACGGAACTTCCTGACCGGCGCGCCCGTGCGGTGCGCCGCCGACGGTCAGCCTGCTGGGCCAGGTGCGCCTGAGGCCGACGGCGTCTCCACCGCCGGGGCCGAGCGGCGCGCCGACGGACGACGATCGGAGTACCCCATGAATCCGCGCCTCAGGGCGATCACCCGCGAGGAACACCTGGCGTTCGTCGCGAGCCGCCCCGCCGCGAGCCATATGCAGGTTCCGTCGTGGGGCGACGTGAAACCGGACTGGCGCGCGGAGAGCGTCGGCTGGTTCGACCACGAGAATGACGGCAGGGAACAACTCGTCGGCGCGGCGCTCGTGCTCCACCGGCCGATCCCCCGGACGAGACGCACGCTGGCCTATCTGCCCGAGGGCCCCGTCATCGACTGGGACGACCCGGATCTGGGCCGCTGGCTGGGGCCGATGCTGGCGCATCTGAAGGCACGGGGGGCGTTCTCGGTGCGCATGGGGCCGCCCGTGGTGGCCCGGCGGTGGGACGCCCGGACCGTCAAGGAGGCCATCGCCGACCCGGCGTACCGGCGGCTGCGCGAGGTGCCACCGGACGCGGAGGAGCCGAAGGCGGCCGCGCTCGTCGAGCGGCTGCGCCGCCTGGGCTGGCAGCAGGGCGCGGAGGCGGGCGAGGACGGTTTCGGCGCCGGGCAGCCCCGGTACGTCTTCCAGGTGCCCTTCGCCGGCCGGACGCTGGAGCGGATCCGGGGTGATCTGAACCAGCAGTGGCGGCGCAACATCAAGAAGGCGGAGAAGGCCGGGGTGAAGGTCGTCGAGGGCGACTACGAGGACCTCTCCGTGTTCTACGAGTTGTACCGCGAGACCGCCGGGCGCGACCGTTTCATTCCCCGTCCGCTCGTCTACTTCCAGCGCATGTGGACCGCCCTGCGGGCCGAGGACCCGGCGCGGATGCGCCTCTACCTCGCCCACCACGACGGCGAGACGCTCGCCGCCGCGACGATGCTGACCGTGGGGAACCACGTCTGGTACTCCTACGGTGCCTCGACCGGCCGCAAGCGGGAGGTCCAGCCCGGCAACGCGATCCAGTGGCGCATGATGAGCGACGCCCACGGGCGGGGCGCGGCCGTCTACGACCTGCGCGGCATCACCGACACGCTGGACGAGGGCAACCACCTGCTGGGCCTGCTGCGTTTCAAGGCCGGCACCGGTGGCCGGGCCGCCGAGTACGTCGGCGAATGGGACTACCCGATCAACAAGCTGCTCCATCGGGCGTTCACGCTGTACATGGCCCGTCGCTGACCCCCTGCCGAGCCCGTCCGCCGAACCCGGGGCCGAGCCCGTCCGCCGAACCCGTCGCGGCCCGGAACTCCCGCCTCGACAGTTGAGCGTTTCTTACGCCTCACCCGAAGAAGAACTAAGTGGACCTTCACTGTCCACCGGCCGACACTTCAGGGATGACAGCACTCGTAGCTCCCTTCGGCCGCGCGCTCTGCGCCATGATCACGCCGTTCACCGCCTCCGGCGCGCTGGACCCGGACGCCGCGGCGGAGCATGCCGCCTCCCTGGTCGCCGACGGCTGCGACGGCCTGGTCCTCAACGGCACCACGGGCGAGTCCCCGACCACCAGCGACGCCGAGAAGACCGCGCTGCTGCGGGCCGTCCGCCAGGCGGTCGGCGGCGGCGTGCCGATCGTCGCCGGGGTCGGCAGCCCCGACACCCGGCACACGATCACCCTCGCACGGCAGGCCGAACAGGCGGGTGCGGACGGCCTGTTGGTCGTGACGCCGTACTACAGCAGACCGCCGCAGGCCGCAGTCGAGGCGCACTTCCTGCGGGTCGCCGACGCGACCGGCCTGCCGGTGATGCTGTACGACATTCCGGGCCGCACCGGCACCCGCGTCGAGCCGGAGACCCTGCTGCGGCTCGCGGAGCATCCCCGCATCGTGGCCGTCAAGGACTGCGCGTACGACATGCTCGGCTCGACGAAGGTGATCGGGGCGACCTCACTGGCGTACTACTCGGGCTGCGAGGAGTTGAACCTTCCGCTGTACGCGGTGGGCGCGGCGGGTTACGTCAGTACGGTCGCCAACGCGGCCCCCCGGGAGCTGCGGGCGGTCCTGGACGCCTTCGACGCCGGGGACACCGCCGGGGCCGCGCGGCTCCATCGGCTGACGCTCCCGCTCACCGAGCTGATGATGGCGGCCGGACTGCCCGGCGCGGTCACGGCGAAGGCACTGCTGGGCGCAGGACCGGTCCGCGAACCGCTGCAGCCCGCCGATCGCGGGGCGACCGACGGGCTGCGCGCGGCACACCGGGAACTGCGGGAGGCGTACGGGGAACCGCTCCTCGCCGCCAATCCCTGAGGGCCGCACCGCGCCCCCGGGCGGGCGCACCGGGGTCCGCGGGCGCACGCCCCTCAGTCAGTTGTGGCTGTGCAGGACGTCGTTGAGGCCGTCCCAGACCGCGTTGTTCGGGCGGGCCTCCACGGCGCCGGTGACCGAGTTGCGGCGGAAGAGGATGTGCGAGGCGCCGGAGAGCTCGCGGGCCTTGAAGATCTGTCCGTCCGGCAGCGTGATCCGGGTGCCGGCCGTAACGTAGAGCCCGGCCTCCACCACGCATTCGTCGCCGAGGGCGATGCCGACGCCGGCCTCGGCTCCGATCAGGCACCGTTCACCGATGACGATGCGTTCCTTGCCGCCGCCGGAGAGGGTGCCCATGGTGGAGGCGCCGCCGCCGATGTCGGAGCCGTCACCGACCACGACACCGGCCGAGATCCGGCCCTCGACCATGGACGTGCCGAGGGTGCCCGCGTTGAAGTTGACGAAGCCCTCGTGCATGACGGTGGTGCCGGGAGCCAGGTGCGCGCCGAGCCTGACCCGGTCGGCGTCGGCGATCCGGACGCCCTTCGGGGCCACGTAGTCGGTCATCCGGGGGAACTTGTCGACCGAGGTGACCTGGAGGTGCAGACCGTCGGCGCGGGCGTTCAGCCGGACCTTCTCCAGGTCGTCCACGGCGACCGGCCCGAGCGAGGTCCAGGCGACGTTGGAGAGGAGGCCGAAGAGACCGTCCAGGCTCTGGCCGTGCGGCCGGACCAGGCGGTGCGAGAGCAGGTGCAGCCGCAGGTACGCGTCGTGGGCGTCGAGCGGCTTGTCGTCGAGCGAGGCGATGACCGTACGGACGGCGACGACCTCGACACCCCGGCGGGCGTCCACGCCGACGGCCTTGGCGGCGCCCTCGCCCAGGAGGTCGACGGCCCGGTCGGGGGTGAGCCGTTCGGTTCCGGCCGGGCCCGGCTCGGTGGTGAGCTCGGGGGCGGGGAACCAGGTGTCGAGAACGGAACCGTCACCGGCGACGGTGGCGAGGCCGGCGGCGACGGCGCCGGTGGTGCGGGGTGAAGTCGTGTCGGTCATGAACGAAACCTAACCGGCCGCACACGATCGGAGCCAACCGGTCTCGCCGGGTGGTCGTGGCCCGTCCAGGAAGCCGCGCCCGTCTCGTCGGCCGGGCGGCCTCCGGGTCCGGGACCACGGAACCCCAAGCGAGTCTCCCTTGGGAACCCACTATGGCATCATGTGTTCACCGCGGGGCGGTCCGGCAGGAAGCCGGTCCGCGCGGACCGACGGAGGACTTCATGCCCCAGCGCACCAGCCTGGCCGACGCCGACTGCGCGATCGCCCAGGCCCTCGATGTCGTCGGCGACTGGTGGACCCTGCTGATCGTGCGGGACACGGCGCGCGGGGTGCACCGGTTCGACGCCCTCCAGGCGGAGCTCGGCGTGTCCCGGAAGGTGCTGACCGAGCGGTTGCGCCTCCTTGTCGACGCGGGCGTGCTGTCCCGGGAGCCGTACCAGGACCGGCCGCCCCGGTACGAGTACCGGCTGACCCGGCGGGGGCGCGCACTGCTGCCCGTACTGATCGCGCTCCAGGACTGGGGCGACACCTGGGTGATGGGGGAAGGGGAACTGATGGCGACGACCGAGGAGACCTCGGCGGAGGCGGCCCGGGTGCATGCCCTGGTGGGCACCCGCCTGCCGGACCTGCGGCTGGTGGACCACGAGGGCGCTTCGCGCGACCCGGTCGCCGACACCCCGTTCACGGTCCTGTACTGCTTCCCCGGCGCCTACGCCCGCAAGGACGCCTATCCGCCGGGCTGGTCCGACATTCCGGGTGCGCGTGGCTGCACCCTGGAATCCTGCACGTACCGCGACCAGTTGGCCGAGTTCACTGCGGCGGGCGCGACCGTGCACGGGGTGTCCACCCAACGCCCGGACGAACAAAGGGCGTTCGCCGCGGCGGAGCGGCTGCGCTTCCCGCTGCTGTCCGACGCGGAGCTGGAGCTGGCGGCGGCCCTGCGGCTGCCGACCTTCCGAGCGGCTGGGACCAGCCGACTGAAACGGCTGACCCTGGTGGTGGACCGGAACCGGACGATCCGCGAGGCGCTGTACCCGATCACGGACATCGGGGCGAGCGTGCGGGTGGCGCTGACCGCCGTTCGAGGAGCGGGCCCTGCCGACGCGTGAACGGGCCGGACCGGTCCGGCACCCAGGAGCCGGGCCGGTCGACGGCGGCGTCACGGAACATTCGCAACGGCCCGCGCCGGCCCGCGCTCATCCCAGGACGCGCCCGAGCATCTCCCGGGCGTACGCCTCGTCGTACGCCCCACCGGTGAGCAGCACCTGGAGACAGATTCCGTCCATGAGCGCGATCAGCGCACGGGCCGTGGCCGGATCCGTACGCCCGGACAGCAGTTCGGCCGTGCCGTCGGTCCACTCGGCGGCGACGGGCCGCAGCGCGGGTCTGCGCAGCGCCGCGAGATACAGCTCGTACTCCAGCTCCGCCCGCCCGCGCCCGGCCGAGAAGTACTCCCCCAGCAGCCGGGCCAGTTCCTCGGCGAGATCGGCGGACGGGTCGGCGAGCGCCCCGCTCTCCCGCATGACCTCGGCGAAGTTCTCGTTCGACCGGCGCAGTGCCGCGATCAGCAGCTCGTCGAGCGAGGCGAAGTGGTAGGTCGTCGACCCCAGCGGCACATCGGCCTCGGCCGCCACCGAGCGATGACTGAGCCCGGCGATGCCCTTGGTGCCGACCACCCGGATGGCGGCGTCGATGATGCGGTCGCGCCGCTCGGGATCGTAACGGCGTGCCATCAGTGGGCCCCGCCCAGGTTCAGCACCACCACTCCCGCGATGACCAGTGCTATGCCCGCCAGCTTGACCGGACCGCCGGACTCCCCCATGAAGAGGATGCCGATCGCGGCGACCGCGGCGGTGCCGATGCCGGCCCAGATCGCGTACGCGGTCCCGACCGAGAGCGTCTTCAGCGTCTGGGCGAGCAGCGAGAAGGCGGCGAGATAGCCCACGACGGTGATCACCGACGGCCAGAGCCGGGTGAATCCCTCGCTGTACTTCATGGCCGTGGTGCCGGCCACCTCCGCCGCGATCGCCGCTGCCAGCAGTCCATATCCCATGTGTACAAGTGTACGCATCCCCGCTCGTGCACCCGTACGGCGCTTTCCCGCCACCACCGGACGCTACGGTGTTCCGACCGGCACGCGACCGGCACGGCAACCGACAGCACACGACGGAGCAGCAGTGACGCAGGACACAGGGTGGGGTGGCGGGGGGGGGGGGGGGGGGGGGGGGGGGGGGGGGCCCCCCCCGCCGGGGGGGGGGGGGGGGGGGGGGGGGGCCCTAATCCCCCCCCCCGGCCCCCCCCCCCCCCCCGCCCGCTTCCGCCCGCCCGCCGCCGAGGCGACTCAGCCGGATGTCATGAATGCGCCCAGGATGGCGGCCAGATGGCCGGGGTCCGCCGCTCCGCACAGTTCACGCGCCGAGTGCATGGACAGTCCGGGCACCCCCACGTCGACCGTCGTGACGCCGAGCCGGGCCGCGGTGAGCGGGCCGATGGACGTGCCGCACGGCATCGCGTTGTTGGAGACGAACTGCTGCCACGGAGCCCCCGCCCGCTCGCACGCCGCCGCGAACACCGCCATGCCGGTGCTGTCCGTGGCGTACCGCTGATTGACGTTGACCTTCAGCGTGGGCCCGTCGTTGGGCAGCGGGTGATGGCCCGGATCGTGCCGTTCCACGTAATTGGGGTGGACGGCGTGCGCCATGTCGGACGACACGCAGAAGGCACCGGACAGGGCCCGGGCCCAGTCCTCCGAACCGCCCCCGCGCGCGGCGACCGATCGGCCCAGGACCCGCTCCAGCAGGGGGCTCTGCGCGCCTGTCTCCGAACCGCTGCCGACCTCCTCGTGGTCGAACGCCGCCAGGACGGGGACGTACGCCGGTTCCTCGTCCCCGGTCGCCGCGGCCACCAGCGCCGTGACGCCCGCGTGCACCGACACCAGGTTGTCCAGCCGGGCGGAGACCACGAACTCCCGGTCGGCCCCCAGGTATCCGGGCGGCTGGATGTCGTGGAGCATCAGGTCCCAGCCGAGAACCTCGCCCGGGTCCACCTCGGCGGTCTCGACGACCCGCCGCAGCAGTGCGCCCTGCTCGGGCGCCCCGAGCGCCCACAGCGGGGCGACGTGACGCTGCCGGTCGAGGGCCAGCCCCTCATTGACCGTGCGGTCCAGATGGATGGCCAACTGGGGGACCCGCAGGAGCGGTTCGTCGATCTGGACGAGCCGCGACTCCACCCTGCCGCCGGGGGCACGCAGCGCGAGCCGGCCGGAGATGCCGAGATCGCGGTCGAGCCAGGTGTTCAGCGGGACGCCGCCGTACACCTCCACGGCGACCTGCCGCCAGCCCGCCGCCCCGGTGTCGGGGGTCGGTTTGACCCGCAGGTTCGGTGAGTCGGTGTGCGTGCCGACGATCCGGAACGGGGTGTGCGCCGGGGCGCCCTCGGGGACGTACCAGGCGATCAGGGCACCGCCGCGGGTGACGAAACTGCCGCCGGTCGTGCCCGTCCAGTCGTCCGTGACACACAGTTCGCGGAAGCCGGCCTTCTCCAGGCGCTGGGCGGCACTCGTGACCGCGTGGTACGGGGAAGGGCTGGCTTGGATGAAGGACAGCAGGTCGTCGGCGTGGCTGCGGTGGGGAAGCGGCGTCATTCGGCGTCCGCCTTTCCGGTGTTCGACGGTGTGGTGAGAGTGTTCGGGCCCGCGCCCGGCCGCTGCGCGGACCGGGCGTGGTGTCCGGGGTGTGGGGGTGACGGTTGAACTCTGGACTGTCCGGGCCGTACTACTGGTTCCCCGGGGCTCTTCCCGGTCCCGGGTCTCCTCGGCACGGTGTCCTGATTCCCCGCGCACGCGGAACGCCGAGTGCGTCGGGGAACTCCGACAACCCACCGCAGAGGCCCGGGACGACGCAAGTCCCGGAAACGGCACGCTGCGTGAAAGCTGCGGTGCCGGACCGGCTGTCGCAGCGCCCCGTGCCGAGGTGGGCGGGGCTGTACGGGCCCACTCCGGGTGAGCGGCGGAGCGCCGGTGGCGGTCGCGCGGACCGGAACGGCGCGACCGTGCCGGGGCCGGTCGCCGGTCCCGCTTCGGGCGTCGCGAGATTGGCTGAAACCCGTCGTACGCGAACCGTCGCCGGGACCGGGCATCGGGCGATCGCGCCGGGACCGGGCAGGGCGGGGCAGGACGGTACGCGGCGAGGCCGGACCGGGCCGGACCGGGCCGGACGGGGCCGGACGGGCGCGGCCGGGAGGGGCGGGACGTGTCGGGACGGGCGCGGCCGGGAGGGGCGGGGCCCGTTGTTTCACGGGGGCAGGGCCCTTTGTCCGTGGGCGGTGGGGCCGGTTGTTCACGGGCGGTGGGGCCCGGCGCCCATGCGTGAAAAAGGGGCGCCTCCGGTGGTACGGGTCGGGCCCGTACCACCGGAGGCGCCCCGGAGAACCGTCAGGCGAGTCCGGGGCCGCGCACCGGGATGCTGGTGAACGTCGGCGCCGGGGCGGGCTCGGTGAAGAAGTCGTTGCCCTTGTCGTCGACGACGATGAACGCGGGGAAGTCCTCCACCTCGATCTTCCACACCGCCTCCATGCCGAGTTCTTCGTACTCGACGACCTCGACCTTCTTGATGCAGTCCTGCGCCAGGCGCGCCGCCGGACCGCCGATCGAGCCCAGGTAGAAGCCGCCGTGCGCGTCGCACGCGTCGGTGACCTGCTTGGAGCGGTTGCCCTTGGCCAGCATCACCTTGGAGCCGCCCGCCGCCTGGAACTGGGCGACGTAGCTGTCCATCCGGCCCGCCGTCGTCGGGCCGAAGGAGCCGGAGGCGTACCCCTCGGGCGTCTTCGCCGGGCCCGCGTAGTACACCGGGTGGTCCTTCAGGTACTGCGGCATCTCCTCGCCCGCGTCCAGCCGCTCCTTGATCTTGGCGTGCGCGATGTCGCGGGCCACGACCAGCGGGCCGGTCAGCGAGAGCCGGGTCTTGACCGGGTACTTGGTCAGCTCGGCGAGGATCTCGTCCATGGGCCGGCTGAGGTCGACCCGCACGACGTCGCCCGACTCGTCAAGGTGCTCGTCGGTGGTGTCCGGGAGGAAGCGCGCCGGGTCCTTCTCCAACTGCTCCAGGAAGACGCCCTCGGCGGTGATCTTCGCGACGGCCTGGCGGTCCGCCGAGCAGGACACGGCGATCGCGACGGGCAGCGAGGCTCCGTGCCGGGGGAGGCGGACCACGCGCACGTCGTGGCAGAAGTACTTGCCGCCGAACTGGGCGCCGATGCCGATCTTCTGCGTCAGCTCGAAGACCTTCTCCTCCAGCTCCTTGTCACGGAAACCGTGACCGGTGGGGGAGCCCTCGGCGGGCAGCTCGTCCAGGTAGTGCGCGGAGGCGTACTTCGCGGTCTTCAGCGCGAACTCGGCCGACGTGCCGCCGACGACGATCGCCAGGTGGTACGGCGGGCAGGCGGCCGTACCCAGCGAACGGATCTTCTCCTCCAGGAACTTCATCATGGAGGTCTCGTTCAGTACGGCCTTCGTCTCCTGGAAGAGGAACGACTTGTTGGCCGAGCCGCCGCCCTTCGCCATGAAGAGGAACTTGTACGCGCCGCCGTCGGTGGCGTACAGCTCGATCTGCGCGGGCAGGTTCGAGCCGGTGTTCTTCTCCTCCCACATGGTGAGCGGAGCCATCTGCGAGTAGCGCAGGTTGAGCTTGGTGTACGCGTCGAAGATGCCGTGCGACAGCGCCTCCTCGTCGCCGCCCTCGGTGAGCACGTTCTGCCCGCGCTTGCCCATCACGATCGCGGTTCCGGTGTCCTGGCACATCGGCAGGACACCCGCTGCGGCGATGTTCGCGTTCTTCAGCAGGTCGAGCGCGACGAACTTGTCGTTGGACGACGCCTCGGGGTCGTCCACGATCCGCCGAAGCTGCGCCAGGTGGGCGGGGCGCAGGTAGTGCGAGATGTCGTGCATGGCCTCGGCGGCCAGGGTGCGCAGCGCCTCCGGGGCGACCTTGAGGAACGTACGGCCGTCGGCCTCGAAGGTGGAGACACCCTCGGAGGTCACCAGACGATAGGGCGTGGTGTCCTCTCCCAGGGGGAGCAGATCGGAGTACGCAAACTCTGGCATTACGGCCATTCCTCACTCGGCAGACGGCGGCTGGCCTCCCTCGGGCAGCGCACCCACCAGGGTAGAACGGCGCACGGGGGCCGAAGCTGTGAGGTAAGGCTCAGTCCGGACGGCCCGCGCGTGGCGGTACCGCCCGCGCGTGGCGGTGCCCGGGTGGGGTGGTGCGGGTGAGCGGCGCGGTTCCGAGGTGGGGGAGCGACGCGATTCGGGAGAGACGGAGCGATGGGGTGCCGGCGGTGAGGTGCCGACGATGGAGTGCGGGGGCGGGGTGGCGGGCGCCGTGGCGACACGGCGGGGGCGCGGCAGGGACTAGTCGCGATCTATCGCGTTTCGGTACCCTGGGGCGGTGGACCTCGAAAAGCAACCCCAGCAGCCCGTGGCTCCGGCCGCCCCGGCCGAGCCGGCCGGTATCCGGGCCTCCGACGCGGACCGCGACAGGATCGCGGACATCCTGCGCGAGGCCTTGGCCGAGGGCCGGCTCACCGCCGAGGAACACTCCGAGCGGATCGACGCGGTCTACCGCACCAAGACCGTCGGCGAACTCGAACCACTGGTGCGCGATCTGCCCGTGCCCGGAGGCACCCACCGGACCGGCGTGCCCGGTGTCCACGACCAGGCGAATCCGGCGGGCCCGGCCGAGAACCTGGTGGCGGTCTTCAGCAGTTCGACCCGCCGGGGGCGTTGGAGGGTCGGCGACCGCACGAACGCCTTCGCGGTCTTCGGCAGCGTGGAGATCGATCTGACCGAGGCGCTTTTCGGCCAGAGGCTCACGGTGATCAACGCGACCTCGATCTTCGGCAGCGTGGATATCAAGGTCCCGGAGAACATCTCCCTGCGCGGCAGCGGCACCGGGGTCCTCGGCAGTTTCGAGGTCGCCACGCTGGAGTCGGAGGACCCCGAGGCGCCGGTGGTCGTCGTCAACGGATACGCGGTCTTCGGCAGCGTCGAGGCGAAGCCCCGGCGCGGGAAGTTCATCGCCGACCTCCAGAACCGGCTGCGCAAGTACCTGGGCTGAGTCCGGCCGGGGCCGACGCGCCCCCCATCCGCCTCCCCGGTCCGCTTCCCGGGAAGCTTCCCCGTGATCGGCCCGGAACGCTTCCGGGTCGATCACGGCCCCTTCCCGAACCCGTGCCGGATTCCTTCCGGACGCCTTCCCGGTTCCTGCCGGGCCCCTTTCGGGCTCTCCCGGCTTTTTGTCCCCCCGAGCCCCTCCCGGAACCCCTTCGGAACCCCTGCCGGACCCCTGGAGGACCCCCTTCGAGATCCAGCCACATTCCCGACCAGCGGCAGTTCCGCAGCCTGGAAGTGGGGGCCACTCAGTGCATAGGCGTACGTACAGCGGGTAGGGACTGCTCCATCGTCGCTCGCTCGCGAAGCCGTCGTCAGGAGTAGACCGTGCTGCAACCGCCGCATCAGCCCCTGCAGGTCGCCGCCGTCCCTCCCCAGCGCACCCCCGCTCGGGAGGACCAGGCCGGCCCCTGGCACTCGGAGGCGGTGTGCCGCCGTGACGAGGCGGGACTGTTCTTCGCGCCGTCGAAGGAGCCGACCGCTGCCAGACTCGCCCGAGAGGAGTCCGCGAAGCGGGTCTGCGCGCGTTGTCCGGTGATGATCGAATGCCAGGAACACGCACTCATACAGCCGGAGCCGTACGGCGTGTGGGGCGGCCTCACCGCCGCCGAACGCCGGGTGGTGCTCGCCCGTCGCAGACGTCGCGAGATGGAGCTCAAGGCGTCGGCCGCCTCCTCCCCGGCCGCGAGCCGCGTCGCCGCGGCGGGCTGACCCGCGGGAGCGGCGGGGCCGCAGGGCGCGCCGGAGCCGACCGGCACAGGCGCGGGCCCGGCACGGGCACGGGTGACGGGGAGTGCATCGGGAGGTTCCTGGGCCCGGGTGCCCTGGCCTGGCGACGGATGATCCGTGTGCGCGACTGTCCCGTGCGTGTCTGTCTGTGATGCGTGCGTATGCCCGCGCGTGCGTACCCGGTGTGTGGTTGTCCCGTGATGCGCGGCGTGCGTGTGCCCGCGCGTGTGCCGTGTGCGGCGTCGGGCGGGCCGGTTCCGTTCATGCGAAGAGGCGCCCCACCGCACATACGGGGCGCCTCTTCGCGTACGTCCCCCGGACCCTTCGGGACGGATCCGCAGGAGGGATCCACCGGAACGGGTCCGCGAAACGGGTCCACGGGAACAAGTCCACGGGAACGGGGCCGCCGGGCGGGTTTGCCGGACGAGTCCGCTGGACGGGTCCGCCGCGGTCGTGCCGTTGTTCCGTTGTGCCGTTGTTCCGGGGGAGCGGGTCTACTTCGCGCGGTCGAAGTCGATCGCGCTGTAGGCGCGCAGCTTCGACAGCCGGTGCGTCGAGTCGATCTTCCGGATGGTGCCGGACTTGGACCGCATGACGATCGATTCGGTGGTGGCCGTCTCCGCGCGGTACCGCACACCGCGCATCAGTTCGCCGTCCGTGATGCCGGTAGCGACGAAGAACACGTTGTCGCCGCTGACCAGGTCGTCGGTGGACAGCACCCGGTCCAGGTCGTGTCCGGCGTCCAGGGCGCGCTGCCGCTCGGCCTCGTCCTTCGGCCAGAGCCTGCCCTGGATGACACCGCCGAGGCACTTTATGGCGCACGCGGAGATGATGCCCTCGGGCGTGCCGCCGATGCCCATCAGCAGGTCCACACCGGTGCCTTCGCGTGCGGCCATGATCGAGCCGGCGACGTCGCCGTCGGAGATGAACTTGATCCGGGCGCCGGTCTCCCGGATCTCCTTGACGATGCCCTCGTGGCGGGGGCGGTCGAGGACGACGACGGTGACGTCCTCGGGGGTGGAGTTCTTCGCCTTCGCGACCCGGCGGATGTTCACCGAGACGGGCGCGTTGATGTCGACGAAGTCGGCGGCCTCGGGACCGGTGACCAGCTTGTCCATGTAGAAGACCGCGGACGGGTCGAACATGGCGCCGCGGTCGGCGGCGGCCAGCACGGCGATCGCGTTCGGCATGCCCTTGGCGTTCAGGGTCGTGCCGTCGATCGGGTCGACCGCGATGTCGACCTCGGGACCGGTGCCGTCACCGACGTGCTCGCCGTTGAACAGCATGGGGGCTTCGTCCTTCTCGCCCTCGCCGATGACGACGACACCGTTCATCGAGACGGTGGAGACGAGGGTCCGCATGGCCTTCACGGCGGCACCGTCGGCGCCGTTCTTGTCGCCGCGGCCGACCCAGCGTCCCGCCGCCATGGCGGCGGCCTCGGTGACCCGGACCAGTTCCAGGGCGAGGTTGCGGTCGGGGGCCTCCGGGGAGACCTCGAGCTGAGACGGCAGATGATGCTCGGACATCGGAGCGCACCTTTCTGTACGGCGACGACCGGAAGAGGGTGCTGTGACTCTATCGCCAGATCGATAATATGAGCAGACCGGGTCACTTTTGAGCGGGTCGCCCCGGGGAGTGGGCCCTGCGGCTCTGATGCGACCATGGGTCCGTGGCTAGCAAGCGAGGCAAGCAGACGGTGCGGGGCATGTTCCTGTCGATGGCGGTGGCCACCGCCGCGGCAGGGGTTGTCTACATTTTCGTTCCGCACGACAAGAACGCCAACCCGGTCCCGGCGGTCGACTACCGGGTGGAACTCCTGACGGCGCGGCGCGCGGCACCGTATCCGGTGGTCGCCCCGGACGGGCTGGCCAAGGACTGGAAGCCGACCTCGGTCCGCTACGACCGCGAGGCCGGCAACAGTTGGCACCTGGGCTTCCTCGACCCGGAGGGCAAGTACGTCGCCGTCGAGCAGTCCACGTCCCCGGTGAAGAAGTACGTGACCGAGGTGAGCCAGAACGCCAAGGACACCGGGCGTACGCGCCAGGTGGCGGGCGAGGCGTGGCAGCACTGGAAGGGCGACAAGTACGACGCCCTCGTGCGCCACGACAAGGACGCGACCACCGTGGTCACGGGGTCCGCCTCGGCGGACCGTCTGGCGGAGATGGCCGCCGCCCTGAAGGCGTCCTGACGCCTCGCGCGGTGTGCCCGCCGCTTGGATGACGGTTCCCTGAACGCCCCCGTGCGGCTGCCGCGGCGACCGCGGTGACCGTGACGGGGCTCGTGCCGCACTCCGACCGGCTTCCTGCCGCACCCGCTCGTGTCCCTGCCGCACTCCCTGCCGGGCCCACTCGTGGCGGGACGCCCGGTGCGCATGGGCCCGTGTGGTGTCCGTCCGGCCCGCACGGTGTTCGTCGGTGCGGACGGAAGAGGCCCCGGGCGGCGCGGCGCGCTGCTTCGGGGCCTTCTTCGTGTCCGCCGTGACGGCGGCCGCGGGGGCGTTCCGCGGCGAGGTGATCAGACGGTGGTGACGACCTCGTCGTAGGACAGGCGCGGCAGACGCGGGAACCAGGCGTCCTCGCCCGGCTTGCCGATGTTGACGACCATCAGCACGTTGTGGTCGCCGTCCAGGAACTCCTTCTCGATGCCCGCGGCGTCGTAGCCGGTCATCGGGCCGGCGGCCAGACCCGCGGCGCGGACGCCGATGATGAAGTACGCGGCCTGCAGCGCGCCGTTGAGCGTGGCGGCCGACTCGCGGACCGGGCGCTCGGAGAAGAACGCGTCCTTGGCCTGCGGGAAGTGCGGGAGCAGCGCCGGGAGCTCCTCGTGGAACTCGTTGTCGGTGGCCAGGATCGCGACCAGCGGGGCGGTCGACGTCTTCGGCTGGTTGCCCTCGGCCATGTGCTTCACCAGGCGCGCGCGGGCGTCGTCGGAGCGGACCAGGACGACGCGCAGCGGCGACTGGTTGAACGCGGTGGGGCCGTACTTGACCAGGTCGTAGATCGCCTGGATCTGCTCGTCGGTCACCGGCTCGTCGGTGAAGGTGTTGGCGGTGCGGGCCTCACGGAAGAGGAGGTCCTGGGCGGCGGGGTCAAGAGCGAGCGACATGGTGCGATGTACCTTCCGGGCTTACGCGTGGATCAAGCAACGCGGAACACCGTACGGGAGAGGTAGGTTAACTTTCAACTAAAACGAGGGTGGAGTGATCTCTTCCACAACGAACTCGTAGGTGTCGGGGAGGCCGGGGCCTCAGTCGTCGTCCGCCTCGCCGCCGCCGTCGCCACTGCTGTCGCCGTTGCTGTCGCCACCGGGAGCGCCGCCGCTCCGGAGCTGCTCGGCAGGTCCGGCCAGGGCCGCGTCCAGACGCGCTCGGGCGCCCTCCAGCCAGTGCCGGCACACCTTCGCCAGTTCCTCGCCCCGTTCCCACAGCGCGAGGGACTCCTCCAGCGTCGTACCGCCCGCCTCCAGGCGTCGTACCACTTCGATCAGCTCGTCACGGGCCTGCTCGTATCCGAGCGTGCCGGTGGCACCCGCCGTCGTGGTTCCGTCGTCCGTCATGCGTTCCACCCTATGTTCCGGCCCATCATGAGCCCTCCATGTCGTCGTCCGTCATTGCTGCGGCGGCCCCGGACGGCTGTGCTCCGGGCCCTCCGCGTTCCCGGTCCCGTCGACTTCCGCCGTGACCGCGTTCCGGCCCCGGCTCCGTCCCCGTCCCGGGCCCCGGCTCCGTCACCGGCTCCGCCGGGGGCATGGTCGAGCGCCGTGCGACGAACCGCCGCCCACCCGCCCCGTGCACTCGTTTCGCCGCCCGCACCGGCCCGGTGGCTTCGTTCCCCGCCCGCACCGGCCCGGTGCGTTCACTCCGCCACCCGCACCGCGAACTCGCCGCCCGAAACCCGCGCCCGCAGCACATCGCCCGCCGTGCCCGCGTCCTCGGGAGCCCGCACCACATGACCGTCCGCCCGCTGCAGCACCGCGTACCCGCGCTCCAGCGTCGCCGCGGGCGACAAGGCGACAACGCGTGCCCTGGTGTGGGCGAGCTCCGAATCGGCCCGGTCCAGCAGATGGCCCAGCACCCGACGGTTCCGTCCGACCAGCGCGTCGATCTCCGACGCCCGCTCGTCCACCATCCGCCGGGGGTGCTCCATCGACGGCCGGCCCAGGGCGTGCGCCAGCCCCCGTTCCTCCCGGTCCAGCAGGCCCCGGACCGTGCGCAGCGCGCGGTCCCGCAGCTGCCGTACCCGGTCCAGCTCCTCGCCGACATCGGGCACGATCTTCTTCGCCGCGTCCGTCGGCGTCGAGGCGCGCAGGTCGGCGACAAGGTCGAGCAGCGGGGAGTCGGGCTCATGGCCGATCGCGGACACCACCGGTGTGCGGCACGCGGCGACCGTACGGATCAGCTGTTCGTCCGAGAACGGCAGCAGGTCCTCCACACTGCCGCCGCCCCGTGCCACGACGATCACGTCGACGTCCGGGAGATCGTCCAGCTCCTTCACAGCCTGGACCACCTGATCGACCGCGTGCACTCCCTGCACCGCCGTGTTGCGCACCTCGAACCGGACCGCGGGCCACCGCCGGCGGGCGTTCTCCAGCACATCGCGCTCGGCCGCCGAGGCCCGCCCGCAGACCAGCCCGATCAGCTGAGGCAGGAACGGAAGCGGCTTCTTCCGGCCGAGCGCGAAGAGTCCTTCCGAGGTCAGCGACCTCTTCAGCTGTTCGAGGCGGACCAGCAGCTCGCCGACCCCGACCGGCCGTATCTCCGTGGCCCGCAGCGAGAGCTGCCCGCGCGGCGCGTACCACTCCGGCTTCGCGAGGACGACGACCCGAGCCCCCTCCGTCACCACGTCCGCGATCCGGTCGAAGACCTGCCGGAAGCACGTCACACCCACCGAGACGTCCCGCGACGGGTCGCGCAGCGTCAGGAACACCACACCGGCACCCGGCCGCCGGGACAGCTGGGTGATCTGCCCCTCGACCCAGACCGCACCCAGCCGGTCGATCCACCCGCCGATGAGCCGGGACACCTCACCGACGGGCAGCGGTGCTTCCGCGGACGTTTGGAGAGCCATGCGAGGGAGCGTATCCGCCCGCACCGACAACCGGCCGCTCACGAACCGGCTCCCGGGCCCACTGCCCCTCAGACAGGTCGTCGCCCGTACTGCAACGCCAGCACCACCAGCCCCACCCCCAACCAGCACACCCCCACCACCTGCGCGCTCGCGGCCGCCTCCGCGATCACCGCGACCAGCACCCCCGCCCCCACCACCGGTACCAGCACATGCCGCCACCAGCTCGGCGGCCCCTCCATCCGGCGCACCGCGAACCAGCCCACCACCGACGCGTGCAGCAGCACGAACGCCGTCAGCGCGCCGATGTCGACGACCGACACCAGATGGTCGAGGCCGTCCGGGCGCCGGGCCGCCCACACCGCGGCGACCAGCGTGACCGCCGCCGCCAGCAGGATCGCGGACCGCGGTACCCCGGACCGCGGGTCGACGCCGGACAGCACGGAGGGCAGCCGCCGCTCCCTGGCCATCGCGAACACCAGCCGCCCGGCCGCCGCCTGCCCGGCCAGCGCCGCGAACGCCGCCCCGATCGCCTTGCTGACCGCCACCAGATCGTGCAGCCAGCCTCCGACCGACGTGTCCACCGCGTCGTAGAACGCCGATCCCTGCGCGGCCGGGGCAGCGGCCAGCTCCGCCGACGTCATCGGCTCCAGCAGCGTGGCCAGGTAGCCCTGTGCCACGAACAGCGTGCCCGTGAGCACCAGGCAGAACAGCAACGCCCGCGCCACCTTCGCCGAGCCGCCCGCCACCTCCTCGGCGAACGACGCGATCGCGTCGAAGCCCAGGTACGAGAGCACCGCCACCGACACCGCCCCCAGCACCGCCGACATCGCGAAGCCGGAATCGCCGGTGAACGGGGTCAGCCAGCCGCGCTGTGCCCCGTCCCGTGCCAGGACCACCACCGCCGACACCAGAAACACCAGCAGCACCAGGATCTCCATCGCGAGGACCGCGAAGCCGACCCGGGCGGCGGTCCGTACGCCCCGGAGATTGAGCAGCGTGGTCACGACGACGGCGAGCGCCGTCCACACCCACTGCGACACCGACGGCACGAGCGCGTGCAGCGCGATCCCGGAGAAGAGATAGGCGACGGCCGGGATCAGCAGGTAGTCCAGCATCGCCATCCACCCCGCGACGAACCCCGCACCCTCCCCGAGCCCCTTGCGCGCGTACGCGAAGACGGAACCCGCCAACGGGGCGACACGCACCATCTGGGCGTAACTGAACGCGGTGAACGCCATCACCACGGTTGCCGCGACGTAGACCAGCGCGACCGCGCCCCCCGACTTCGCGTCGAGCGTGCCGAACACCCCGACCGGCGCCATCGGCGCGATGAAGAGGAGCCCGTAGACCACCAGATCCCGGAAGCCGAGCGTGCGCCGCAGCCGCCCCGCCTCCTGACGCGACCCCCGCCCCTCCGCGGCCCCGCCGACATCGCCGCCGCCTCCGGTCCCCGACATGAGCCCTCCGTCGATCGCGTGCGCATGAGTCCCGATCGCGTACGCGATCAGTCTGGCGACCCCGCCGATCTTCCGCGCGTCCGGCGCGGCCTTACGATGGTGCGCATGACTGCTCCGACACCCCGCCGCGTCCTGCTCGCCGCTCCCCGTGGCTACTGCGCGGGCGTGGACCGTGCCGTGATCGCCGTGGAGAAGGCCCTGGAGCAGTACGGCTCCCCGGTCTACGTACGCCACGAGATCGTCCACAACAAGTACGTCGTGCAGACGCTGGAGAAGAAGGGCGCGATCTTCGTCGAGGAAACGGCGGAGGTCCCCGAGGGCTCGATCGTGATGTTCTCCGCGCACGGTGTCGCGCCGACCGTGCACCAGGAGGCGGCCGAGCGGAGTCTCGCCACGATCGACGCGACCTGCCCCCTGGTCACCAAGGTCCACAAGGAAGCCGTCCGCTTCGCGCAGGACGACTTCGACATCCTCCTGATCGGCCACGAGGGCCACGAGGAGGTCATCGGCACCTCCGGCGAGGCCCCCGACCACATCACGCTGGTCGACGGCCCCGAGGACGTCGCGAACGTCGAGGTGCGCGACCCGTCGAGGGTCGTCTGGCTCTCCCAGACCACGCTCTCCGTCGACGAGACGATGGAGACGGTCGGCGCGCTCAAGGAGAAGTTCCCGCTCCTCATCTCGCCGCCCAGCGACGACATCTGCTACGCCACGCAGAACCGTCAGACCGCCGTGAAGCAGATGGGTACGGACGCCGACCTGGTGATCGTCGTCGGCTCCAGGAACTCCTCCAACTCGGTCCGCCTGGTCGAGGTCGCCCTCGGCGCCGGAGCCGGCGCCGCCCACCTCGTCGACTTCGCCGACGAGATCGACGAGGCGTGGCTGGACGGAGTCTCCACGGTCGGCGTCACCTCGGGCGCGTCCGTCCCCGAGGTACTGGTCGACGGTGTCCTGGAGTGGCTGTCCAAGCGGGGCTTCGAGGACGTGGAGATCGTGAAGGCGGCCGAGGAGTCCATCACGTTCTCGCTGCCCAAGGAGCTCCGGCGCGATCTGCGCGCCGAGGCCGCGACGCTCATGGAGAAGCAGCCGAGGCCGGAGAAGTAGCCGGGCCCGGAAGAGCCCGCGTCGGCGGGGCAGTCGCGCCCGGCGGGGCAGCCGAGCCCGGACAGGCAGCCGAGCCCGGACAGGCAGTCGAGTCCGGACGGGCAGTCGGGTCCGGACGGGCAGTCGCGCCGGGAGAGGGAATAGGGCCGGGGTTCGGAGCCGGTGGGTTCGTGCTTCGGGAAGTGGACCGGGACACCTGCCCGTAACGTGGATTGCATGCAGATCTTCGGCGTGGACATCGGCGGATCCGGGATCAAGGGCGCTCCCGTTGACCTGGACCGCGGAGACCTGGCGCAGGAACGTCACAAGGTGCTCACCCCGCACCCGGCCACCCCCAAGGACGTCGCCGGGTGCGTGGCCGAGGTGGTCGGCCACTTCGACTGGTCGGGCCCGGTGGGCATCACCTTCCCCGGAGTCGTCACCGACGGCTGCACCCGTACCGCCGCCAATGTCGACAAGGGGTGGGTCGATACCGACGCCCGGGGCGTGCTCGGCGACAGACTCGGCCTCCCCGTCACCCTCCTGAACGACGCCGACGCCGCGGGCATCGCGGAGATGACGTTCGGTGCGGGACGGGGTCGCAAGGGCACCGTCATCGTCCTGACGTTCGGCACGGGCATCGGCAGCGCCCTGTTCGTCGACGGCAAGCTCGTCCCCAACACCGAACTGGGCCATCTGGAGCTGAACGGCCACGACGCGGAGCGGCACGCCTCCACCAAGGCCAAGGAGGACGAGGACCTCAGCTGGCACCACTGGGCGCACCGGGTGCAGAAGTACCTGAGCCACGTGGAGATGCTGTTCTCGCCCGAGCTCTTCATCATCGGCGGCGGAGTCAGCCGCAAGGCGGACAAGTTCCTGCCCCTGATCGAGGGCGTCCGGGCCGAGATGGTGCCCGCGGAACTGCAGAACAACGCGGGCATCGTGGGCGCGGCGATGGCCGCCTCGGCCACGGTGGCGTAACGGTCCTCCGCGGTCCCGGGCCCGGTCCTCAGTGCCGGGGCCGACGCGGCCCCGGCTCGTCCTTGTTCCGGGCCACCTGCGAACCGGACACCGCCCGGCGCTGGCGCTGACGCTGTCGCATCAGCCGGACCTTGCGCACGGTCGCGATGAGGCCGGCGACGAGCGTGCCGCCGTACAGCCACCCCGCGTGCACGGCGAGCGCGGTGACGAGCGCCATGGTCTGGCCCGCGAACCCTCCCTCGCCGCCGGAGATCGGGATGATCCCGACGGCGAACGCGATCGGCACGATGATCGGGGCGGTCACCAGGTCGGCCGGCCGCACCCACAGCCCGGTCAACGCGCTGACCGGCAGAAACAGCACCCCGAACACGGTCGCCGATCCATCGAACAGGAGTGCGATCAGGCAGGCCAGTGCGAACATGGTGGCGGCGGCGAAGAGGCCCGCCCCGATGCCGGTCAGCCGGGGGTTGGGCAGTCTGCGGAGTGCGAGAACGACCGGTGGCACCGGCCGGGACCGGCCCTCCGGCTTCGTGTCCACCACCCGGTAGACGGTGGCGGCCTCGTCGATGGTGCCCTGCGGGGACAGCGGGGCCTGCTGGGGCCGCCTGCGCTGCGGGGGACGTGTCCTGTGCTGCTCCACCGTGACAACGTAGGTCGCCGGGCGGGAGGAAGCGGGTACGGGACACGCCCTTTGGGTGACCTTGGGGGTGAGTTCGATCCCACACGGCCGAAAGGGAACCGGGCCGCTTCCCCGATCGGACCGCTGGCGCGGGCCCCGGACGGGCCGGGGGACGGGCTCCGGACGGGGTGCGGGGTGGGCTGGGGACGGAACGCGGGATGGGATGGGGACGGAGCGCGGGGTGGGCTCCGGACGGGTCGCGGGCGCGGGCTCCGGACGGGTCGCGGGTGGGCTGAGGACAGAACGCGGGCGCGGGCCCGGGACGGGAGAATCACGGACCGGCCCGAAGGAAGCCCGCGCCCGGACGTGCCCCGGACCACGGCGGCGGGGCCGGCCGGTTGCCCCCGCCCGTAAACTGGAGAATCGGCCCGCCCGGGCCGAGGCCACCCGCCCTCCCATCCCTTCAGGAAGTCGCCAACGTGTCGCTCACGATCGGAATCGTCGGTCTGCCGAATGTCGGCAAGTCGACCCTGTTCAACGCCCTGACCAAGAACGACGTGCTGGCCGCCAACTACCCGTTCGCCACGATCGAGCCGAACGTGGGCGTCGTGGGCGTCCCCGACGCGCGCCTGAACAAGCTTGCCGAGATCTTCGGCTCCCAGCGGCTGCTGCCCGCCACGGTCGACTTCGTCGACATCGCCGGCATCGTCCGGGGCGCCTCGGAGGGCGAGGGCCTCGGCAACAAGTTCCTCGCGAACATCCGTGAGTCGGACGCCATCTGCCAGGTCATCCGCGCCTTCAAGGACGAGAACGTCGTCCACGTCGACGGCAAGGTCTCGCCCAAGGACGACATCGAGACGATCAACACCGAGCTGATCCTCGCCGATCTCCAGTCCGTCGAGAAGGCCGTCCCGCGCCTCACGAAGGAGTCCCGCCTCCAGAAGGACAAGGTCGCGGTCCTCGCCGCGGTCGAGGAGGCCCAGAAGATCCTGGAGTCCGGCGAGACCCTGTTCGCCGCGGGCATCACGGCGGGAACCGAGAAGGGCAAGCTCCTCCACGAGCTGCACCTCCTCACCACCAAGCCCTTCCTCTACGTCTTCAACGTCGACGAGGACGAGCTGGTCGACGAGGACTTCAAGAACGAGCAGCGCGCCCTGGTCGCACCCGCCGAGGCGATCTTCCTCAACGCCAAGATCGAGTCCGAGCTGATCGAGCTCGACGACGACGAGGCCCTGGAGCTCCTCCAGTCCATGGGCCAGGAGGAGCCCGGCCTCGCCACCCTCGGCCGCGTCGGCTTCGACACCCTGGGCCTCCAGACCTACCTCACGGCCGGCCCGAAGGAAGCCCGCGCCTGGACGATCAAGAAGGGCGCCACCGCCCCCGAGGCCGCCGGTGTGATCCACACCGACTTCCAGAAGGGCTTCATCAAGGCGGAGATCGTCTCCTTCGAGGACCTGGTCGAGACGGGCTCGGTCGCCGAGGCCCGCGCCAAGGGCAAGGCCCGCATGGAGGGCAAGGACTACGTGATGCAGGACGGCGACGTGGTCGAGTTCCGCTTCAACGTGTAGCGGGTTACGTATCACAACTTTGCTGATCTGGCAAACATACAGGTCAGGGAGGGCCCGACTCTTCGGAGTCGGGCCCTTTGTTTTTTCCCGTGCTGGGATGGTGCTGGGATAGCTGATCCCTCGTCACCTGTCGTCATCCCTGGTCATCCGTACCGTGCTGGGATCGTGTTGGGATGGGATGGGGGTGCCTGTGCTGGGATTTGCGTGAGCGGGGCGCTGACCGAGCTGTGAAGGTAGTGCGGACGTGGCGCTTTTCCTACTCGTTTGACACAATCGGGGGCATGGCTGAGGCGACGTACAGCATCGGGGAAGGGCCAGCGACGCGGGTGAGCTTGTCGCTGCCGGAGGGGACCGCGGAGGCGATCCGGGCTCGGGTGGGCAAGCGGGAGTTCTCCGCTTTCATTGCCGAGGCGGTCGAGCGTGAGCTGCGCGGGCAGGTCCTGGACGAGTACCTGGCGGACTACGAGAGCCGCAAGGGGCCGGTCTCCGAGCCGGCTCGTCAGCGGGCGCGGCAGGTCTTCGACGGGGTGTTCGCCGAGGAGGCCGAGTGGCCCGCCGCAGGCTGAGTCACGAGGGGACACTGGTCCTCGACAGCGAGGGACTCTCGAAGCTGCTCGCTGACGAAGAGCAGGTGGTGGCCCTGATCGCTGAGGCGCGGTCGCGAGGCATGGAGGTCGTGATCAGTGCGCTCACTATCATCGAGGCCGTCCATGCGCGTACGAACAAGTCCCGCCTGAACTGGGTGCTTTCCGGGCTGCGGGTCGTCTCGGTCGGTGACGAGGAGGCGAGGGCGGCCTCGAAGTTGCTGATGAATGCCGGATTGCATGGACACAAGTACGCGATCGATGCGGTCGTCGCCGAGGCCGCGCTGCGACAGCATCGCCCTGTGGTCATGCTGACTTCCGATATTGACGACATGGCCAAGCTGTGCGGCGAGCGGGTACGGCTCGTGGCGGTGTGATTTCCCTTGGTCCGGCTCAGTAGGAGCGGGGTCCGTAGGGGCTCCAGTGACCGAGGAATGGCTTGAGGTCGTCGCCGCTGGGTTTCGGCGGCGTGGGCAGTTTCGGCGCTGAGGCCGATTCGGTGAGGTTTTGGAGGTGCGCGTCCGCGAACGCGAGCCACGCCTCGACCTCGGTCCGCTCCTGCCCGGGCGGAAGTGATGTGGCATGGACGCCTACTGCTGCGACGTATTCAGTCAGGCGCCTGGCCTGGTACCAGGTGTCTGCCTGTTCTCCGAGGCGTTTGACGCGGTAGGCGTGGGCGTATGCGTCGTGGGCTTCCTGCATGGCGGCTTCCCAGCGCTTTTGCTGTACCTCTCTGGCTTGCTGGTCTGCAAGGCGTTTGCGTTCTGCGGCCTCGCCGCGGAGTCCGACCTCCTGCACAATCTCGGCGAGTTGTTCTTCCAGAGGCCGGTCGGGGAGATCTGCCCATTCGCTTGCACGGTGCGGGATGCCGCCGCGGAGTATGAAGCGTAGGCGGCTGGAGGGGGTGTAGTCGAAGCGGGGGATACGCATCCATGAGTACTTCTTGGCGTCGGCGAGTTCCTTGTCTGTGGGGACGTGTTCGCTGCGGTCCTGTTCTTGGAGGACGAGGAATCCGACACTTTCGCCTTGGGCGGTGATGGAGAAGTGCGGTGGTGCCTTGCGGCGCCGATGGGGCGGGGGCGCGCCTTGTGTGGTTCCGTGCGATGCCTTGTGGCCTTGGGCTGTGGTGGCAGCGATGAGGGTTTGGATGATGCGCAGGGCTCGGCCCTGGAGGGGTTTGGTCAGGTCCATGGGCTGCGGTTGCTTTTGGAGGGCGGCCACGACGGCATGGGGTTTGGTGAGTCTGGCCGGCACAGGGAGCGGGGTGAGTTCCGCGAGGCGCCAGGCAGGGATGTCGACCAGCTTGATCTCGTAGCCGCGGTGGGTGCGGTATCCGTGGATTTCCTGCGTGTGGGGGATCTTGCCGGACTTGCGGGCGGCGTTGACCCGTGACGCCCAATTCACCGCGTGCGGGCCGGATTCGATGGGCTTGATCAGACAGCCGTCGTTCGCAACGGCCAGTTCATCGAGTAGCTGGTCCGCGTAGTTCGCAAGGGCCTTCGGCACGGCTCGGGGGCGCGGCGGTGCCGCATTTCGGGCGGGGCGGTCCGGCGGTCGGGTGCTCTGCTCCACGGGGCGGATGCCGCGTTCGATGAGCTGCTGCCGCCCCTTCTCGGTGAGGTGGGCGCTCCAATGCCCGCGGCGTTTGGTGACTTTGATGAGCCCTCGGTTCTGCAGGGCTTGCCCGCTGGTCTTGTACGTGCTGTCTGGCCAGACTCCGTCGGGACACCCCTGGCCCACCCAGCCGAGCACGGCCTGCTGCCGCTTGTTGAGGGCCTGTTCCATGTAGCCTCCCGCCGTTCCCTGAATGCCCTGCACCCGGAGACGATGCCCGCTGCCCTTGCGGGAATTCTGGGCTGCTGAAAGGACTCCTCGTTCGGATGAGAGATGTAGAGGGCGTGTTTACGGCGAGAGTCCCGGGCGGCTACGCAGCCTCGTCGCGCATGGCGGACTGGGCCGACTCGCTTTCGACGCCGATGACTTCGACGGTCACGCCGCGAGCGGCGAGGGCCTTCGCGGTCTGGGCCAGGGTGATGGCGGAGAACGGGAAGAGGGAGTCCGGCGTGAGCTTGGCTCCGCCCTTCAGAAGGATCGCGAAGACGACGCGGCGCGGGGTGAAGTCCTCGGGGATGCTGCGGGCCGGATCGCTGTTGACGTGTACGGACCGGGCGAACTCCGCGCGTACGGCCGCGTTCTCGAAGAGGAGCTCAACGGAGACGCGCGCCTGGCTGAACAGGTGACTCAGCGGGCTTGAGGAGTGCGCGGGCTTCACGAGGACAAGAGTGTCGTCCTCGGTGAACAGGTCGCAGATCTCGACGGAGTTGCTTGCCCGAAAGGGGTTGTGGACGTTCTTCTTGTCCAGGCAGACCCAGCCGCGACGGGCCTGGGCGGCCAGCTTGTTGTAGTCGCCTTCGTCTACGGGACGCATCACGCGCATACCCTTCCTGTTGAGCTTCTCGACGAGCGGCCAGCGGGGGAGATCGACTGAGGGCGCGTCGGGGAACAAGGGAGCCACGGTCTCGTTGACGTTGCGCAGGTAGCCCGCCCCGAGCTCGTACCACTCACCGTCGAGCAGACAGAACGTGCGGGAGCCGAGGGAGAAAGTGGCCTCGATCCACTTCATGGCGGTTTCCTTGGACAGGGCTTCCAGGGAGGCGGTGCGCGGGGCGAGCGCGGTCCGTGCGGAGAGCGTGTCACGAAACAGTTCGACGGTGCCCTGCCGGAGCGCCGTGACGCGGGCGCCTGCCTTGATCACACGGGCCCGCTCCAGGACGTAGTCGAGACTGAACTCGTCCCGGAGGTGGGGCGGGCAGGACCCGATCTTGATGGTGCAGGCGGTGGACCGGGGCAGGTAAGAGCTCTGGGAGAAGGGGACGGCGGTCATGATCCGGCCGTCTGCGGGACGGCCGAGCGTGGCGTCCAGTTCCGCGTCGAGCGCGTCGATGAGGGAAGGGTCCTTGACCGCGGTGATGTGCTCGACAAAGGCCAGGTCGGGGTGGGGAACGACGTGTTCGCAGATCGCGGCGATGGCGCAGATGTCCTTGATCAGTGTGGCGGGGGTGGTGCCGAGTTTGATACGGAGACCGATGCCGCCCTCCGCGGTCATGGCCCCGTTCCTGGTGCCGCTCCCTGCGGTGAGGTCGACTTCGTCGAGGTAGCCGCCGAGGTGGCGGATGATCCGCCCGTGGTCCCGGAGTCCGAGTGCCGGTACGGAGGCGCCGGCAGGGATCAGGGAACTGTCGATGCGCGCCTGGCCGAGGACGCTGGCAGTGAAGTCCCGCACCTGACGCGGGTTGATGGCGCGGATACCGAAGGACAGACCGAAGTGCGCGTCCTTGAGCTGGGCGGGGAGAAGCCGGTAGCCCTGGTCGAAGCCGATCGCGTACACCACGTCGTCGACGGCGAGCACGAGCAGTGCGCCGGTGCGCTGCTCGCTCTGCAGCAGGTCTGACTCGTCGGTGAGCCGGAGGATGTCCTTGCCCCAGGCGGCTTCCTCCTTCGCTACGGCGAAGGACACCGCGAGGGCGGGAACTCCCATGTGATCGCTGACGTCGCGCACGACCGCGTCCAGGGTGTCGAGGGCGTCGACGTCGAGGGCTTCGAGCATCGACTCAGGGGTCGCCTCGACGTGGGTCAGGCGGTACAGGGTGCGCTTCGACGCGGTGCTGGACACAGAGGTCTCCTGGGGCGAGGTTGCGGTGCGGTTCGGTAACACGAGCGGCCTTACGGGACGGGGAGTGTCGAGGCGGACAGAGGTGAGTGCCCGGCAAGGGAGCAGAGGTGCGGCGATGAGGACGCCGGTGCGGTCGGACTCGTATGGGGCTGGCGTCCCGGCGGGTGGTGCCGGGGTGATGGTGACGAAGGTGCCAGAAGATTGGAGGTGAAATTGTTCGAGAACCTGATAACCCTGGTTATCAACCGTTGGCGAAGCTGAGAGTTCGACCGGCTGTAGCGTGTGAGGTGCCCTGGGAGAAACGTTCTCGACCGGGAGCACGAGGCAGTCTTCACGAAGGGAGCGGAACCGCATGGCTGGCACACGTGAAGCAACCGCTCCCATCCTGCCCGAGGAGATCTACTGGCGGATCAGTTACGCCGAAATCGGGACCTTGGCCCAGGTCCAACGTCCCGTCGTCACCACCTGGGCCCGCCGGCACGCGGATTTCCCCGAGCCTGTCGCGTACGAGGGGGCCAGCCCGCTCTTCGACGGCCGTGAAGTCGCCGAATGGCTTCTGTCCACCGGCCGCGGCAATGCCGACGCCGGCCAGATCCGGGCGGAGCTGGTGCTGCACACCCTGTCCGCCTGGCGGCGCGCAATCCCCGCCCGCACCCTGGTCGACACAGTGACCGCACTGCTCTGCCTGCGTCAGCTCCTCGATGAACCGCTCGCCAACCTGCCCTGGCAGACGATCTTGGAGCGTGCCGCCGAGACCGACTTCGACGACACCTTCCTCCGAAGAGAGCTGCGCGAACTGCCGGACGCCGAACGGCAGGGCCCCCTGCTCGCCGTGCTCGCCGACCAGCTCACCGAGGCCGCCTACACCCCGGCCGATGCGCTCGAACGGGTCATGGACGCACGCCGCCGCCTGGGCTGCGACGACCTCGCCGCCGAGGAACCGATTCCGCCGGTGAGCCGCACGATGGCCCACCTCACCGGCCTCGCGCGACTGAACGAACGCGAAGAAGGGGCAACGGCCGCCGTCCTCCATCCCCGGAGCGGCGATCTGCTAGTCGCCCTGCGCGAATCCGTGTCCGATGCCGAGGATTCGCCTTTCTTCCTCTCCGCGGACCCGATGCCGGACCTGGCCCGGCTCGCCCGCCGCCGCCTCATGGCACAGGGCGTCCAGGAATTTGAGATGGACCTTGCCGACGGCGAGGAACTGGCCACGGAAGACTGGGGAAATCCGCACGTCATCGCCTGCTGCCTCCCTTACGAGGCGGCCGAGACCCGCAGCCCGCTCGCCGTCCTGCATAGCTTGCAGGACTTCACCGACCTCCTCGCCGAGGACTGCACTGCCGTCGTCCTGGGACCCGCCGACGCGCTCGTCCGGCCCCTGCCCGCCCGCGGGAAAGCGGACCGTCTGCGCCGGGACTTCCTGGAACAGCACCTCCTCAAGGCCGCGATCAGCCTCCCCGAAGGCGTACTCCCCTTCCGCCCGGCCCACCGCACCGCGATCTGGATCCTGCACCGCACGCCCGAAGACAAGCGCACCGGCCAGATCCTCCTCGCCGACCTCGCCTCACGCAGCCTCACCCCGCAGACCCTGGACGCGCTGGCCGAGGACATCGACATCTTCCGAGACGCTGGCTGGAGGGCGGACAGCCGCCACGAACCGCGCAACGCCGCCATCGTCCGGGCCACCGCGCTGACCAGCGCACCGGGTGCCGCGTTCACCCCGCAGCACCGCCCGCACGCCGACCGCTACACCCGCACCGTCGTCGAACGCCCGGCCCGCATCTCCGAGACCGAACTCCGCCTCCACCAGCTGATCGACGCCACCCGCAGCGCCCTCGACCACGCGCCAACGATCCGCGCCAACGCCGTCCTGCGCCCCGACGACCAGCCGGCCCGCCGCACCACCGTGGCCCGCCTACTCAAGGACCGCCGCCTGCGCCGACTGCCCGGCCACCGCATCGCCGCCGAACACCTCCTCACCGGCGGCGCGGGCCACTACACGGTCCTCACCCCGGCTGAGATCACCGGCAGTGCGCCGGTCGACAGTCACCGCATCGACCGCGCCATACTCCTCAACACCTACGAGCACGCCTACTTCACCGAACCCGGCGACATCGTCGTCACCGCCACCCCGAGCTTCGGCGCGTACGTCGACGACGAGGGCCTGTCGGTGGTCGCCTTCCCCGCCCGCGTCCTGCGCGCACGCCCCGACGTCGAGCATCCGGTACGGCCCCGTGTCCTGGCAGCGCTCCTGCGCTCGGCGGCGACCGAACACCGGCGGGTGAGCGGCGCGGTGCGCTCCGCCCGCCGCATAGAAGACCTCCTCATCCCCGACCTGCCCGGCGACGAGGCCGAGCGTTACGACGCTCTCCTGGCCGACATCGCCCGCCGCACGGCTCTGCTGCGCCAGCACGCGGCGGCCCTCGACGACCTGACCTCCCTGACCGCCGCCGGCCTCGTCGACGGCACGCTGACCCTCACCGAACCCCCTCTCGTCTGATCTCTCGTCCGACTCTTGAAGGAGACCTGAGCGCCCATGCCGCCCCGGAAGAAGAAGCCCGCCGACCAGGCGGAGCTGTTCACTGCCTCCACGCCCAAGGAGATCCAGGCCATCCTCTGGAAGGCCGCCGACAAGCTGCGCGGCTCCATGGACGCCAACCAGTACAAGGAGTTCGTCCTCGGTCTGATCTTCCTCAAGTACGTCTCCGACGCTTTCGAGGAGCGCCGCGAACAGCTCGCCAAGGAACTCGCGGAGGAAGGCATCGCTGAGGACCGCCTGGATGAGTTCCTGGAGGACCAGGACGAGTACACCGGGCACCACGTCTTCTGGGTCCCCGAGAGCGCCCGCTGGTCCTCGATCTCCGCCAACGCCAAGAGGGGCAACGTCGGCGAGGTCCTTGACCAGGCGATGGACGCCATCATGAAGGCCAACCCGTCGCTGACCGGCGTCCTCCCCAAGATCTTCAACAAGGACAACGTCGACAAGAAGCGCCTGGCCGAACTCGTCGACCTCATCACCGACGCCCGCTTCGGCGGCAGCGACGACAAGCCCGCCCAGGACGTCCTCGGCGAGGTCTACGAGTACTTCCTCGGCAACTTCGCCCGTGCCGAAGGAAAGCGGGGTGGCGAGTTCTACACCCCGAGCAGCGTCGTCCGCCTGCTGGTGGAGGTCCTGGAGCCGTACGAGGGCCGCGTGTATGACCCGGCCTGCGGCTCCGGCGGCATGTTCGTCCAGGCCGCCAAGTTCATCGAGGCCCACCGTGGCCGCGGCCACAAGGCTGACATCTCCGTCTACGGCCAGGAGCTCAACGAACGCACCTGGCGCCTGGCCAAGATGAACCTCGCCATCCACGGCATCGACGGCAACCTCGCCGCCCGCTGGGGCGACACCTTCGCTGACGACAAACACCCCGACCTCAAGGCCGACTACGTCATGGCCAACCCGCCCTTCAATATCAAGGACTGGGCGCGCAACGAGTCGGATGCGCGGTGGAAGTACGGAGTTCCGCCCAGGGGTAACGCCAACTATGCCTGGCTCCAGCACATGATCAGCAAGCTGGGGGAGCGGGGGACGGCCGGTGTCGTCCTCGCCAACGGCTCGATGAGCAGCCAGCAGAGCGGGGAAGGGGAGATCCGGCAGGCGCTGGTGGATGGGGACATGGTGGCGTGCATGGTCGCGCTGCCGGCACAGCTGTTCCGGACGACGGCGATTCCGGCCTGTCTGTGGTTCCTGGCGAAGGACAAGTCGCCGGGGGGCGTGAAGGGGCAGAAGGTCGCTGCTGCGGACCGCCGGGGCGAGATCCTGTTCATCGACGCCCGGGACATCGGCGAGATGGTCGACCGTACTGAGCGCGTCCTGACGGAGAACGACCTCAAGAAGATCGCGGGGACGTACCACGCGTGGCGCGGGACGACGAGTGCGAAGGACGCGGGCGAGACGTACGCGGACGTGCCGGGGTTCTGCGCGAGCGCGGACCTGAAGACGGTCCAGGAGCACGGGTACGTGCTGACGCCGGGGCGGTATGTCGGGGCGGCTGAGGCGGAGGAAGAGGACGCCGAGGCGGTTGCGGAGAAGATCGCGCGGCTGACGGGGGAGCTGTACGAGCTGTTCGACAAGTCGGACGAGCTGTCGAAGACGGTGCGCGAGCAGCTGGGGAGGGTCGATGTCTGAATGGACTCGCACTACGCTTGACCAGCTCGTGAAGCTGCGTCGTGGCCACGACCTTCCGACGACGAGCCGGAACCCGGGAAATGTGCCGGTGGTCGGAGCAGCTGGGCCAAGTGGATTTCATGACACAGCGATCGTGAAGGCCCCCGGCGTCGTTGTTGGTCGCGCTGGGGCCTCCATGGGGCACGCCACATACTGCGCCGAAGACTTTTGGCCGCTCAATACTTCGCTTTACGTGACTGACTTCTTGGGAAATGACCCTAGGTTTGTCTATCACCTGCTGGGGGGGATCGACTTTTCTGGATACAATTCCGGCGCCGCCCAGCCAATGCTTAACAGGAATTACATCACGCAGATTCCCATTCGTATTCCGGAACCTGATGAACAGCGTGCCATCGCGGCTGCACTCGGGGCGCTGGACGACAAGATCGCTGTCAATGTGCGTATCGTGGCTGCGGCGATGGAGCTGGGTGCGGCGAAGGCGGCGCAGGTTTCGGCGTCGGCGCTGGAGTCGGCGGTGCTAGGTGACATCCTTGAGTTGAAGTACGGGAAATCCCTTCCCGCTGCCCGGAGGGCCACCGGAGAAATTCCCGTGTTCGGGAGCGGTGGAATCAGCGGAAGGCACATTGAGGCACTGATTGAGGGCCCCGGGATTATTGTCGGCCGCAAGGGGACGGTTGGATCGGTTTATTGGTCGGAGGGTGGTTTCTTCCCAATCGACACGACATTCTATGTAGTGTGTCGCGGCGACGGGGTGTCCATGGAATACGCGTATTTTCTCCTCAAGGGATTGGGTCTGGAGGAGATGAACTCGGACTCAGCTGTTCCTGGACTGAACCGAGATAGGGCCCTGTCGGTCCGGATCAAGGTCCCGGACGCGCACTCCATTCAGCGGTTCACAGTGGAAGCACGAGAGCTTTTCGCGATGTCGCGGGTGCGCGAGCAGGAGAACCAAACCCTCGCAACCCTCCGCGACACTCTCCTCCCCCAACTCATGTCTGGCCGCCTTCGCGTCAAGGACGCCGAGAAGATTGTTGAGGACCACGTATGACCACGCACGGGAACGACGACGGCAGCAACAACACCCCCGACAACTTCCGCCCCCTCGAAATCGACTGGGAATTCCTTGCCCTCGAAGAGCTCGTGGAGCTCGACTGGCCGAAGGCCGAGGGCAATGAGCTCGCGCCCGGTTCCGGTCACCGCCGTTCCTGGGACGACTTGATCCTGTACTCCGATCTCCGTGAGGCCGTCGAGAGGCTCAACCCCGCCCTCCCCCCGGAGGCCGTCCGTGAGGCCCTCGCGACCGCCGCGACCCCGGCCTCGCAGGACACGTACGAGGAGAACCGGACCGCGCACGGCTACCTGACCGACGGCGTCCACTCCGTCACGTACACCGACGCGCTCGGCGCCGAGCACACCCCGACCGTCCGGATCGTCGACCTGGAGCACGCGGACGCGAACACATACCGCGCCGTCCGTCAGGTGACCGTGATCAACGGTGAGCGCAACCGCCGCTTCGACCTCGTCCTGTACGTCAATGGGCTTCCGCTCGCCGTCATCGAGCTCAAGCGGGCCGGCGACCCGAACGCCACCCTGGCCGCCGCGCACACCCAGATCCGGCACTACGTCGAGGAGTTCCCGACCGCCTTCCGCTACAACGCGGTCGTGCTGCTCTCCGACGGGATCACCGCGAAGTACGGCACGCCCTTCACCCCGTACGAGCACTTCGCCCCGTGGAACACCGACGAGTTCGGCGCCCGCGTGGACACCGTGGACGCTGCCGCCGTCCACGCCGACGCCGATGCCGACGTTCCGACCGGCCAGGACCTCGCCCTGCACGGCCTGTTCAGCCAGCCCCGCTTCCTCGCCCTCGTCCGGTCCTTCATCAACTTCGTGCCCGCCAAGCGCATGAAGCGGATCGCGAAGCCGCACCAGTACTTCGCGGTCAGCCGCGCGGCCGACGCCGTGCGCCGCGCCGCCGCGACCGACGGCAAGGCCGGCGTGGTCTGGCACACCCAGGGATCGGGCAAGTCCGAGGAGATGGTGCTGACCACCAACCTCGTCATGCGCGACCCCGCTCTGCACAACCCCACCGTGGTGGTCGTCACCGACCGCACCGACCTCGACGACCAGCTCTTTGACACGTTCAAGGAGAGCGAGGTCCTCCCGGAACAGCCCCACCAGTTCCTCAACCGATCCGAACTCCGCGAAGAGCTCGCCGCCAAGCGCACTGGCGGCATCCTCTTCACCACCCTGCAGAAGTTCGGCCGCACCAAGCAGGAGAAGGAATCCGGGACCGACCACCCGCTCCTCTCCGAGCGGCGCAACATCGTCGTCGTGGTCGACGAGGCCCACCGCAGCCACTACGACCACCTTGACGGCTACGCCCGCCACCTGCGCGACGCGCTCCCGCACGCCACGCTCCTCGCCTTCACCGGCACCCCGATCTCCGAGGCCGACCGCAACACCCGCGAGGTCTTCGGCGACTACATCGACACTTACGACCTCAAGCGGGCCGCCGACGACGGCGCGACCGTGAAGGTCTACCACGAGAGCCGCGTCGTCCAGCTCGTCCTCGACCACGACGTCGACCCCACCACCATCGACACCGAGGCCGACCGCATCACCGACGGTCTGGACGACACCGAGCGCACCCGCGTCGAGCAGGCCGTCGCCACCATGAACGCCATGTACGGCGCCCCCGCCCGGATACGCGACCTGACCCAGGACCTGGTCGAGCACTGGGAAGCGCGCCGTGCGGCGATGCTGCCGTTCGTCGCGGACACCGACGACGCACCCGGCGGAGCCCCCGGCAAGGCGATGCTCGTCTGCGCCACCCGCGAGATCTGCGTCCGCGTCTACGACGCCCTGCGCGAACTGCGCCCGGACTGGCACACGGACGACCACACCACCGGCGCCATGAAGATCGTCTACTCCTCGGACTCCCGCAAGGACTCCGACGAACTGCGCGCCCACGCCCTGCGCGACTCCCAGCGCAAGGCCGTCATCAACCGCGCCAAGGACCACGAGGACGAACTCCAGCTCCTCATCGTCAACAACATGCTCCTGACCGGCTTCGACGCGCCGCCCATCCACACCATGTACCTGGACCGGCCGCTGCGCGGCGCCGGCCTGATGCAGGCCCTCGCCCGCGTCAACCGCCGCTTCCGCAAGAAGGAGGAGGGCCTCCTCGTCGGCTACGCCCCCCTCACCGAGAACCTCCAGAAGGCCATCGCCGAGTACTCCGCCGACGACCAGGCCGACCGGACCCTCGGCCAGGACATCGACCGAGCCCTGGACGAACTCCGCAACGAGTACGACATCCTCGACCAGATGCTCCTCGGCTGGAACTGGCGCGAACGCCTCTCCCGCCCCGACGCGAAAGCCTTCGTCAAAGCGGCCTACACCACCGCCGAGTACCTCCGCAGCCCCGCCACCCCGGGCAACAACCCCGACCAGCTCGACGACCCGAACCAGACCCTCAGCCGCCGCTTCCGCGAACACGGCTACCGCCTGGAACGCTTCTTCGCCCTGGCCGGCTCCTCCGCCGAAATCTCCTCCCGGTTCACCGACCAGCCGTACTGGAAGCGCGACATCCAGTTCCTCGTCGAGGTCCGTACGTACATGGCGAAGCTCGACGCCATGGACCGCGAGGCCCAGGGCCTGCCTGTCGCCCGCGACGTCGCCCTCTACCTCTCCCAGCTCACCTCCGCCGTCGTGGAGACCGGCGGCGTCACCGACCTCTTCTCCGAGGCCGGGCTGGACAAGGCCGACCTCACCCACCTCAACGACGCCCTCGTCGGCCGCCTGCAGAACAGCGAAACCCCACACCTGGCCGCCGAAGCCCTGCGCCGCCTCGTCGAGCAGAAGATGCGCGAGCAGACCCGGCACAACATCGTCCGCCAGACCGCGTTCTCAGAGCGCCTTCAGGACCTGATGACCCGCTACATGCGCCAGCAGCTCACCAGCGCCGAGATCATCGCCCAGCTGGTGGAACTGGCCAAGACGGTCTCGGAGGACGCCCGGCGAGGCGAGAAGTTCACCCCGCCGCTGGGCGACGACGAACTCGCCTTCTACGACGCGGTCGCCGACCTCGGCAGCGCCCGCGACCTCATGGGCGACGAGATCCTCTCCGGCATCGCCCGGGACCTCGTGGTCCAGGTCCGCAAGAACCTCAAGAAGGACTGGATCGCCCGCGAACCGGTCCGGGCCAGGCTCCGCGCCACCATCAGGCGCCTCCTGGCCCGCCACGGCTACCCGCCCGAGCAGTCCAAGGAAGCGATCGACCTGGTGATCCGCCAGATGGAACACTTCGCCGACAAGTGGTCCCAGGACGGCTCGGCCGCCGACGCATAGCCCTCGCTCATCTCGCTTCTGGCCCCGGCAAGCGTCTGTTTGCCGGGGCGGTCGTATGCCCGATCGGATGTCCTTCGCGGGGTCGGCAGGGGCTGCGCCCGACCGCCTTACGGCAAAAGCAAATTCCCGTGCTGCGAGACGTGAGGTGTGTCAGGCCACTACTTTCAAGTCCGCGGAACGAACCGCAGAACTGCTAACTGCTGGTGGAACCGAGGGAGTTGTGGCATGTCGCAGCGAGCGCTGCTGTTGGTGGTGGTCGTCCTGGCGTCGGTGGTGGTGGGGCTCGTGGCCGGCATCCTCGATTTCGTTGGCGCGGGAGAGGTCGTCACGGCCATCCAGAACGGTGGTGCCGCCTGCGGAGCCACTGTTCTCATCGGGCTGGCGGTCGTCTCCTGGCTGAGGTCGTCGTGACCCAGGAGGAATGGGCGAACGAAGAAGGGCGGCTGAAGTACCGGCGAGTGCTGCGGGCCGTCGAGAAGCTACGCAGCGTCGCCGATGCCGCGACGACGTACCGGCTTGCCTTTCAAGTGGTCTACCTTCACTGCTGGTCCCGCCATGGATCGCTGGCGGAGGTGGACCGGTTGTGGGGGCCGGGTTCGGAGTCAGCGGGGGCCAGGCTCGGCGCAGTGTGGCCGCGTACGCCCGTTGCTCGCGCCCACAGCCTTCCTGCGTATCGCGACGAAGGTGTGAGCCGTCCCTTCGAGCTCATCGACCCGGCCCTCCGTGAGCTGATCGCGGAGGTGCGACAGCTGGATCCGGACCCGAGGCTCCTTGACGTGCTCCTCGACACGTACTCGACACGCTATGCGCGTGGCGATGACTACTTCACGTCAAACGACCTGGCGTACCTCTTCGCGGGGCTGGCCGCTCCCCGAGGAGGCGAGATTGCTCGGGACCCGGTGTGCGGCAGCGGGCGACTGCTGCGCGCCGCCGCACACCGGGCTCGGGCACAGGGGGGTGAAGTGCGCTTGTCCGGTGCGGATATCAACCGGACGGCGCGTTACGCCGCAGCCGTCAACCTCGCCCTGCACGGATTCCATGCCGACCTCGGCAAGGAAGGAGCTGACACCCTCAGGGCCGGCACTTCACCGATACCGGCCGACGTGATCGTCGCCAACCCTCCCGTGAACCAGCGGGACTGGGGGCACGGTGAACTGAAGGACGACTGGCGGTGGACCCTGGGGGTGCCACGTCCAGGTAACGCGAACTTCGCCTGGGTCCAGCACATCCTTGCCGATCTCACGCCACAAGGACGGGCCGTCGTTCTGCTGTCTTCCGGCGCGGCGCACAGCAGCAACAGCACCGACGGACTGATCCGCCGTGGGCTGCTGGAGAACGGTCTGGTCGTGGGAGTCGTGGCCTTGCCGACGTGGCTCTTTCCGCACGCCAGCGCGAGCACGGCGCTGTGGCTGCTGGCCAAAGGGGAGCGGCCGCACTCCGATCAGGTCTTGTTCGCGGATGCAGGGAAACTGCCAGCAGCGAAGAAGGGGCAGCGGCGCCACTTCGCAAAGGACTCGGCCGAACGCCTGCTGCAGATCTTCGGTGAATGGCAGGGACTTCGACGCCGTGAGGGCGAGGGGGACCCTGAATCCGTCCCATGGTGCCGTGCGGCGAGGTACGAGGAAATCGCTGAGGCGGGCTTCGATCTGACTCCCGCACGCTACGTACGGAACGGGGGCACCGCGCAGTTACATTCAAGTGACGGAGACCGGAACCGGAAGGCCGAGCTGTATGAGTGCATGGACCGTAGCGCCGCAGCCAGGAACCGAGTCCGTGATGCCCTGGAGAGCAGGCATGACTACAGAATCGGATGATGTCCCCACTCCGTGGCCCGTCGTTGAGTTGCGTGAGTTCCCTGGGGTCGAGTACGCCGCCTACGGAATTGCGCGACAGCAGAAGGCATCCGGCGGAATCCCGATGATCCGCGCCACAGAGATCGTCGAGGGAGGTGTGCACGTCCAGGAGTTCACATTTGTGCCTCCCGATGTGGCCAGACGCCACCCACGCAGCACGCTGAGATCTGGGGACCTCCTTGTCGTGCTCGTGGGGCGTGTGGGGGAGGCAGCAGTTGCAGGGGAGGAGCACGCAGGATGGAATGTCGGCAGGTCGCTCGCGGTCGTCCGCTGGACACCAGAGGGCCGCGCCCAACAATGGGATCTGTGGCTTCGATGGTGGCTGAAGACCTCGCAGAGCCAGAGCTATCTGACGCTGTCCTCGTCGAACGCCGAGCACATGACCTTGCCTCTGCAGGCACTCAACCGACTTCCCGTGCCAGTGCCTCCAGCGCCGGTGCGGGAGAGGCTGCTTTCGCTGATCTCGCTTGCTGAGCGCAAGAATGCGTTGAACACCCGGATTGTGTTTTGCGCGACGGAACTGGCGGATGCGCATTTCATGGAGGCGCTGCAGACGTGCGGGCAAGGTCCTGCTACCGAGCGTGCAGTGGGCGAAGTGTGTCAGGTTACGGCTGGTGCGGCACAGTCTCTGCCGGACAGCGAGCAGTCGGCTATGCCGTGGGTGTCTCCCCGCGAAGTGCTGAACTGCAGGACAGTACATCTGGGTACAGTGACTTCATACACCGTGGAGCAAGCGGAGGTTGTATGTCCGTCCGGCAGCCTCTTGATCGCGCCCCGTCCCGGGGAGGTGCGGACCGTGCTCACCACTACCCCGGTAGTGCCAGGTCGGCGGACGCTCGCGATTTACACGGAGTCCGAGGTCGATCGGATGTGGTTGTTGCACTCGCTGCGTTACCGGAGGCGGGAGTTGACGGCCGTTACGCAGGGTGAGCAGGCCCGTGCGATGAGGCGCAAGGACTTTTCCCGTTACAAGATCCCCTGGCCGACCGATGAGGTGAGGCGGGACTTCGCCAGGCGTGCTGCTGCCCTGCACGACCTCGCCTACGCCTCCGCCAGGGAGCGACACGTGATGGAGGAGCTGGTGGTGCACGAGCTGGAGAAGGGGGGCCTGGCGCGTCTCCCTTCAGCCGGCTGAAAGCCGAGCTGACCCACGTTGCCCCTCTCTGGAGCACGGAATGCAACGCTCTGAACGAACGGCGCAGTACCGCGCGCACCGTTTCTCCGCTAGCGGTCCGAGAGCGCCCTGACCAGCCATGTTTGGGGCGCCCCCGGCAGGACTCGAACCTGCGGCCAAGCGCTTAGAAGGGGCCTGCTCCACCCGCTGAACTATGCAGGCTGACCTGCGACAGCGCGGAAGCTTCTGACTATGCCCCGCCAAACCGGGCGTATACGGGAGCTGTGGATGCTCGCGCCGGCCCCGAGGTCAGGACGTGCATTCTGGGCGGCGGCCAGGCGTCGAGCTGGCCGCTGGCGTCCAGGGAGACCGCGAGTGAGCGCAAGTGCTGTGCTGCTCTGCGGGGTTCGGTGCGGTGGCACGAGCCTGATGCGGCGCTCGTAGAAGTTCCGCAGACTTCAGGCATGTGCGGGCGCTTCCGGGTAGCGTTGGCGATCTTCGGTCTTCTTGTGCTTTGTCGCGCATCCCGTGCTGGGATGGTGCTGGGATGCGCCCGCATTTCCGCAGGTCACAGCCTTGTGGTGGAGTTCCGCTTCAACGTCTAATACGTTCGGCGAAAGGCCGTCTGACCTGCGACGGAGCGGGTTGGGCGGCCTGTGCGGTCCGCGCAGAGTCCGCAGCGTGCTGACTTCGGTCAGCGCGCGGGGGAGCGGCTACGCCGCTTCGTCGACCTGCGGCCGGGCATCGGCGGACTGGTCCGCGTACGCCTTGTCGACGGCGGCGCGGGTCCGCTCCTCGGAGTCGGGCCACAGGTGGATGTAGATGTTCAGCGTCATGGCCGCGTTGGTGTGGCCGAGACACTCGGAGACCGTCTACCTCTTCGGCCCCGGCCGCCGGGACGAACACACCGACGCTCACATCGTCGCCGCCTGGGACATGGCCGGCGCCCCCGACCCGGGCCGCGACCCGGCAGCCACCTACTCCCAGCTCGCCAAACGCCTCGACCACCACGTCGACCTGCGCACCCGCGAGCTGGGCGGCAAGAAACCACCCCAGCACGTCTGGCACTGCCCGGTCCGCACCGCACCCGGCGACCGCTACCTCACCGACACCGAGTGGGCAGAGGTCGCCCGCCGCATCGTGCACGCCACCGGCATCGCCCCCGAAGGCGACGAGAAGGCATGCCGGTGGATCGCCGTACGCCACGCAGACGACCACATCCACATCATGGCCACCACCGTCCGCGCCGACGGCCGCCGCCCGCGCACCCACCACGACGGACAGCGCGCCCAAGCCGAATGCCGCAAGATCGAAGCCGAGTTCGGCCTGCGCCGCCTGAAGCCCGGCGACCTCACCGCACCCCGCACCCCCACCGGCGCCGAACGCGCCAAGGCCGAGCGCCAGGGCCAGACGGTCACCGCACGGCACTGGCTGCGCGAGCAGGCGTACGCGGTCGCCGCCGCCGTACACAGCGAAGCCGACTACTTCACCGTGCTGCAGTCCCTCGGCATCAAGGTCAAGACACGCCTCGGCCCCGAGACCGGCGACGTGATCGGCTACAGCCTCGCCGCCCCCGGCGACACCAACGCGGCCGGCGAACCCGTCTGGTACGGCGGCTCCAAACTCGCCCCCGACCTCTCCATCAACCGCCTACGCGAACGCCTCCCCGACCAGCAGGTAGCTGACCACCCCCGGTACGCGGCGGACCCCGCCGACCCATGGCGCCACACCATCACCGCCATCCACACGGCACGCACCGCCCTCGACTCCGGCGACGATGCCGCCGCCCAGGGCCACCTGGCCGCCTTCGGCGACGCCCTGTACAACATCGCCAGCGCCACGACCGGCCCACACCGGGCGGAACTGCGGGCGGCGGCCATGGCGTTCAACCGCGCCCGCCGCTCCGCCACCCGCGCCGACCACCAGGCCGCCACCGCCCTGCGCAAGGCCGCCAAGGAACTCGCCTACGCCTCCAACGAGCCGGGCGGACTCGCCATCGCCCTGCTCTTCGCCACCGTCCACCTGGCCCGCGCCGCCGCCAAGTGGCACGAACAACGCGGCCACGAACAGCAGGCCGCCGCGGCCGAGGAAGCCTTCCGCCACCTCCAGGCGGGCTACCAGCAGGCCGCCCCACCCGTCCTGGCGGACCTGACCCGCCGCGCACCACGAGCCGCAACCGCCCGACGCTTCGAGCAGGACGTACGCGTGGCCCTCCCCGACCACGCCGACCGAATCCTCGCCGACCCCACTTGGACCGCCCTGACCACCACCCTCGCCCAGGCCGAGACCGCCGGCCACAATCCCCGACGTCTCCTGGCGGAGGTGGGCGTCCAGCGGGAACTCGACAGCGCCGAGCGCCCCGCCGAGGTCCTCAACTGGCGCATCACCGCTCAGCCGAACCGGCGGACGCAAGCGGCTCGCAGCCGAAGCGCCATCAGCGGAACGTCGTCCATGTCCGCCGCGCCATGCCCTCCGACCACACCAGTGGCTACGAGGACCGAAGAGCGCAGTCGGCACCGCTGACCCCCGTCAGATGCCCTCGCCACACGGCGTGGCGGGGGCATCGGGTCGGGTTCAACGGCAGAGCTTCATGATGGTGTCGTCGAAGTCGGGAAACTCTCGTGTGGCCTGCGCGGTGATCACCGTTGCCGACGCACGGCGGTCCGGAGTGAATTGCTCTGCGATAGCTTCCAGGTCGCGATTGACCCGGGGAGCCCAATCGGGCTCGGGCTCGTACGAGGTGGCTGCTTCCCACGGGCCGAAGCCGTCAGCCAGCAGCCACAAGAAGGCACCCAGGTCGCGAGCGACGACGCCGGTCTCTCCTTCGGAGCCCAGAAAGACAACGGGCTGCTCCACCAGTTCCCGACCTGGACGAACCAGCCAGAACGCCGCGTACCCGCCGGTGCCATCCTGGCCAAACACGCGGAAGTCGTCGCCGTTCAGCTCGCCGTTTCCTGTCCACGCGCGGAACCACTCGGTGGTCTCATCAGCAGTCAGGAAGGACTCGTAGGGTTCGAAGTCGACACCGTCCTCGCCAATGCACTCAAGCCGGACCGCCATGGCAGCGGCGAGCGCGGCGGGGAACTGGCGATCTCCGTTCACGGTCATGCGAACAGAGTAGTGATCGGCTTGGGCTGCCAGGCTGCCGATAGTGCTGGCGGATCTCCAGCCGAGGTACGCGTGGGGCATGCTGTCACGGTGAGTGAATCCTCAAACGAGTGGCAGGCTTGGTTGAACAGTCTGGACGCGCGTGGAAGGGCGGCAGCGGAGTCGCTGCGCGCGCGATTCGAAGCACTCGGCGCAGCCGATGCTGGCGACTGGGCCAAGTCGGAGATCTGCGAAGACCTTCCACACCTCGCGCGGTTCATGCTGTTGCGAAGTCTGTGGCGCGGTCCGATCGGCGGTTGGGCCGATCCGGATGCCATCGATCAGCTTCCTGTTGCCCAGCGGCTTCTTGCTGCTGGGGCGAACAAGGAGGATCTCGCTCGCCTGGCGCGAGCGGTCGCCTATGAGGCAGTGTTCGCAACGCTCGATGAGCTGGACACCGGGAGTGATGTGAACGTATCGGGCATCGATGTCGGCTGGCTCGTCATGGAGTCAGCCGAAGACGGCGCCCCGACTGGTCGAGCCCTCTCGGGCCTGCACGAAGATCTCTTGGCCATGGACCCGAGTGGGCGCGATGGCGCGGACTTGTGGCAGTAGCCCTGGTGCAGTGCCAACAGCGCACCCTGATGCCCTCGCTGCTCGTGGCAGCGAGGGCATCAGTCGTCAGGCGGCGCGGGCTGTGCGTAACTGCGCGACCCACCTCGTGACCTCGGTCACGTACTCGGACTGTAGACCGAGGTGCGGGTCGGGCTGAATGAGGAGGGTCGCCGTTCCCTTCGCAGTGCGTTCCACCGCCCATTCATGGTCGAGGCCGGTGAAGTCGTCGTCGATCCAGACGGCGGGGGCATCGCCGAGCCAGGCATCGACGTGGTCGCGCTTCCATAGGTAGCCGTTGGGGTGGCTGGTGGTGATCTGGGGACGTGGCAGGTCGACGTGCGGCAGGGCCGGGAGGTCGAGTAGGGGCCCGATGAGGGTGGTGGCGTCCTGCCGCCAGCTGGTGCACCAGACGGGGGTGACCAGGCCGGTGCGGATCACGTCCATGAGAAGGCGGCCGTGGTCGGGGTTGAGCCAGACGGTGACCGGGGTGTCGGCGCTGCGGCCGGTGGGGACGACGTCGTGGCGGGCGTGGGTGGCCGGGGTCGAGCCCTCTGCGTCGGGGAAGGGCATGAGGACGCCGTCGATGTCGAGGAGCAGGTAGGGCGGGCGCATCGGTTCCTCCAAGGGAAGCCGGGGCGAATGTGCTGGTCAGAGCTTGCGAGCGCGGATCAGCAGGGTGGTGGGCCAGTGGCCCATGCGGGGGTCGTGGAACTCCTGGGCCGAGGTGAGCCAGAAGCCCGCCTGGGTGAGGTGCTTCTCCCACCGGTCCGTGGAGAACTCCCAGCGGGCGATGGGGAGCCGGGTACGGTCGGGAAGGGTGACGTGGTCGCGACGAGGCCGGTCGTCGCCCGAGGGGCTTCGGCCGCCACGCTGCGGGTGCGGGACGGAGAAGGCGAGCACCCGGCCGGGCGTGAGGCGCTGGGCAATGGCTGGTAGCAGGAGCTCGGGCGCGACGAGCCCGACGGCCCCGAAGACGGAATGGATTGCGTCGAACTGATCGTCGGAGGCGTGCAGGTAGTGCAGGGCGTGGCCGGCGACGAAGGTGAGGTTGTTCAGCCGTCCGTAGTGGGAGCGGGCGCGGCGGACCTGGAGGCCGACCAGGTCGACGCCCGTGACGTGGGCGCCGTGTCGGGTGGCGAGGTGGGCGGCGTTGTGGCCGGGGCCGCAGCCGAGTTCCAGGAGTCGCTTGCCGCGCAGGTCGGGGCCGAGGGCGTCGGCTCCGGGACCTTGGCCGGGTCTCGTGGTCCATTCCATCCGGGCGGGTACGGAGAGGGGTTCGGCGAGGCCGGCGGCGGTGCGTTGGAGGGCGTGGACGTGCCAGGGGGATGCCTGGGCGAGCACGTCAGATCTCCAGGAGGTGGAGGACGTCGGTGAGGTGGCGGCGGACGGCCTTGATGTAGGCGGGGTCGGTGGCCGGGTCGTTGATCCAGCGGATGGACTGCTCCATGAACCACTCGACGGCCCACATGCGGTGCCAGCCCAGGGCCCAGTTCTCGGCGGTGAGCCCGCCGCGCGGGGCGAGGGCGTCGGGAGTGCCGCCGGCGGTGACGTACTGCTCCAGGAAGACGCGCAGGCGCACAGGGTGCGGCGGATCGATGGTGCCGTGCCAGCTGGCGAGGTCGAGCAGGCCGGGGCCGGTGAAGGCGCGGGCGAAGTCGAGGAGCCGCCAGCCGCGCTCGCCGATGTGGAGGCTGGTGGGATGGAACTCGGAGTGCACCCATCCGAACGGCTCCAGCGTCGCTCCGGCCGAGCGAGCCTCGGCGGCCTGGGCGATCCGGTCGAGCGTGTCCTCGACGTCGTCGGCGTCCTGCCACCGGTCGGCCTTGCGCAGCCGTTCGAGGTGCTCCAGCGCCCGGGCCGGGAGCATCCGCAGGCGCTCCTGGTCGAGGACGGGCAAGGGCGGAGCCGTACGGGTGCCGTGCAGGATCACGGCCGCGGCGACGCCGTCGAGGTCGTCGGCCTCGCGTACGGACGGTCCGAGGTCCTCCATGAGCATGCCGAGCCAGCCGTCCAGGACGGCGGAGGCGTGGACCTGGGGGACTGGTACGCCGAGGGTGTGGGCCAGGCGGAGGGCCTGGTCCTCGCTGTCGAAGGGCTTCTTGGCGTACTTGAAGATGGCCGTGGAGCCGTCGGGGAAGGCCACGCGTTCGACGCCGGACATGGACCACACGCGTACCTCCTCCCGTACGGCGGTGGTCTGGCCGGTCGCGGTGAGCAGGTTGTCGAGGAGTTCGGCGCTGGGGTTCGTGGTCACGGGAGGGCTCCGGGGAGATGGTGGCGTCCGGGGCGGGCGAGGGATGCCGGCCCGCCCCGGAGCCTGATCGGGTGGGTTACGCGACGGGGTTCACGCGGTGGGCGTAGACCTGCTCGATCCAGCCCGCCTTGAAGGCCGCGAGGTCGTCGCGGAAGTTCGCCATCGAGGCACCGTAGGGCGCGACCACGCCGCCGGACTGGTCCGGCACGGACTGGCAGCCGTGCACGAGCCGGCCGCCGAGCGCGGCGTGGGCTTTGATGGACTCGATGCGGCGGTGCTCGTTGAACCAGCCGCCGTGGTAGACCTCGTCGAGCATCCCGCCCATCTCGTCGTCGAGGTCGAAGACGACGGAGGTGGCGGCGGGGAAGAACCAGCACGGGCCGACGTTGGAGATGTGCCCGTCGAGCTCGACCTTGTTGAGCGCCATGAGCGTGGCCGCCTCGCGGAGCATCCGCAGGTGCTCGGCGGTGATCTGCGGCAGACCGAGGCCGGCCAGATGCTCGTCGCGGAAGAGGTACGAGTACACCTCGTACGCGGTGGCCAGGACGCGGGCCGCGTCGGACGTGGACTCGCTGTGCTGCTTGATGAAGTCGAGCGCGAGCTGCTCGACCGCGCTCTCGGTCGTCTCGTCTACGTCCAGGAGCTGGGACTTGACCAGCTCCCAGTCGGCGACGAGCCAGGTGTTCGACTCGAAGCGGAAGAAGTACTCGGCCGGGTCGATCGTGATGCGCCGGCCGTCGACCTGGATGCCGGGCAGGCGGCTCCAGCGCGGGTCGAACGCCTCGGGCAGCTCGACCGTGATGGCCATGGTGTCGATGGTGGTCACCGTGTCTCCGTCTCTGATTGGCCGGGTTCGGGCACAGGAATGCCCGAGCCCGGTGTGGGCGTACGGAACTTCGGGGTGCCGCCCGGACCAAGGGGGAGCCTGGATCACGGTCGCGCCGTTCCGGGCGGCTGCTGATAAGTGAACCGGTGGTCACGCTCAGTGGGTACGGTGGAAGGCAGTTGAAGCGGTATACGCGGTTTACAGCTCCGGAGTGGAGGCGATCGTGGCGGCGCCGAGAGAACCCAACTCCCGTCTGCGCGATGTCATCGCGGCGGTCGACTGCACCTACGAGGCCCTCGCCAGAGACGTGCGGCGCATCGCGGCCGAGAACGGCGAGATCCTCCAGACCAACAAGTCGGCCATCTCGCACTGGGTGAACGGCATCCGCGCCCCGTCGGGCCGGGTAGGTCAGTACCTGGCCGAGGCGCTGTCCCGCCGAGCGGGGCGCACGGTCACCCAGACCGAGATCGGCCTCCAGGCCAGCGATGACGAAGCGCCGGCGGAATCCGACCCTGTCCTCGCCGCCACCGACCTGGGCCGCGCCGACGTCGAGCGCCGCCGCTTCCTCGCCATCGCGGCCTTCACCACCGCCGGCGTAGCCATGCCGCTCGGATACGACCACGAAGCCACTGCCCGCATGCTCCGCGCCCGCACCGGCACGTCCGTGGTCGGGGCAGAGGACGTGGACGTCGTACGCCAGATCACCGCGGCCTTCAGTGCCGCCGACGAGCGCCTCGGCGGCGGGCACGGCCTGACCACCGTCACCGCGTACCTCGCCGACACCGCCGCCCCCATGCTGCGCGGACGCTTCCCCAATGAAGCCTTACGCCGGACCGCCTTCGGCGCCGTAGCCGAACTCGCCTACCTCGCAGGCTGGAAACACCACGACCTCGGCCAGGAAGGCGCTGCCCAGCGCTACTACCAGGTCGGCTACAAACTCGCCTGCGAAGCCGACCCCCACGGCCACGCCGCCTGGATGATGCGCGCCCTCGCCCACCAGGCCCTGAGCCTCAAGCAGCCCCACCACTGTGTCGACCTCGTCGAAGGCGCCCTGCGACGCGGTCTCGGCCAAGTCGACGGCCAGACCGAGGCGCTCCTCCACATCACCCACGCCCGTGCCTACGCAGCCATCGACGAGAACTCGTCGGCCGCACGCGCCCTGCTCGCCGCCGAGGACGCCCTCCTCCGTGACGATGGCCCCCAGCCCAGCTACTCCCGCGTGAGCGGCCCCGCCGCCGGCACCGTGGCCAGCCACACCGCCCGCACCCTGACCGACCTCGCCGACCACATCGGCACCGAACAGCAGCACCGCGACGCCCTCACCCGCTGGGACCCCGAGAAGTACAAGCGTGTCCACGCGCTCACCCATGCCGACCTCGGCGACAGCCTCGCTGCCCAGGCCCGCGCCGACGAGGCGGTCGCCGCCTGGACTCAGGCCCTGGTCCTCATGGAGGGCATGACCTCCGACCGGACCCGGAAGGCGATCACCTCGATCCGCTCCACCCTGGCGGTTTACCAGCGCCGCCGCGTTCCGGGTGCCGCCGATCTGGCCCGCCGCGCCCGCGAGGCCCTCGCCTAACATGCCCAACAACCCGTCCGACGAAGGGAACACCGTGGCTCAGCAGACCGACGACCAGCCGAAGGCGCTGAAGCCGGCGCTCGAATCGATGACCCTGCTGGTCGCGGCCGTCATCGTCCACGACAAGGCCACCAACCGCGTCGTCCTCCTCCAGCGCAGCGAGAACGCCAAGTTCGCCCAGGGCATGTGGGACCTCCCCGTCGGCAAGAGCGAGCCCGGTGAGCCGATCACCGAGACCGCGGTCCGCGAGCTCTACGAGGAGACCGGCCTCACGGTGAAGCCCGAGTCCCTCAAGGTCGCCCACATCATCCACGGCGCCTGGGGCGTGGAGGCCCCCAACGGCTTCCTCACGGTCGTCTTCGCCGCTGAGGAATGGACCGGCGAACCCGAGAACCGCGAACCCCGCAAGCACTCCCAGGTCCGCTGGGTCGACACCGACACTATCCCCGACGCCTTCGTAGACACCACGGCAAGTGCTCTCAGCCACTACCTGGATGGAGGCTCCCAAGTTTCGCTTGATGGCTGGCTGCAGATGTAGCAAGCAGAACGAATTAGAGCTGGCATCAATCGGTAGGGCGAAAACAAGCAGACGCGCCAAGACGTCATTCTCTAACACAAATTTCAAGGACGGCGGAGCTAATGACTAGCAATGACCTGGTTCTCATCGATCAGCTCCTCAAGCAGCGACAGCAGGAGCGAGTGGCCCCGCTCGCCGATGACAAAGCATTTGAAGTTTTTTGCCTGCGAACAGGCGGTGACTCTCGGAGAGCTATCGCTGGAGGAAATCGAGGCAGGAGTTCTCGGAGGCGGTGACGATGGGGCTATCGACGGGGTCTATGTCTTCCTAGGTGAACGACTGCTGATGGAGGATAGTGAAGTCCTCTCGGACGATTTCAAGGCGACGGCTGTTGAGCGCGGCACGCGGCTGACACTTTGGATAGTTCAGGCCAAGACCACTCCGTCATTTACGGAAACTGCCCTCGATTTGGTTTCTTCGTCTGCTCGTCGCCTTCTCGACTTGTCCGTCTCTGAAGATGACTTGCGTCAGCTCTACAATGAGTCTGTTGTTGAGCGCGTTGGGCGATTTCGTACCGCGTTGCGGGCACTGGCCACGAGGCATCCGAAAATTGAAATTCGGTTCTCGTATGTAACGCGCGGGGACACCGAAACGGTTAACGCTAAAGTTCTGGTCAAGGTGCGCGACTTGGAGTCGCAATTCTCCAAGGTTATGGCCGGGGCAGTGGGGAAAGTGGAGCTTCTGGGGGCGGCGGAACTCTGGAAGCGGGCCAACTCTGCGCCCTCTTACACGTTGACGCTCCCCTTCCAGGAAAGTATCACGCATGGTACTAGCCATATTGTGCTCGTCAAGATTCGGGACTACCTGGCATTCTTGCGTGACGAGGATGGTTCTCTGCGGTGCCATATCTTTGACTGGAATGTGCGTGACTATCAGGGCGAAGTCGAAGTGAACCGTGAGATCCGGGCTTCGCTAGTAGACGCCAATGCTCCTCAGTTCTGGTGGCTTAATAACGGCGTCACCATCGTTTGTTCCCGGGTTTCTACCGTGGGTAAGGAACACTCTCTCGATGACGTACAAATCGTCAACGGTTTGCAGACCTCTCACACCTTGCACCGAACGCTAGAAGGGCTGGCTGTTAGTGACGCAGAAGCCCCTGCACTCGAACGCTTGCTCCAGGTCCGGGTGCTGGTGACGGAGGACGCCGGAATTCGTGACCAGGTAATTCGAGCCACGAACCGTCAGACTAGCGTTCCGGTGGCTTCGTTGCATGCCACGGATGAAATTCAGCGCCAGATCGAGAAATATTTCCTGGAAAATGACTGGTTCTACGACCGCCGTAAGAATTACTACCGAAATCAGGGTCGACCTGCAGGTCGAGTAGTGAGTATCCCGCTGCTGGCTCAGGCCGTTATGGCGATGGGGCTCAGTCAGCCGCATAACTCTCGCTCTCGGCCATCCAGTCTGCTCAAGGATGACACCGAGTATAAGCGAATCTTCTCCGCCGGTATTCCCCTCAACGTCTACCTATGGCTTGCGCGGACTCAGAGTGAGGTGGATTCCTTCCTCTCGTCTGAGGGCGCCGGTGCCCCTGCGGCTGAGCGCACCAACCTGCGCTTTCACTTGGCCATGCTGGCTGCTGCTGAACTGATGGGTCGACGGGTCCATAGCCCGAAGCAGCTCAAGCAACTTGCCGCTGATGATCGGCACAGTACCCCGGAGCTCCTCTTGGGGCAGCTGCAATTCCTTCGTGGCCACTTTGAGGAGCACGCCAGCCGTACTGGCGACACACAGGACAAGATCGCGAAGCGTTCCGACTTCGTGGAATCTCTCCTCGGAACAGCCGGCTACCTCTGACTACCTGGGCTAGCCCAGGAGGGTATGCGTGGCAGCATCGGCGCTACTCTGCGTGCAACAGAGAAATGGAGCGTTAGCAACGTTCCATAGATTTGAATGCCAGCGCGCGGAGTCTCGCCAGCCGCATTCGCGTTTCGGCTGGGTGGGGTCAAGATGCTATGTCAGGGCGTCTCCGAAAAGGGCAGGTGGTAGATGGTCGTCGCCCGGAACGTACGGCTCGTGGTTCGAGGCCGTGCGCGCTGCGCGACGGCCAACAGCCGAGCGGCAGCGTCCTCCTCGGAGACAGAGGCGAGCCCGAGGGCATGTAGCTGTAGTGGATTCCCTTGGGGGTACTGGGACGGCTTCGGTCACCTCTTCGGGTGCAGGTCGGCACGGTCGATCCAGGTGGGGGCGACGAAGATGTTGTGGCCGGTGGGGGCTTCTGAGGCTTCCAGCAGGGACCAGGTGCGGGACTCCTCGACCAGGTGCTCCCAGGGCGCGGTCCAGTCGAGGTCCCAGTCCAGGCCAGTGTCGGAGACGCCGTACGTGCGGCCGGCGTCCACGCGCCAGAACTGGGAGTAGAGGATCACCTGGGCGTGGTCGGCCAGGTCGTTGATGATCTCGGTGAAGCGAGCCGAGGGCCAGCCAGGAGCGTTGTCCGCAGCGGTGGCTCGTAGGCGCGCGGTGAGCGGTGGGACGACGGGGGTGCGTGCGCCGAGTTCGGTCAGGGCCCAGCGGATGCCTTCCGGCTCGCTCCAGTCCGGTGGCGTCGCCCGTTCCAGGCAGGCGCGGTAGGCGCGGCGCACGGGCTCGACCGCGCCGTCGATTTTCAGGCCCGCCAGGGCCATCGCCGCCCATTCACGGACAGTGGAGTCGTCGTTGCTCAGGAGGGCGATCAGGGCGGGGCCGCAGCGTGGGTCCGCCACCTCTTCGAAGACCTCGATGGCGGTCAGCTGGCCGAAGCGGTCGAGGGAGGGCAGTCCGTCGATGATGGCGGGGATGGCGTCGGGGCCGATGCCGATCAGTTCCGCGCGGGCGTCGTACGACGGGCCGGTCGAGTCGTCGAGCTGCTGGATGAGTCTCTCGATGTGAGGGGTCATGGGTGGTCCCGCCGCCAGAAAGTAGGCAGCCACCAGCAGAGCACCGAGTGGTCATCGGGCCACGGGGCGCGGTCCTCGGCTGCCCAGTCCTCGAAGGAGTCCCGTGTCAGATCGATGGGGCGCCAGGCGGGGTCGAGCGGCTCGTCCTCGGCCGGCGGGCGGACGAACCGGCGGCCGTGCTCGTCGCAGGCGCCGAAGTCCTGGTAGTTGCGCTGGGCCTCGATCAGGGAGACCTTGTTCGCCCCGCCGCCCATGGTCGGCCAGCGGAACTGGACCCCGTCGTCCTCCCAGAAGCAGACGGGGCAGATCTCGTACGAGCCGGGCATCGCGTCCAGCACGCGGTGCCCGCAGCAGGGGCAGGGGTAGGAGCCGCTCACCCGCGCAGTCTCGTTGCAGGTCCCGCCCGGGTGCCATGGATTTCTCTGCCTCAGTGCCCCCGGCCAGTCCGCAGCCAGTCCGCAGGACACCCGTAAACGGTTGTCGGGAGCCAACGCACGCCAACGAGGAAGCCCCAGGTCAGAGCCCTAGACAGGGCTCCGCCGCAGGTCAGGATCTGGCCTCAGGCATTCCGCTTCAACGTGTGATCGAATCACTGCAGTGTGTTAGACGACTTCGTCAAACACGCAGGTCGGAAGGGGGCGGCTCCTCGGGGAGTCGGCCCCTTCGTCGTCACCGTGCTGGATGACTGCTGGATATTCTGACGTGGCATCAGGCTGGACGGGTCCGGCTCTGTTCGGCAGACGGTTCGAGCATTGGCTCGAAGGTGGACTCCTCCTCATCGGGAATGCGAGGGAGGAATCCGTCGGGGACGGTGCGGGCGGCGGTGGTGAGCAGACGGTCCAGGACTTCCAGGTCGGTGGCCGGGGGGAGCCTGAGTGCGGCGAGGAGGCGGTCCCGGACGGCGGGGTGGTCCGGGTGATCGTCGAGGTAGTCGGAGTTGAGGGCCGGGGGCCGGAAGCCGGCCAGGGCGTCGTGCCAGGACGGAAGGACGATGGCGAGGGTCAGGGCCTCGGCGAAGGACTCGGCGATGAGGGAGGCCCGGCCCTCGGAATCGGTGTAGAGCACGGGGCGGGGGCCGTCAGGGACGGCCGGGCCGCAGAGGTAGTGGGTTCCGCCCGCGTTGCAGCCGGCGACCGGCTCCACCGCGAGGCCGTTGGGCAGGGTGATCGACTCGATCGGGTCGGTGCGGGCCAGGTCGAACTCGCCGTCGCAGGACAGGTAGGAGGCTACCTCGGGTTGCGCGGCGATCTTGAGGAGCAGCGCGTCGTCCGAGAGGACGGCCGGGTTGAGGGCCCTGGCAATCGCAGGGGTGAGGGGGTGTCCGGCGAGGACGTGACGAACGGCGTCGAGAGGTACGGGGTGCTCGTAGTAGTCCTCGAAGTGGGCCTGGACGGCCTCGGGGGAACGGTCGGCGAGGAGATGGAAGAGGAAGCCGGAGCCGTCCGGGTCCTCGTTGCCTGCGGGGAAGGCGATGGATGAGCCGGTGCGCCAGGTAGTGTCACCGGTTTCCCGCCACAGGCAGGCGGTGATCCGAGGAGCGTCGCTATCGTCGTCGCGGAACGCGGGCTCGTCCAGCAGGCAGCGCAGCGTGGCGGGCACGTCGTCGATGACGCCGGGCCAGACCTGCTCGTCGTCCGTTCCGTACGGACTCATCTCCGATTCGTGGTCGAACCCGCGTATGAGCACGCCTGCTGGGGTGAAGAGGACGGAGAAATCGTCCCCCGAGCCGTTGTCCATCAGGGCCGCCTCCTCACCGGGACCCCAGGCCGCATCGAAGGTGTACCGGCAGTACCGCGGATCGTCGCAGATCGCCGCGTCGAGGACGGCCAGTGCGCGCAGGTGGGCGCGGAGTTGGGCGGGGTCGGGGAGAAGGGACGCGGTCTCGTGCACGGTGCTCATGGCGTCATGGAAGCAGCCGCCACTGACAGCCTGGTGCGGCTGGCCGGGGAGGGGCGGCGCTGCCTTCAGCGGATTCCTGCCGAGCGCACGTGTTCCTGAGCGGGATCACTGTCGTAGAGGGCGGATCGGTGTCCGACGTGAACGACCCCGACCAGCAATTCTCCGTTGTCGATCGTGTGGACAACGCGGTAGTCGCCCCGTCGCCGACATGTCCTGTGGCTGCTGTTGGGGCGTCGCCGACCGGATCATCGGGCCCGGGACTCCCCGGCCGCTTCGGTCATGTGCTGGTGCTCCGGGCGGCAGCGCCGTTGCGCGGCTGCCTCGTCGGGGCTGACCGGGAGCCTCCGTTCGGCAGCGAAGTTGGTGGCGGTCGGTCGTGTCGCGGGTGGTGTCTCCGGCGTATCGAGTGCTGCGGAGCCGAGGGGCTCATGGACAATCACAGCCATGAGCGAAGAGGCGATACGGAATTACCTGGCCGGGGTCGAGGGCAGGTTGGCGGCGGACGGGTGCGCTCCGCGCTGGGAGGACTGGGGCGGGGTTCCGGTTCTGGTCGGGCGCCGGGCCGACTTCCGGTTGCGGTGGGCGGCGACCAACCTGCACCTGTTCACCGTGGCCGCCGCCGTACCGGAGGTCAGCCTGCCGGTCGTCGAGGCGTTCACGACGCAGGTGCTCACCTATGCCAGGAAGAACAAGGGCGGTCTGCCCGTCGGAATGCAGACCGGTGTCGCCTCCTTCCCCGTCCTGGTCAGTGACCGGGTCGATCCGGCGGCGATGGCGTGGGCGGAGGAGAAGCAGCGCAACCAGTTCGCCTGCTTCGCGCGACCGGTCGTCGTCGACAGCGCGCGCGGACATGTGGGCATGTACCGGGGGAAGCCGGCCGTGGGGCGGGCCTATGCCGCGCACCTGATCGAGAAGGGCGGCCGCTACTTCTCGCCGCTGGGCTGAGCCGGGGGTTCGGACGTCCGAGGTCCGGGTGTCCGGGGCCCGGACGTCCGGGGGGTCCGGGTTCCCGAGGCCCCCGGGTGTCCGAATGATTCAGACTGTGGGATTCCGGATGTCGGGATTTCGGCTGCTCGGATTCCCGAGGCCGGGATTCCGGAGGCCGGGATTCCGGAGGCCGGGATTTCGGAGGTGGGGATTTCGGCGGGGTTCGGGGGACAGGGGCGTGGCCCCGGCGGTGATCTCACGGCTGGGTCACCTTCAGCTCCCTTACGCCCACCGGCTTCTCCGGGTCGTCCGAGGTGACGGTCAGCCGCACCCGGCCGGCCGTCGCGCCGGGTCGGTACGGCCGCCAGGTGGTGCCGTTCACCGAGGTCTCCAGGTGGTGGGTGACGGTGCGCGCGTCCGTCCACTCGGGCTGGACCGAGGTCACCGGGGCGACGCGTCCCAGGTCGACCGTGAGCGTTCCCGTCGTGCCGGCCGGGGACCAGGAGGTGGCGGGGCTGCCGTCCACGGCCGCCGCCGCGTACAGGCCGGGGCTCTCGGAGGTGGCGGTGACGGGACGGCAGCGGGCGGCGTTCGTCGTCGCGGCGAGGTCGGGGCGACGGGTGGGGAGGGCGAGGGTGCCGGTGAGGAGGCGGGGGCCGGTGGGGGTGTGGATGGTGAAGGGGGTGCCGGAGGTGAGCCGGACCGTGGTGGTCAGGGGGCCGATCGCGATGTCGAACGTGCGGCCCCGGTAGCGCAGGCCGGTCAGTGTGACGCCCCTGCCGAGCTGCGGGGGCAGCAGCGGATCGAGGCGCACCCCGTCCTCCCGCAGCCGAAGGCCCGTCAGGCCGTGGGTGAAGACCTGGAGGAAGCCGCCCTTCCCGGTGAGGAAGTCCTGCGCGGGGGAGCCCGACAACGGGTCCTCGGCGCCCGCCTTCGCCCCCTTCGCCTCGCTGAACAGGGCGAACGGGCCGCGTACGAACGGGCGCACGGATCGCTGGAGGTAGGTGTACGTGGCACATCCGGCCTCGCCGATCGCGGCGGCGTCGATCGCGTGGACCGAGTCCGTCATCGCCGGGCCGTCCGGATCGGTGCGGGCGGCGTAGTAGTCGAGTGTGGACGCGGCGGCGCCCGGCTCCATCGGCAAGGCCAGGGGGTAGATCAGCAGCACGGTGTCGGCCTGCTTGATCGTCGACCCGTTGTAGCCCGCGTACTGGAGGAAGAGTCTGCGCGCCGGGTCGTACGGGATGCGCAGGCGGTCGGCGACCCGCGTCCAGTCGGACGGCGCGGGATGCCCGAGCAGGCGCGCCGAGCGGGCGGCGTCGCGCAGCGCGGTGGCCGCGACGGCGTTGGTGAAGACTCCGTCGTCGACGCCGTTGCTGTACTCGTCGGGGCCCGCGACGTCCTTCAGGGAGTAGCTGCCGTCGTCGTTCGCGGTGGCCCGTGAGACCCAGAAGTCGGCGATGCCCCGGAGCAGGGGCCACCCGTGGCCGGCCAGCCAGTGGCGGTCCCCGGTGGCCAGGTAGTACTGCCAGACGGCGAGCGCGACATCGCCCTGGAGGTGGATCTGGGTCAGGCAGTGCGGGGGATCCCAGCTCTGGCACTCGGACCACAGATCGCCCCGGCTCGCGCTCGTCCATGGGTAGAACAGGCCACGGAACCCGAGCTTCCGGGCATTGGCCTGTGCGGCGCCGCGTGTGCGGTAGCGGTACTCGACGACCGAACGGGCCAGCTCGGGGCGGGTGACGAGCAGTCCGGGGAACATCCATGTCTCGGCGTCCCAGAACACCAGACCGGCGTAGTTGTCGCTGGTCGGTCCGGCCGGGGCGATGCTGTCACGGGCGCCCGGCCGGGTGGCCGCGAGCAGGCCGTACTGGGCGGAGCGCAGCCACTTCTGGAGGTCGGGGCTGTCCGGTACGGAGACGTCGGCCGCCCAGGCCCGTCGCCAGGCTGCGGCGTTCGCGGCGAGGACGGTCGGCCAGCCGCGCCGGGCGGCCCGCCTCGATGCCTCGGCGGCGGTGGTGCGCGGCGCGGACGAGGTGAGCGCGGTGTCGACGCCGACGTACTTCTCGAAGGTGTACGCGCGCCCGTCGCGGACCCGGACGCCGCTGTGGACCGTGCCGGTGCCCTGTACCGGGGCCGCTCCGGCGTCCGGGATGCGCAGGGTCTGCGCGACCGCGCCCGCCGTCCCGGTGCCCCGGGTGCGGAACGTGCCGTCGGCGTTCAGCTCGATCCGGCGCGCGCCCCGCGGGTCCAGGCGGGCGGTGACGGTCGCCGTGCCGGTCCAGTGCGGCGTCATGCGCAGCTTTACGGCGCCGGTGTGCACGTCGGACCGGTCGGCGAGCACCTCGTACGTGAGGTCGGTCGCCCGCCCGTCGGCGGTGGTCCAGCGCAGCGACGTACGCACCAGACCGCAGCGGAGGAACAGGGTCTGGCGGTAGCGGGAGATCCGGCCGGCCGGTGTGCCGGAGCCGTAGGTCTCGTCGCCGACGCGTACGTCGAGCGTGGTCCAGCTCGGCAGTGCGGCGATCACCTCGCGGCCGGCGGCGAGATCCTTCTCGCGCCCGAACAGCCCGGGGACGAAGGCGCCGTCGTAGCGCGGGGTGAACAGCGGCCAGCCGGTCTTCTCGTCCGACGCCGCGTACCCGGCGCCCGCGGCGGGTACCCGGTGGGCCAGGTAGCCGTTGCCGACGTAGGGGGTGTAGCCGTCGGTCCCGCCGAAGCGGGTGGAGACCAGGGCCCAGGCGGGATCGGTGTCGCGGCCGCAGTCGGTGGCGGCCGGCGGGCGGGGCGTCGCCGCGTACGACAGGACCGGTGGTGGTGCGAGCAGGGAGCCCGCGACCAGGGACGTCAGGGACGCGAGAAGGCAGACGCGCGAGAGGCTCACCGTACGAACGTAGGGGCTGTCCCGCCTTCCCCGGTGGATCGGCGCACGGTGCGCGGCGTGCGGGTGAACGGGCTGCTCCGGTCAGGGGGCGAGGCCGGTTTTGAGTCCCGCGCCGCACAGCGGTACGACGATCTCGCGGTCCGTCCGGCCGCCGACCGCCGCCCAGCAGGCGACGCCCGTGGTCTCCACGTAGAAGCCGCGGGCGGCAAGGTCCCGTTGGGCGGTCCGGAGCTGTTCCTCGGTCACGGTGAGGAAGGTTCCGCCGGATTCCCGTACCGCCGCGAGGATGGCGCGGGCGCGCGGGGGGCGGGTGATGGCGATGCCCTCGGCGAGGGTCGGCGCCGTCGGGCCGGCCGGGGCGTCGGGCAGGTCGTCGGCGCCCGCGTGGAAGGCGGCGGCCAGCGGCGACACGGCCGCCGCCTGTACGGCGAGGAGTTCCGGACGCCTGTCGATCAGCCCCTGGGCATGGAGTTCGGCGGTGGCCAGGGCCGCGCCGAGAAGGAGGGTGCCGTTGCCGACCGGCACGGCGATGGCGTCCGGGAGCCGGCCGCCGAGGTCCTCCCACAGCTCGTACACATAGGTCTTCGTCCCGTGCAGGAAGTACGGGTTGAAGACGTGGGAGGCATAGAAGGTGCCGGGGGCATCGGCGGCGGCACGGGCCGCCCGCGCGGTCGCCTCGCGGTCACCGGGGACGATTTCCAGCCGGGCGCCGTGGGCGCGGATCTGCTCGGTCTTCTTCGGGGACGTGCCCTCGGGGACGTACACGGTGCAGGGGAGCGAGGCACGGGCGCAGTAGGCGGCCACCGCCGTGCCCGCGTTGCCGCTGCTGTCCGCCACCACGCGCTCGGGGCCCAGCCGCCGGGCGAGTTCCGCGAGCATGACCGCGCCGCGGTCCTTGAACGACAGCGTCGGCATCAGGAAATCGAGCTTGGCCGACACCGTCGCGGTGAGGGGGACGAGCGGGGTGCGCCCCTCGCCGAGGGTGGTCGTCGGCGAGCCGAGAGGCAGCGCCTCCTCGTAACGCCACAGTGAATTGACGCGGCCGGGCAGGGAGTCGGGCACGAGCGGTCCGCAGACCTCGAAGTCGAGATCCCAGGGGCCGCGACAGAGGGGGCAACACCAGGTGAGGGCGGTGGTTTCGGCGCGGGTCCCGTCCTGCGGGCAGACGTAGGTGGCCATGCCCGACAGGATGTCAGACGTATGGCGGGCGAATGTCAAAGGTATGGCACGCCTCAAGGGACCCTTGTGCGACGGCCAGGGATCGGCCGATCCTTCGCCGTCGAACGGGCCGTGGACGGTGGAGATCCGGAAACGGTTGATTGGCATGCTCATGATTTGACGTGTCGTGTGCGTGGCGTGAATGGACCTGTTCGGCATGATCCGGGACCGGTTCGTCCGGTTCTGTTCGTCCCGCTCCCCCCTCCGTGTCCCGCGACCCTCGACGGATACGCGGCCGAACTCTCCGAGGCGCGGGCGAAGAGGTTCGCCGCCGATCCTGCCGTCGTGCCCGTCGTGCCCGTCGTGCCCGTCGTGCCCGTCGTGCCCGTCGTGCCCGTCGTGCGGAACCGGACCTTCACCGTCACCGGAACCCAGCCCTCGCCGCCCTCGCGGGGCCTGGATCGGATCGACCAGGAAGTCTCTCCCGTCGAACCAGGGTCACGGCTATCCCGACAAGGCGGGCGAGGGCGTCACCGCCTGCGTCATCGACACCGGTGTGCGGATCAGCCGCGGCGACTTCGGTGGCCGCCCCTCGGCCGTCCGCGGGCGCGCGGCAGCGGGGGAGCGGTGGGGGTGTGGGGGCGAGGGGTGGAGGGCGGCGGAGTGGGGAGCGGCGGAACCGGAGGGCGCGGGGTACGGGGCGCGGTCGCCTGTGGTGCGGGAGGGGACGGGGCGCGGCCGTTTGAGGTGCGGCTGCGCCCGGGTTCGGATGTGCGGGGTCTGGACGCATGGCCGGTTCATTCCTGCGGAAGGGGGTGGACATGCGCGGGAACGGCCGAAGTCATCACTTCAGGTGAAACTTTGGCCCGTGCTTGCGATGCACAACCGACCGTTGTCAGTCTGTTGCAGACTGTCAACCTGTTGGGAGTGGCCTGTGACTTTCGGTGAGCAGCCCGCCTATTTGCGTGTTGCGGGCGATCTGAGAGAGAAGATCGTCAATGGTTCGCTGCCGCCGCGCACGCGCCTGCCGTCGCAGGCCCGTATCCGCGAGGAATACGGAGTCTCGGACACCGTCGCGCTGGAGGCGCGCAAGGTGCTGATGGCCGAGGGCCTGGTCGAGGGGCGCTCCGGTTCCGGTACGTATGTGAGGGAGCGTCCCGTCCCGCGCCGGATCGCTCGTTCCGGATACCGGCCGGGGTCGGGGGCCAGTCCGTTCCGTCAGGAGCAGACGGCGGAGGGGGTGCGCGGGACGTGGGAGTCCCGCAGCGAGCAGGAGGCCGCGAGCGTCGCCGTGGCGGAGCGCCTGGGCATCGAGCCGGGCGACCGGGTGATGCGGACGAAGTACACCTTCCGGGAGGCGGGGGAGGCGATGATGCTCTCCACCTCCTGGGAGCCCCTCGCGGTGACCGGGCGTACGCCGGTGATGCTGCCGGAGGAGGGGCCGCTGGGTGGCTGCGGGGTGGTCGAGCGGATGGCTGCCATCGATGTCGTCGTGGACAACGTGGCCGAACAGGTCGGCGCGCGTCCGGGGCTGGCGGAGGAGCTCCTGGCGCTCGGCGGGGTTCCCGGTCATGTGGTGATGGTGATCGAGCGTACGTACTACGCGTCGGGCCGCGCGGTCGAGACGGCGGATGTGGTGGTGCCCGCCGACCGCTTCCGTGTCGCGTACCACCTGCCGGTCAGGTGAAGGGTCCGCGCGGGGTGGGGCCCGCCGCCCCGGCGGCGGGCCGGGGGCCGTGAGCGGCGGCGGTCGTCGTTGCGCCCTCTTGTCATGTCCCGGGAATTCGGTCCCGGAACGGTGGGCGGGCGGTGGTGAACGCGGGGTGAGGGATGAGGGATGAGGGGTGAGGGGGCGCATCCGGGAGGATGCGCCCTTTCTCTTGGCCGGATCGGTATCTCTTTGTGTAATTGCGTATTCGTTGAGTAAAGGTCTGGCGTAGGCTCCGGCATATGCGTACTGCGGTTCCCTGGGGTTCCTCAAAGACCTGCACATCGTTCGAGGGAGGGGCGCGATGCTCGGAAGGGGTGCGATGACCGACAGCGGCGCCGAACTCCCTTGGCTGGTGATAAGGCGGGACGACAACGGCAAGAGCTATCGCGTCGGCAGATATGCCACGCGCGGTGAGGCTCAGGAGATCGCCGACAAGCTGGAAGTCCACGGCCATGAGCAGCTCTACTGGGTGGAGCGCATCGGGCAGCGCGGGCGGCCGTAGGGCGTGCTCCCGTGGCGCGGGAAAGCGCCTCGGGGGAGTGAAGCCCCCGTGGGGGAGCGAAATGCCGTGTGGGGAGTGAAGCGCCGCGGGGGGTTACGCTCCGGTTCATGAACGATCGCGTGGTGGTGGCCGGAGCCGTGTACGACCGGGGGCGGCTGCTGGCCGCGCGCCGTAGTGCCCCGCCGGAGCTGGCCGGACGATGGGAACTGCCGGGCGGGAAGGTGGAGCCGGGGGAGAGCGACGAGCAGGCGCTCGTGCGCGAACTCCGCGAGGAGCTCGGCGTGGAGGTGGCGCCGCTGGCGCGGATTCCCGGTGAGTGGCCGTTGAAACCCGGGTACGTGCTCCGGGTGTGGACGGCGCGACTGGTGTCCGGCGTGCCCGCGCCGCTTGAGGATCATGACCAACTGCGCTGGCTCGGGCCCGATGAGATCGACGTTGTCGACTGGCTGGAGCAGGATCTGCCGGCGGTCGCGGAGGCCATGAGGCGTCTTCCGGACGGCGACCCCGCCGACGTCTGACGCGTCGGGGCGCCGCGTGGGACCGGTTCTGCGGTGAGTTCCGTTCCGCGCCGCCGGATCGCGGTGAGTTCTGTCCCGCGCTGCCGGAACGCGGCATGGCGGGTGCCGACGGAGTCGGGCAGTGTGGTGTGCGCCGATGGTGGTGGCCCCCGCGGCGTGCGCCGCGGGCGCGGGGCCGAGGGTGGGTGGTGTCGTCGCCCGCCGTCACGGCGCGCGGCACGTGTCCTGTGCGCCCCTCTCTCGGCGTACATCTGTTCGTGTGCATGGTCATACACCCGTACGCCCCACGTGTCGATCCCGACGATACTTAGTCCTGATTATCGGGTATGTGCTGATTAGCTCGCGTAAACAGGACGTCCCCGTTGCTGGTCTTGGGAAGTGGTCGGCGTGATCGACGGCGAAGGCGACTGCGCCGAGTGGACCTTTCCCGCCGAGCCCGGCGCGGTGCGCACCGCGCGGCAGGCGGTCCACGAGACGTTGCGCGGCTGGGGGCTCGACGCGGACCTGGGGGACATGACGGTTCTGCTGGTCAGCGAGTTGGTGACCAACTCCATGCGGTACACATCGGGCCCCATCGGGGTGCGGCTGCAACGCCCCCATCCCAATGGCGACATGCCTTCCGCCTACCCCGGATTGCTCGTGGAAGTCTCAGATCCGCTTCCGGATCCGCCCACCGAACGCGCGGCCGGTCCCGACGACGAGGGCGGCAGGGGGCTGCAACTGGTGGCGTGCTCCGCCCGGCGCTGGGGGACGAGGCGCGGAAAGAGCGGCAAGACCGTGTGGTTCGAGCTGGCTCTGCCTGGTTAGGAGTGGGGTGGGACGACGATCACCGGAGGTCGGACAGAACCTGTCCGAAAGGGACTGAGACCGTGCTGTGATCGTGAACGCCGTGTCGGTCGGGGCCGTAGTGCTGAATACTGCGGGCAGGACCGGTCCGGTGTGTGAGCTGGAGGGGACGGTCGCGTGAGCGAAATACCTGGGACGGCGGGCGGCATCGTGTGGCAGAGCAGTCCGCCCGGCTCGATCTATGACTACATCAGGGTCGCCTCCTTCTCGATCGGCCCCGACGGCCTGATCGAGCAGTGGAGCCGACGGGCGGCGGATCTGTTCGGCCTGGCCGCGGATGTCGCGGTGGGCATGGATCCGGTCGAGGCGTTCATGCCCGCGGAACTTCGCCGCAACGGCCACCGCCGGGTCGCCGAGATCCTCGACGGCAGGGAGTGGACGGGCCTCGTCCCCTTCCGGATCCCGGGGGAACGGGCAGTGCGCGGGGCCGCCGAACTCTATGTGATGCCGAGTGAGACGAAGACCGGGGAGCGGGCCGCGCTCTGCATCGTCGTGGACGTCCGCGCACTGCACCGCATCGAGACGGACATCGCCGCATCACAGGCCATATTCGGCCAATCGCCCTTCGGCTTCGTGCTGTTCGGTACGGACCTCGCGGTGGTGCGCGCCAACGAGCGCTTCGCCACCGTCTTCGGCGGAAGGGCCGACGACCACCGCGGCCGCACGGTCGACGACTACCTTCCCCCCGCCGAGGCGGCCCGCCTCACCGCCACTCTGCGGCGGGTGCTGGAGACCGGTACGTCCGTCACCGACCTCCAGCTCGTCGGCCACGCCCCCGGCGACCCGGACCGCCGGCACTGGTCCATGAACCTCTACCGGGTGCACAGCGGATCGGGCCGGCCCGTCGGCATCGCCGGACTGGCCACCGACGTGACCCGGCGCCACATCGCCGCCCGCGAAGCCGCCAGCGCGCGCCGCAACCTCGCCCTGCTCAACGAGGCCGGTGCCCGCATCGGCACCACCCTCGACCTGGAGACCACCGCCCGCGAGCTCCTCGACGTCGCCGTTCCCGGCTTCTGCGACCTCGCCTCCGTCGACCTCTACCAGGGGCTGCTCACCGGCGACGAAGCCTCGCCCGGAAGCTGGGACTCGCTCCGCCAGGAGTCCGTCGGCGGCTCCGCCGAACTGCGTCGCGTCGCCCTCGCCAGTGCCGTCTCGGATGCCCCGGGCGTCACCGCGGCAAACCTCGCCGCCCGCGACACCGGCCCGCCGGCGCTCGGCGCCGTGCACCGGTTCCCGTACGGCTCGCCGTGCGCCGTCGCGCTGCGCACCGGGAACGTCGAGGTCGTGCCCGGGGACGACCGGGGTTTCGTCCAGTCGACCCTGGCCGTACCGATGGTCGCCCACGACATGGTGGTCGGCCTCGTCCAGTTCTCCCGCACCAAGGGCAGCGAGCCCTTCGGCGAGCGCGACCGGGGGCTGGCCACCGAACTCGCCGCCCGCGCCGCGGTCTGCATCGACAACGCCCGCCTCTACCGGCGCGAGCACGAACGCGCGCTGATCCTCCAGCGCAGCCTGCTGCCGCCCGGCGCCCCGGAGGCCGCCGGACTCGACATCGCCTGCCGCTACCTCCCCGGCAACACGGCCACCGAGGTGGGCGGCGACTGGTTCGACGTGATCGAGCTGCCCGGCCACCGCACCGCACTCGTCGTCGGCGACGTCATGGGGCGCGGTCTGCGCGCCGCCGTGGCCATGGGTGAACTGCGCACCGCGGTACGGACGTTGGCCCTGCTCGACCTGGAGCCCGCCGAGGTGCTCGCCACGCTCGACGAGGTGGCCCGTGGGCTGGGCGCGCCGGGTGGCAGCGCGGACTCCCTCCCGAAGGGCTCCCCGGGCGGTGCCCGGTGGCCCTCGCGGGCCGCCCGGAAGTCCGGCGAGGCGGACCTCTCCGAGGTGTACCTGGCGACCTGCGTGTACGCGGTCTACGACCCGGTCACCCGCCGGTGCACCTTCGCCAACGCCGGGCACCTCCCCCCGGCCGTGGTCGAGCCGGGGCAGCGGGCAGTGCTGCTCGACGTCCCGCCCGGGATGCCGCTCGGCGTCGGCGGCGAGCCCTTCGAGGAGGTCGAGGTCGAACTGAAGGAGGGGGCCCTGCTCGCCCTCTACACGGACGGCCTCGTCGAGTCCCGCGACCATCCGCTCGACGAGGGGTTCAAGGCCCTGCGCGACGCGCTCGTCGAACCGGAACGGCCGCTGGAGGACGTCTGCGACCACGTGCTGACCAGCCTCGACACCCGGCACGGCGAGGATGACATCGCCCTGCTCATGGCCCGTATACGAGGCCTCCCGGTCGACGCCGTCGGCGACTGGCGGCTGCCCCGCGAACCCCGCTCCGTCGGCCGCGCCAGGGAACTGGCCCGCGACCAACTGCTCGACTGGGGCCTCGGTGAGCTGGTGGACACCACGGAGCTGCTGGTCAGCGAACTGGTCACCAACGCCCTGCGGTACGGGGAGGGCGAGACCAGGCTCCGGCTGCTGCGCGACCGCACGCTCGTGTGCGAGGTGTGGGACTCGGGCCTCGTCCAGCCGCGGCGACGGCGGGCCCGTGACACCGACGAGGGCGGGCGCGGGCTGCAACTGGTCGGGATGCTGAGCGCGGGCTGGGGTTCCCGGCGCACGCCGCGCGGCAAGACGGTCTGGTTCGAGCTGGCGCTTCCCGACGGGGAGCCGGCCGTCGAGCCCACGGTGGAGCAGCTGCTGAGCATGTACTGAGCGGCCCGTCGGCCTCGGCGCGGGCCCGGAGCGCCCTCTCGTTCGGATCGTGTCCGGATCGTGCCGGGACCGGATTGCCGGTGCGCCCGGCCGGGCGGGTCGACAGCAGGCCGATCGACAGCGGGTCCGTCGGCGGCAGGCCCATCGGGGGTGGGTTCGGCGGTGGGTGGGCTCATCGGCCGGGGCGCGGGCGCCGGCGTCCGCGCCGGACGTGCTCCTGACGGGATCGTTCCTGACGAGGCCGCTCGTGACGGGGCTGGTCGTGACGGGGTTGGTCGTGACGGCAGTGCTCGCGACGGGACTGCTCGTGACAGGAGTGCTCGCGACAGGGGCGTTCGTCAGGTTTTCCGGCTGTTCTGCCGGGCGTGGTGCGAGTGGTGGCTCGCCTCCGGCGCTTGGCGCACGCGTAGCCGGCGGCCGCCGCGGTGCCGCCGAGGACCGCCACCGGGAGAATCAGATCCACGGGGAACGGTGTCACGTCTGCGAGGCTATGTCCGCTTCCCGTGACCCGCGACCCGGGGGGGGGGGGGGGGGGGGGGGCCGGCGCGGGGGGCCCCCCCCCCCCCCCCCCCCCCCCCCCCGCCCGCCGGGGCGGGGGGGGGGGGGGCCGCCCCCCCCCCCCCCCCCCCCCCCCCG